>PWKN01000176.1 GCA_003559735.1 Bacteroidales bacterium | reverse complement strand
CGGTCGGCAAAACAACGGTTCAGGAAATGGGCGCAAAAGCTGATGGCCGACTTTCATGTCCTGAGAGCCACCGCTGACCGCTTTCTCAACCAGCTGAAACGCATCCTGAAAACAGACGATGCTGCCTTGCTGCAGGAGCGGCTGAAAAAAGGCGGCAACTATTTTCAACCAGAACTTATCGCATGCTCCAAACGCATCCTCGAACATATGGTTGCCGTGGGCAAACTGAAAGGGGTTAAAAAGTACGCAGGAGAACTCCGTGACCTTGAATCGGCCTTTTTCGGCCGCCTCCAGATGATCCGCAAAACGGAAGCGCTGGTCAGTGCCATTCTTGAAAATAATGAACCCAACAGGGAAAACACATCCAGCATCTTACTGGCAAAGGAAAGAAAGGAGATGTTGCAGGGTGAGATCACAAAGATCCTCAGCAAGAATGTGCCCGGAAAGTCACGTTCAAAAAAAGGCTCCACCAAAGGCGGCAAAGACAAACCCCAGGGTATTACCTCAGCAGAAGTAAGCTACCAGTTGCACCAGGAGGGGAAAAGCATTGAAGAGATCGCACAGGTAAGAGACCTTGCGCCCGCTACCATCATCTCGCACATGGTCATAAACATTGAGAACGGTTTGCTGGATGCACGGGCATTCATTGAAGAGGAAAAGATGGAACAGATCATTGCCGCCTCAAAAATTGTGAACAGTACCAGGTTGTCAGACATCATGCCTTTGCTCGGCGACGAGTTTACATACGCTGATGTGCGGATGGCAATGGCTTCATTGAAAAGTACTTAAGAATTTTTTTTCTGTCCGGTTACGCTCCATCCCCGATTTTTATGTATTTTTCGCAACGAAAAAATCCTGAACCAATATGCGCATACAACGTACCAAGCCATCAAACAACGGGGAGACCGCTGTTCATGAAGCGGCGGACCTCTCTCTGATGGATGAACTGCTGAAAAAATACAAGAACCGAAAAGGCAACCTCATCCCTCTTCTGCAGGGTACCCAGGAAATATACGGATACCTGCCAAAGGAAGCGTTTCTCCATATCCATAAAGCCACCAGGCTCAGCCTGAATGAAATGTATGGAGTCGCCACTTTCTATGCTCAGTTCCGCCTGAAACCCGCCGGCAAGCACATTGTAAAGATGTGTCACGGAACCGCCTGCCATGTTCAAAATGTCACCGCCATCACCGACGAGATCCTTGATACGCTGAACATCAAGGATGGCGAAACCACAGAAGACGGTATCTTTACCGTTGAAACTGTCGCCTGCCTTGGTTGCTGCTCACTGGCACCCGTTATGATGATCGGTGAAGAAACCTATGGCAAGCTTACACCCAAACAGGCTGTGAAGATCATAAAGGAAATACGCAGGGGTGAACAATAAGAGGCAATGCCTTGTCAGTGGCACATGCCATTGGGGAGAGCCTGACCTGTAGCGGTTTGCGCCCCGGATCCACGATTTTTTAAGTTACACAAATAATCAGAAGCAAGCATGGGAAACACAAAAGTAATTGTCGGTTTGGGAAGTTGCGGAATCGCTGCCGGGGCATCAAAAACCTACAATGAATTTAAACGGATCATGGATGCCGACAAACTGGACTTCCAGTTAAGGAAAACCAGCTGTATCGGGATGTGTTACCGTGAACCCCTCGTTGAAGTGATTGATGACACCGGTACCTATCTTTACGGTGAGGTCGATATCGCCCGTGTGGATGAGATCATCGACAAGCACATCAAAAAGTTTTCACCCATCCCTGAATACATTGTGTATTCTGATGCCTGCCCTTCGAAAGACCGTGAGTTCTTCGAAAGCCAGGTGAAGATCAGCCTGGCAAACTGCGGACACATAGATCCGGAGTCTGTTGAGGATTACGAGGCACGAGACGGGTACCAGGCCATCCGGAAGATTGCCAGTGAACAAATGAGTCCCGAACAGGTAATCCAGGATGTGATCGACTCTGGTTTGCGGGGACGTGGAGGTGGTGGGTTTCCTGCCGGACTGAAATGGCGCTTTTGCCAGAAAAACGAAGCAGCAACGAAATATGTGATCTGCAATGCGGATGAAGGGGATCCGGGTGCGTTCATGGACCGGTCCATACTCGAAGGTGACCCGCACGGGGTATTGGAAGGGATGATCATCTGTGGCTATGCCACCGGCGCAAGCGAGGGATACATTTACTGCCGCGCCGAATACCCGCTGGCGATCAGGCGGCTCAACATTGCCATCGCCCAGGCCAGGGAAAAAGGGTACCTTGGAAATGATATCTTCGGCATCAGGGGGTTTCATTTCGACATCATCATCAAGGAAGGTGCCGGGGCTTTCGTATGTGGCGAAGAGACCGCACTGATTGCTTCCATCGAAGGACTGCGTGGCATGCCCCGTAAAAGGCCCCCCTTCCCTGCCGAATCCGGTCTGTGGGACAGTCCGACGAACATCAATAATGTTGAAACCTTCATCAACATCCCCTGGATCATAAGAAATGGACCAAAGGCCTATGCGCGTTACGGTACGGAAAACAGCAAAGGGACCAAGGTGTTTGCGCTTACCGGCAAGATCAACCATGGCGGACTGGTGGAGGTGCCCATGGGAATCAGCATCAGGGATGTGATCTATAAGTTGGGCGGAGGCATCACCGGTGGAAAGAAGTTTAAGGCGGTCCAGCTGGGCGGACCCTCAGGTGGCTGCATTCCTGAGCACCTGAGCCATACCCCCGTCGATTACGATTCGGTAAATGCCACTGGCGCCATTATGGGGTCGGGCGGAATGGTGGTAATGGATGAGACCACCTGCGTGGTCGATATCGCAAGATTCTTCCTCGACTTCACCCAAAAGGAAAGCTGCGGAAAATGCACTTTCTGCAGGCTGGGCACCAAACGGATGCTGGAAGTACTGACCCGCATCACCACAGGTGATGGCAAGGAAGGCGACATTGAAATGCTCGAAGAACTTGCGGAAACCATCAAGGACAGCTCTTTGTGCGGACTCGGACAAACGGCTCCCAACCCGGTGCTTACCACAATAAAGTATTTTCGCGATGAATATGAAGCACACATACGCGACAAAAAATGTCCTGCCATCAGCTGCAAGCAACTGCTTACCTACACGGTGATTGACGAAAACTGCACAGGGTGCATGGCATGCATCAAAGGTTGTCCGGTTGATGCCATCGAGGGAGAAAAGAAGCAGGTGCACAAAATTCTCCAGGACGTATGTATCCGTTGCGGGGTGTGTTACACAAGGTGCAAGTTTGAAGCGATCGGGGTTTCATGACAAAAACCGGGTTCAGGATCAGTTATAACAGGTTACGTGCAGCAATGCATGCAAGAAAACAAAATACATATGAGCAAACTCAATATCATCATCAACAATAAGATTGTACAGGGCAACAGGGGTGAAACAATTCTTGAACTGGCACGGCGCCTGAACATCGAAATTCCCACACTGTGCAATGATGATCGCCTGGTCCCATTCTCCTCCTGTTACTTATGTGTAGTGGAAGTGGAGGGGATGCGCGGACTGCAGCCGGCATGTTCCACCAGGATCACCGAGGGGATGCGTATTGAAACCGACAACAAGCGGGTCCGCCAGTCGCGCAGGTTTGCCCTTGAGCTGCTTGTGAGCAACCACTATGCCGACTGCGCACCACCCTGCCAGGAAGAATGTCCTGCCGGAGTGGACGTGCAGGGCTACATCTCTATGATCAGCAAAGGCAAGCATCGCGAAGCCGTGGAGCTGATCAAGGAGACCAATCCACTGCCGGCAATCTGCGGAAGGGTATGCGTACGTCCCTGCGAATTGGTTTGCCGCCGCACCCTGCTGGAGGGGACAGGGGTGGGAATAGACTACCTGAAAAGGCATACCGCAGATATTGATATGTTTTCGGATGACCGGTTCATGCCTGAAGTTTCTCCCCCCACAGGCAAAAAAGTGGCCGTGATCGGGTCGGGTCCCGGTGGACTTACAGCGGCCTACTTTCTGGCCAGAGAAGGACATGGTGTCGACATATATGAAGCGAACCCACACGCAGGCGGCATGCTCCGATACGGCATCCCTCCTTACCGCCTGCCCAACGATGTGATCGAAAAAGAGATTGAAGGGATCACAAACCTGGGGGTCAGGATCCACTATAACCGCCGGCTGGGTGACAACCTTAGCTATAAAGAGATCAGACAGCAATATGATGCAACCATTCTTGCAATAGGCTCCCAAAAAGGGACCGGCATTGGTTGTGAAAACGATGATGCAGGAAACATCTTCAGCGGCATCGACTTCCTGCGAAACATGGAGATGACCGGACAGAAATATGATTTTACCGGTAAGACTGTGGCAGTGATCGGTGGCGGGAACACTGCGATGGATTGTTGCCGGACGGCACGGCGCTGTGGAGCCACCGACGTGATCGTCATTTACCGGCGTACGGAAAAGGAGATGCCGGCCAACCCGATTGAGATCCATGAGTCAAAGCTCGAGGGTGTACAGTACATGTTCCTGACAGCGCCTGCCAGGGTGAACAAAGATGCAGATGGCAACCTGAGCTCGCTAACGTGTATCCGAATGGAGCTGGGTGCACCCGATGCATCCGGACGCCGCAGGCCGGTGAAAATTGAAGGGTCGGAGTTTGACGTAAAACTGGATTACATCCTGGCAGCCATTGGTCAGAAGACAGTGGCGGATTTCATGGATGACATCAGCGAACACTCAGGTGAACAATTGAAGTTAAACCGGTGGGGCGACATTGATGCCGCTCCTGGCACCTTGCAAACCTCCATCGAAAGCGTGTTTGCCTGCGGCGATGGCGTAACGGGTCCCGCAACGCTGATCGAAGCCATAGCACAGGGAAAGATTGCAGCTGAAAGCTGTGACAAATACCTCCACGGCAAAGAGATCACACCCAATCACGTCCCATTTCTCAGCAAGAAAGAGAATTTCGAAAAACAGGATAAGAATGACTATGAGCAGTCATTCCCAAAACAACTCCGCGAGGAAATGCCCACGCTGGATCCCCTGAAACGCAACAATTTTGACGAGGTGGAGCTTGGCTACAGTGAGGAGGCGGCCATCAACGAAACAATGCGCTGTCTCGAGTGCGGTTGTACGGAACTCCACACCTGCGACCTGAAAAGATACGCTGACGACTACCAGGCCGAACAAAAACGTTTTGGGGGTGCGTATAAAAAATACCTGGTTGACTTTGACCATCCCTTTGTTGAAGCAGACAACAACAAATGCATCCTTTGCTCGCGCTGTATCCGGATTTGTTCGGAATTAAACGGGGCCAATGCACTCGGACTGGTAAACAGGGGATTCAATACCTATGTGGCTCCAAGCATGGACGGCAGGTTGCGTGACACCGATTGTGAATCGTGCGGCTTGTGCATTGATACCTGTCCAACAGGCGCCATCACCGAAAATGTACCTTTCAAAACCGTGCCGGTTAAACTGGAAACGGTCAGCTCCATATGCAACTACTGCTCTGTGGGTTGCCAGATCAATATGCACCATAAGGAGGGTTATGTGGCAAGGGTTACGGGAAACAAGGGGTTGATCAATACGGACGGAAGCATCTGCCGGTACGCCAAGTTCGGTTACCATTACCTGAATGATGATACCCGGATCACCACTCCCCTTCTGAAAAAGGCGGACAATTTATTTGAGCCGGTGTCATTCGGGGAAGCGTATGACCTCATCACAAAAAAAATACAAAAGGCAAAACCCGATGAGAATGCATTCTATGCCGGTGCGCGCCTGACAAACGAAGAGATATACCTGATCCAGAAACTGGCCAGGGCAGGAGTAAAAACGAACAATGTGAGCAGCTTTCATTATATGGAACGGGGCTCCGGATATATGGCAAACAGTAATTGCACTGTTCCCATACAGGACCTTGCACAGGCAAACAAAATTTTTGTGCTTGACAGCGAAATAAACTACGAGAATGCTGTGCCTGGTTACTACGCCTTCAACAGGCACTTCAGGGCGGGGACCCCCATCGTGCTCATCACGACCAGGGAAGACAACCGAATGCGCCACAAAGCCACCGAAACCACAATGATCGGGTCGTCTTATTATTTTGTAAAGGCAGCCATCCACCATATTCTTCAAAAAGGGATGGAGAACAGGGTGTTTATTGATGATCACTGCTCCGGATTCGATTCTTACAGGGAACATGCATTGCAGGAGGATTTCGGGTTTCTTGTAAAAAAGTCGGGCGCGAGCATAACTCATGTGACAGGATTTGCTGAAGCATTTAATAATGAAGCCCAGGCAGTACTGATGTTCTCTGAAAAGAATATATCAGCCAATACGTGCCACGAGTTGCGTAACCTTTGCCATGTTACCGGAAAATGTGGCAAAAAGGGCAGTGGATTGCTGCCACTCAAAGAAAAAAACAACGCCCAGGGTTTGTATGATATGGGGGGCTGTGCTTCTATGGCTCCGGGAGGCGGACAGATAAACGGGGAGCCGGTTTTGTCGCAGTTGAGATCGGTCTGGCAAACTGCCCACCTGCCTGAACATGTGGTTCAGGAACAATGGAGCCTGCTGAGAGACGGACAAGTAAAGAATGCCTTTGTTTTTGGAGAAGACCCGGTGGGTTGTTCAATCCGGGGCAACGACACCAAAAAAGTCCTGCAAAACACTGACTTTCTCGTGGTACAGGACTATTTTATGAGCGAGACGGCCAGCCTGGCCGACCTGGTGCTGCCTGCATCCTTTCCCGTCGAAACAGGGGGCAGCTTTACCAACACACAGAAGTATATTCAGCAGTTTGATGCGGTCATGGACAGCCCGCTGGAAGACTCTTCCTTTAAGCAGCTCGTTAAGCTGCATCAATCTTTTGGTTTGCAGGCCGGGTATGAAACACCTGCAGATGTGATGCTGGAAGTGGCCTCTGTCATGGATGGCACTGCCCGCGAAAAGGATCATTGTTCATTCCGGTACACAGACCATGATAACCATCGTAGACTTTACCGGTACGGTTGCGACCTGCTGGTAAAACGTTTCGACGAATATTTTGAAAAACATTTGCCACAAAAAACCATTTAAGGTCCGGAAACCCATGAAAACATTTGAATCAATCAATGAGGTCCTCGATTTTGCCATGCAAAGCGAACAGGAAGCGGTCGACTTTTACACCAACCTGGCACAAACGATGAAAAACGAAGAGATGCGTAAAGTGTTCCTGCAGTTTGCCCGTGAAGAAGTTGGACACAAAGCCCGGCTGCAGAAAATAAAAGACGAAGGTCTTTTTGACATGGAGGCGGAGAAGATCCGTGACCTGAAAATTGCCGATTATGTGGTTTCTACGGGTGCCGGTAGTGAGATGTCATACCGCGATGCCCTGGTTCTGGCCATGAAGCGGGAAAAGGCTGCCTTTAAGCTCTATACCAGGTTATCGGAACGTACCACCAACCCCGGCCTCAAAACGGTATTTGAAGCATTGGCGGTTGAAGAATCGAAACACAAACTGCGTTTTGAGATCGAATACGACGATTTCGTGATGCGCGACAACTGACCAATGCCCAAGACACCATGCAAACAGGTTAAAAACAGAACCGGTAAGCCAGGCTAAGGTTTGCTTGTTGGAGCGATTTATGGTGCTATAATACCCCCACAGGATGATCCCGGTAAAAAACATACGAAACGATGCATGCTACTGTCTTGCCCTTGAAGAATACCTGTTGCGTAATTCCAGCAAGGAGTTCTTCCTGCTATGGCATTCGGAAAAACCATGTGTGATCGTTGGAAAACATCAAAATGCCCTGGCCGAGGTCAACTACCCCTATATATATGCAAACGGCATCAATGTGTATCGCAGACTTTCGGGCGGAGGCACGGTTTTTCATGGTCCGGGCAACCTGAGCTTTACCTTTATCGGCAATGGAGAGACCGGCAAGCTGGTAGACTTTAAAAAGCATACAGCCCCGGTAACCGGTTTTCTGCAAAGTTTGGGCATACCCGCAACCTTTGAAGGGAAAAACAACATCCGCGTAAATGGGTATAAAGTGTCGGGGAACGCCGGACATGTATATAAGAACCGGGTTCTGCACCATGGTACCCTTTTGTATGATGCAGATCTTAATCTCCTGAATGAAAGCATCAGGATACAGGCAGGGCGCTATAAGGATAAAAGTGTACAATCCATCAGGAGCCGCGTGGCGAACATTGCAGACTACCTGACGGATGCCCCGCAGATGGATGTCTTCATGGAACAGTTATCTGCATACCTGTCAGCGAGGTTTGGGTCCGAGGGGGCTTATGCCTTAGCAGAGGAAGACGACCAGAAGGTACGATCACTTGCGGAAAAAAAATACAGTCAGTGGGAATGGAACTTTTCCTATTCCCCTGCCTATTCATTTCACGGAAAGGGTTCGTGGCATCAAATCGACATGAGGGTAGAGCTGCAGGTTAAAAACGGGATCATCACCTCGGCACAAATAGGAGGCACGGGGTTGCCCCCTGAGTGGCTTGCAGTGGGAACAAACCTGGAAGGCAAGAGGCATGAGGCCGGTGATGTCTTATGCGTGCTCCGGGAACAGGCATTGATCCCTTCGGGGACAAACAGGTTGCCAGGTGAATGGCTGAAGATGTTTTTCTGACCCTGCCGCCTTCTCCGTTGGGTGAAGAATCATAAGGTTGCCAGGTGAATGGCTGGAGATGTTTTTCTGACCGGTTAATGGGGAAACCGGCAACAATACGTTTATCCTGTTGGTGATGATGGTTTTCCAACCGGCACAACATCGCCCTCCCTGGCAAGTATAGTCTGCGGAAAGATGTTTGCCGCCTCTTCCCTGAATGCGCTCAGTTCTTTGTAACGGGCAGAGTAATGACCGATCATCAGTTGCCTGACCCCGGCCTTTCTTGCCAGACTGGCTGCCTCTGTTGTGGTGGTGTGCATTTTTTGACGGGCAATGTCCGCTTTTTCATGCATGAACGTGGCTTCATGATAGAGCAGATCCACCCCTTTTACCTGGTCAATAAACCGTTCGGTATATGCTGTATCTGAACAAAACGCATAGGAACGGGAAGGCAGGGGATCCTTTGTAATCAAACTGTTGGAGATAACCGCTCCATTGGCAGCAACAAGGTCACTCCCTTTTTTTATCCCCTGCATCTGATCTGTGGGAATATTGTATTTTGTTATGGCAGACTTTATGATTTTCCGGTCTTCCGGTTTTTCCTTCAATAAAAAGCCGTAGGTTGGAATCCGGTGCTCCATGGCAATGGTTTCTATGCAAAGTTTTTCATCTTCATAGACCGGCTGTCTCCCCTGGGTCAGTTCATGATACGATATGGGAAAAGAAGGTGTTAATTCTGACAGTTTGTATTGCACTTCGATGATCTCCTGCAGACCTGGCGGTGAATATACGTGGAGCTCTTTTTCCCTCCCAAGCAGGTGGAAGGTAAACAGGAGTCCGGGTAAGCCAAGGTAGTGGTCGCCATGCAAATGACTGATGAACACATGGTTGATCTTCATTAACGGGATCTTGAAACGCCGCATCTGCATCTGCGTTCCTTCGGCACAATCGATCAGGAAGCGCCGGTTATGGTGTTGAACGACCTGTGCGGAGGTATGGCGCAGCGATGTGGGTATGGCAGCTGATGAGCCCAGTATGGTGGTATTAAAGAGTGCTGACATGAGGCCGGACAGTGTTTATGGTGGTCATTGGTTCTGGTGTCCATCGTCTTGCCAGGATCACTGAACACCAAACGTTTCTATCTGAACAGGCGCAACACATCATTCAGGTTCACCATCAGGATCAATGCAAACAACAGGATCATTCCGATCATCTGTGCATATTCCATGAACCTGTCCGGTGGCTTTTTCCCTGCAATGATCTCATACAACAGAAACATTACATGTCCGCCATCCAATGCAGGTATGGGCAGGATGTTGATCACGGCAAGCATGATGGAAAGCAGCGCGGTCATCATACAAAAGTGGGTCCAATCCCAACTTGGTGAGAAAATTCCTCCAATGGCAATGAATCCGCCCAGACTTTCGCGGGCACTCACCTCAGGCCGGAACAACAGCCGCAAGTCGCGAAAATAATCACGTGTTGTGGTATATGCCCTGGAAATACCAGCCGGAACGGAAGCGATCAACGAATAATCTCTCCGTTCGGTAACAAACATATCGTATGGGTTCCTGACATAAGCACCGATCCTTGCTTCTTCCGGAACATGCACATCCACTTCAAATGTTTCGCCATCCCTTTCAACCAGCAATGTAGTCTGTTTCCCGGCATACTCATTGATTGTCCGCGCAAAACCAGAAAAAGACCATGTGGTATCGGTCCCGATCCCCTTTATATGGTCACCTGCCTGAAGGCCCGCTTTCTCTGCCGGTGAATCATCCACAAAAGCACTTATAATGAAAGGGAACCGTATGGAAATAAAACCTTCTCCACGGGCAGAGATGATCTTTCCATAAAAATCATCCGGTACGGAAAGGGTGAAAACGCTGTCGTTTCTCCTGACATCCACTTCATTGATCGTTCCCCTGGCAAAACCGGCACGCAGGGACATCCAGTCGCCGGGGTCTTCCCCGTTTACGGCCAATATGTGGTCACCCGACTCAAGACCCATTTTCTTGCCCAGGGCTTCGGCTTCAATGCCATATGCCAGGTTCTTCACCGGCAGGTATTCATCGCCCATTATAAACAGCATGAACACGTATATCATCGCAGCCAGCACAATGTTGAACAGTACGCCTCCTATCATGACGAGCAATCGCTGCCAGGCAGGCCGCGAACGGAACTCATAAGGTTTTGGGGGTTGTTTCATCTGCTGTTTGTCCATCGACTCATCGATCATCCCTGCTATCTTGACATACCCCCCCAGGGGCAGCCAGCCCATGCCGTATTCGGTATCGCCCCGCCGGATCTTAAATAATGAGAACCACGGATTAAAAAAAAGATAAAACTTTTCCACCCTGATCCTGAACAAGCGGGCGAACATAAAGTGTCCGAATTCGTGTATGAGGATCAGGATAGACAAACTAAGCAAGAATTGTGCTGTTTTAATTAGAACTTCCATTGCTACATTGAATAATTAATTATATATGATTGTTTTCCAGACTTTTCAAAAACTTATTCCAACTGGTTTCATTTTGGCTTTAAAAAATCAGACACATAATGAACTGTGATTATGACACGCTATGTATTGATTAACGGCAACAGGATGAAATTGTTTTGATCATCTCCCTTGCCATTGTCCGTGTATCACGATCGCATTGAACGATCTCCTCAGGAGACCGGATATTGGCAAAGGGCATTTCACCGGTACATTTCCTTATAACTGCCGGTATATCCAAAAACCTGATGCTCCCGTCAAGAAACCCTGAAACGGCCACCTCATTGGCTGCATTCAATACACAGGGTGCATTTCCACCTTTATGCAGGGCGAGTGATGCCATATCCAGACATTCAAACATGCCGGGATCAACCACCCTGAAGGTCAGCTCCTGGTAATCAGCAAAGCTGAAGCGCTGGTAGTTTGACGGCATGCGCCTTGGGTATCCGAGTGCAAACAGAATGGGCTGCCTCATATCGGGCAGTCCAATTTGTGCTTTCATGCTTGCATCTGTAAATTGTACCACAGAATGGATAACCGACTGCGGATGCAATACAACCTCGATCTGATCCGGTTGCAACCGGAACAGCCATTTGGCACCGATCATTTCCAACCCCTTGTTCATCATTGTTGCAGAATCGATGGTCGTTTTATTTCCCATTGACCAATTGGGGTGATCCAGGGCTTCTGCTATGGTAACCTGTTTCAGCTGACTCTTATTCATGCCGAGGAACGGACCACCGCTGGCTGTCAGGATGATCTTCTCCACCGTATTGTATTCCTCACCGGTCAGGCACTGGAATATGGCCGAATGCTCCGAATCGACAGGGAGTATCTCCACACCATGTTCGTTTGCCAATGGCATGATGATGTGGCCTGCCACGGCCAGCGCTTCCTTATTGGCGAGGACGATGTTTTTTTTGTTCCGGATGGCATTCAGGGTCGGTGACAATCCGGCAAGTCCGACAATGGCATTGACGACAAGGTCAACATCCGTTAAAGAAACAACATTGCAAACCGACTGTTCACCGGCATATACCTGGATGGGCAGCGAAGATAAGGCGTTGCTCACTTGGGTGTAGTGGTCTTCATTGCCTATGACGACAGCTTCAGGGATATGCTCAATTGCCTGCTCCACAAGCAGACTGGCATTGTTCCATGCTGTCAGGACCCCCGCGCAGAACAGGTCCGGATTGGTTTTCACCACTTCCAATGCCTGCCGTCCGACAGAACCTGTTGAACCAAGTACCGCTATTTTTTTTCTGATGGGGATTGTCATTGAAAAGAGATATAATCGGCCGGGTTGACAGGAATGCCATTGAACCACAATTCAAAGTGCAGGTGGGTACCAGTTGAGTACAATCCGGTATCTCCGATAACAGCGATGGCTTCACCTGCTTCAACAAAGGCCCCTTGTTCTTTCAGCAGACTGCTGTTGTGTTTATAGATCGAAACGATATTGTTCGCGTGTTGAAGACCAATTGTGTAACCCGTTTCTATTGTCCAGGTCGAAAAAATAACCGTCCCGTCGAGGGTTGCCATGATGATCGCATCATCGGCGGCAACCACATCCACACCATAGTGACTTTTTACAGGATCGAAATGACTGCTGATCATCCCTGTTAACGGCGGGAAAAAAGAAATGTGAAAAGCCTGCTGCATAGGGTACGGCTCTCCGTTTTGCCAATAGTCATTATTTATGTACGAAGCTTGTTCCATTTCCGCGCGCAGCAGGGAATCCTCTGCCGATCTGGGCAGTTCGTTAATGGAAAAAATCGTCGGATCATCAACATTTTCAGGGATCTCTTCAACCAGGTCCCTCCCCTCAATGATGTTGCGTATGTTTAAGATATAGAGATCCTTCTGCCGCAGATCCTGTTCAAGTGAGTCGGCTCTGAGTGTCAGTTCCCGCAACACCTTCCGGGTGTTAAAATCAGCATACCCGGGAATGTATTCCTTTAGTGGCGTAAATGCGATCAGATAGATGGTGGCAATAACCAGCAAAATGGCAGCGGTACCCGTAAAAACGAACACATTGAACCTGGTTATCCGGATACTCAGTTTCTCTTCAAGGGTGTCATCATTCATAATAACAAGATGATACTTGTTATGAAGCTTCCTGAAAAATCCGCCGCGTTTTTTTTCTTCGTTCATTGTATGACCAGAAATGCTTGACTTTACAAAAGTAATCATTTTGACGGTTATGGCAGAATCTTGTTAATTTTGTCATATCCGTATATTCCCATACTATTTTTATCATTTGTGAGTTATCATTGTGACAAACCTACTATTTGCATGCATTTTCAGAACATTCAGATTTTCAGGACACCCCCCTTACAGGCTGCATTGGTGGTGATCATGCTTCTGACCGGGAGTTGCTCCACACAGAAAGATTCCTTTGTGAACAGGGCATACCATACGATCAATGCCAAATACAACGGATTTTTCAACGCACGGGAGAGTTACCGGGATGGGGTCGGGCAATTGGCGGAATTACATAACGACAACTATGAGCAAATTCTATCCATTTTTCGGTACGGTACGGAGCAGGATGCTGGTTCTGTGAGCAGCAACATGGATGTTGCATACGAAAAGGCCAGCCTGGTCATCAGGCGCCACTCGATGAACATCAGGGGTAAGGAGCACAACAGGTATATTGATGAGTCTTATTTTCTGATCGGCCGTTCCCATTTTTTCAAGAGGGATTACACCCTGGCCATCCTGACCTTTGAGTACATTATCAGGCAGTATGACACCCACCGCAGTCACGATGCAAAGGTTTGGATTGCAAAATCTTACAATGAGCAGGAAAGGTATGAACAGGCCCTGCGGATGTTCAATATGCTGGAACAACATTACAGGAACGGCATACTGACAGATGAAACAACAGCACTGTTCCGGAAGGCTTATGCCGACTATTACATAAGACAGGGAAAATACCCGGAAGCAGCCCGTCAGCTTCAAATGGGGATCCCTTATGAAAAAAGCCGCAGTGAACGGGTACGGTTGACTTTTATCCAGGCCCAGTTATACCACCATTCAGAAAAATTTGCCGAAGCACAGCAAGCGTTCGAAAAGGTACTCAGCATGCGTCCCGACCGCAACATGGCTTTCCAGGCAAGTATTGGCATGGCTATGGCATATGATCCTTCAGTGGGGGGAAGTGGGTTTATCCGTGATGAATTAATGGATATGCTATCGGCCGAAAGAAACAGGGAGTACCGCGACCAGATATACTATGCACTTGCCCAGCTTGCTTTGCGGCAGGGTGACGAAAAAGAGGCCATCAGCATGTTAAGAAAATCAGCGGAAGTGAGTCAGACAAACGACATGCAAAAAGGGCTGTCCTTTCTGCGACTGGGAGAGATTTTCTTTGAACATCCCGATTATAAAACGGCAAACCAATACTATGATAGTGCGGCAACTTTCCTTCCCCATAGTTATGATGATTATGAATTGGTGCGCCGCAGGCAACAAATGCTGTCAAACCTCACACAACTGAGCAGGGTCATCGCACACGAAGACAGCCTGCAAACCCTTGCTGCCTTGCCAGCTGCAGAACAAGAAGCCATAGTGGAAGCCATTATTGAGGATTTGCGTGAACAACAGAGACTACGGGAAGAGGCCGAAAGGCAAAGACAGGCAGCCATGCGCGATGCAGCACAAAGGGCGCGCCAAACAAGAGGGATGAGCGATCATGACAGGGGTTGGTATTTCTATAATACCACTGCCATGGACAACGGGAAAAATGAATTCTTCGGCCGTTTTGGTGAAAGACCACTGGAAGATCTCTGGCGCATCAGCAACAAACAAATGATCGCCGGTGATTTTGGCATGGACATGCCTGGTTTTGAAGACATGGAACATGAGGAAGATACCCTCGTATTTGATGAATTCGATAAAGAAAAATACCTCCGGAACATCCCCAACACGGAAGAACAGTTGCTGGTTTCAAAAAACCGGCAGGTGGAGGCGTACTTTAACAAGGGCATGTTGTTCAAGGACCAGTTGAATGATCCCGCCAATGCCATACGATGTTTTGAGACCCTTGTGGAGTACTTTCCGAAAACAGACAGGGAACTGCCGGCATATTACCATCTGTATTTTATGCTTCGCGAGCAGGGTGATGCTGCCGCAGCCGAAAGGGTGAAAAATTCACTTGTTCAGCTCTATCCCGACAGTGAATATGCCAGGATCATCGGCGACCCTGGCTATGCTGACCGCATTCGTGAACGCCAGACACTGGCAGACAACCTTTACAGGGAGAGCTACAATGCCTTTTTCGCCGGACGATATGATGTAATTGGACGAAACATGGAGGCACTCGACACACTCGAAGTATCGCGCGAGCTAAAAGCACGTTTTGCTTACCTGCATGCCATAGCCACGGCCAAAACAGAGCGTCACGCCATATTTGTGTCAGAACTGCAAAGGGTGGTTGATGAATTCCACGACACACCTGTCCACCAGCCAGCCTCCACATTGCTCGCTTCCCTGGACGCTGGTGATTCCATGATCGCTTCATCCGGAAGTGATGAAGTCCGCCCGCCCTCTGAATCGAATGTTCAACGAGAACGTGCACCCATATCCTCCCCCTTCACCTTCTCTCCTGATGCGGCCCATTTCTTTGTGCTGATTGTGAATGACAACCACCACGACCCCCGCGATCTGAACAACATTGTCAATAATTTCAACAAAGAGGTCTATGCCGATACGGAACTGGCAGTCAGCAACATTTATTTTGAAGGGAGCAAGCACCTTGTTACCGTTACAAACTTTAAAGGCAAGGAAACAGGCATGCAATACTACCGGACCATCATGCAGTCAGAAAATTTGTCGGAGCTGGATCCGGACGGCAACACAATAGAGTATTACGTCATCTCTGTTGATAATTATCCGCTGTTCTACCAGGAAAAAGAACTTGATGCCTACAGGCATTTCTTCGAACATTATTACCTTGATATCTGATCTGCTTATTATCAAACATGCTGCTGAAATGTCATGTTATACGCATGCCGGGAGTCCACAATTTTACCAGCCACAATCAGAAGGAAATGTTTATGAATTATGGAGGGCGGAACATTTGATTGAAGATTTTTTATATTTTTGCTCCTGATTCAAAGCACAACCATTTACATTGTTTCATATTTATAAACCCACTGGATAATGACGAAGAATAAGGAAACAGATCATACTGCGATCAACCTGGTTGGATCGGGTACCACCATTAAGGGAGAAATACATTCAAAAGGCGACATCCGGGTTGACGGAAAAATTATGGGCGAGGTGCGCTCACAAGGAAAAATTATTATCGGTGACACCGGAATAGTAGAAGGAGAGATATATTGTGCCAATGCCGATTTCTCGGGAAAAATAAAAGGGAAGGCGGATGCCACAGAACTGTTGTCATTAAAGGCATCAGCCGTTTTTTCAGGTGACATCGTGACAAATAAACTATCGATCGAACCAGGGGCCCGGTTTACCGGAACCTGTACGATGGACAAAGACAGCAGGCCGGAACAGCAGGCAAAACCAGAACACAAAAAAAGTTGACGATCGAATGATCTGATCGTTGCTGATAAACCCACGCATGCAATATGGCAATCAACCTGACATCCTTTCTAAGGCAATTAACCACATTATCCCTGTTGTTGTTTGCGGTATATGGGGTATTTGCCCTGTTAATGCCTGGTAAGTACGTGCCAGCCTGGTCGTGGACCATTGTCCCCTATTTTTACCTGGTGGTACTGTTGTCGAAATACCTGCTTTATTGGCTTACCGGGAAAAAGATGAACGGACTGGGTGTTCAGTTTGTCTCTGTCAACATTGTCAGGTTTGCCATATATGTAGCGACATTACTTACTTATGCCTTTGTTTTTCCAGATGATGCCGTTTCGTTCATCGTTACGTTTTTTGTCTTCTATTTTTTCTATACAATCTATGAAGTGGTCTTTCTTTATCGTGAACTAAGGACAAACAGAAAAAACAAGCCATAGTTCTGCACATGCTTGCTTTATGATCCAACAACCCATGCAACGATCAAAGAGTTTAACATATAAGGCCCTGTTTACCCTGGTCCTGACAGCGTTGATCTGCATCGGCTGCTCGCTCCCACTCTCTGCTGCAGACACGATAAAAAGTACGGGCAGCAATGGCGAACCACCGTCATTCAATGCCAGGAAGGTGATCGTTGACCATGTGCTGGACAGTTACGAATGGCATTTATTTGACATTGGAGACCGTGAATTTTCCATCCACCTGCCGGTCATCCTCTTTTACGAGGGTCGTTTAAGCATCTTTTCAAGCCGGAGGTTCGATCATGGGTACAGTGCATACAAAGGGTTCCGGGTTGCCACAGATGGCCCAAAGAAAGGACGCGCCATCCGGGTTCTGGAAGATGGCGTTACCCCTGACCCCCATGCGTCTGCCGTATATGATTTTTCCATTACCAAAAATGTTGTGGCAGTGTTTGTTGCATCGGCATTGCTTTGCCTGCTCTTTGTCAGCATCGGTAAAAGATACCGGGGTGCCGATATATATGCCACCCCAAAAGGATTGCCCCTGTTCTTTGAACCCCTTATCCTTTTTGTTCGCGATCAGATCGCCATACTGGCAATTGGTCCGGAAAAATACAAACAGTTCATGCCATACCTGCTTACGGTATTCTTTTTCATATTCCTGAACAATTTGCTTGGACTGGTCCCTTTTTTTCCCGGTGGTGCTAACGTTACAGGAAACATCAGTGTTACTTTTGTGCTGGCGATGTTTACTTTTGGCACCACACACTGGTATGCCAATAAAACATACTGGAAACATATGTTCAACATGCCGGGGGTACCCATGTTCCTGAAGTTTCCGGTACCCATCCTCCCGGTTATTGAGATCGCCGGGGCCCTCATCAAGCCTTTTGTGCTGATGATCAGGCTTTTTGCCAACATTACCGCCGGACATATGGTGATACTGAGTCTTACCTCACTGGTCTTTGTCCTTGGCAGTGTCAGTATCTTGCTGGGGTACGCCATATCTCCGATAACAGTTGTTTTCCTTATATTTTTAAACTTTTTAAAGATCCTGGTCGCTTTTTTACAGGCTTACATATTTACCCTGTTCAGTGCATTCTTCTTTGGCATGGCCGTGCCAAAAGCAGATCACTGACCGGTAATTTAAAATGAATGAATTATTAACCCAAAAACGATAGTTATGACAGTACCTTTTGTATTGCTAAACAGTGTGGAGATTGCACACGAATGGATGAAACTCGGAGCCGGATTGATGGCCGTGATCGCAGTTTTCGGCGCTGCGTACGGTATTTCACTGATTGCCAGGAGCGCCATCGAAAACATTGCCAGACAACCGGAAGCCGGAAATGACCTCCGTTCATCAATGGTTGTGGCAGCAGCACTTATAGAAGGGATCACCTTCTTTGCGCTCGTGATCATCCTGCTGACATTATTTGTAAATTAAGTACGTCTGCAGGGCCTGTTTTTTTCTCAGGCACACATGGTGGTGAAAACTTGCTGCAGAGTACCGGACACCAGGTTAACACCTGCATGAACAATGCAGGATAAAAACAATTGAACTATGGAATTATTAATGCCGGGATTGGGGTTGATCTTCTGGATGACAGTTTCATTTGGATTTGTTTTACTGATCCTGAAGAAATACGCCTGGAAACCCATACTCAATGTGCTGAATCAACGCGAAAAAAAACTGGCAAAAGCCTTCAGCGATGCCAAACGGATTGAATATGAAATGTCTCAGCTGGCTGTCTTAAAAACAGATAAAGTGGCTGAGGCGGAAAAGTTGTATGAAGAGATCACAGAAAAAGCACACGCTGAGGGAGAAAGGATAATCGAGTCGGCAAAAGAGAAAGCCAGGGAAGAGGCCAGGATCATCAGCGAGAAAACAGATGAGATGATCAATAAATACAAGAAAGAAGCCATGATGGAGATCAGAAGCCAGTTGTCGGCCTTGTCGCTTGATATTGCAGAAAAAGTACTGAATGAGGAATTCAGTGACAGAGAGCGCAATACACGCTACATCCATAAATTGCTTGAAGAGGTGGCAGCCAACTGATGCCGCAATAAAAAGCCTGTCACAGAATGGCTTTCAACTGTCATTGTCCCTGAAAGATCAATGACGCATACCCGCACCACAATGCCCAGGAACCACCATATACTGAACAAACGTTATGCGAGGGCTTTTCTTTCCCTGGCAGAAGAAAACAATATCCTGGAACGTTCTTACGAAGACATGAAGAACATTCATGAAGTATTCAGCAGGAACAAAGACCTTGCCATTTTGTTAAAAAGTCCGGTGATCAGAAACACAAGCAAGCAAAACGTGTTGTCCCGTCTTTTTGAACACCACGTTCACCCGTTTATACTAAGGTACATGATGCTTATTGTAAGAAAACAACGGGGGGGTATGCTTGAAGGGATATCGGGCGCTTATATTGCCCTGTACAAACAATATGCAGGGATCGAAAGGGTAAAGGTAACAACGGCTGTTCCGATGGACGATCAGTTGCGGATGCGTGCACTTGAGGCTGCCCGGAAACTTACACCGCACGAAATTGAGTTTGAAGAACACATCGATCCGGATATCATTGGCGGCTTTATACTCCATATGGAAGAGAAGCGTTACGATGCCAGTGTAAAACAACGTTTTCAAAAAATGAAAAAACATTTAAGTACCCTATAAACCTATTACAGTATGTCTGACATAAAACCTTCGGAGATATCGGCTATTTTGCGGAGAGAGATGGCTGGTTTCAGCATGGAGACAGAGCTGGAGGAAACAGGCACCATATTGCAGGTTGGGGATGGGATTGCCCGTATCTACGGACTCAGCAATGCATGGTCGGGTGAGATGATCACCTGTAACGACGACGGACTGACCGGTGTGGTGCTAAACCTGGAAGAAGACAATGCCGGCATTGTCCTGCTTGGTGATCCACGCAACCTGAAAGAGGGTGACATTGTTAAACGTACTGGCAATATTGTATCGGTCAGGGTTGGTGAAGGCTTGCTTGGCAGGGTGGTAAACACCCTCGGTCAACCGGTTGATGGGAAAGGGACTCCGGAAGGTCCGCTTTATGACATGCCCCTTGAACGGAAAGCACCAGGGGTGATCTACCGGCAACCAGTAAATGAACCGCTGCAAACAGGCATCAAGGCCATCGACACAATGATCCCGATCGGCCGTGGGCAACGTGAACTCATCATAGGTGACCGTCAGACAGGAAAAACAGCCATTGCCATTGACACCATAATCAACCAGAGGACGGTTTTTGAGGAGGGTGCACCTGTATTTTGTGTTTATGTTGCGATTGGACAGAAAGGATCAACGGTTGCAACTATAGCTGAACAGTTGGAAAAGCATGGGGCAATGGATTATACCGTAATTGTTTCTGCCTCAGCCAGTGACTCTGCAGCCATGCAGTTTTTTGCCCCGTTTACCGGTGCAGCCATCGGTGAGTTTTTCAGGGATACCGGAAGGCATGCACTGGTCATCTACGATGATCTTTCAAAGCAAGCCGTTTCTTACAGGGAGGTTTCATTGCTCCTGAGAAGACCTCCCGGCAGGGAAGCCTATCCGGGCGATGTGTTTTACCTCCATTCGCGCCTGCTCGAAAGGGCGGCAAAAATCATTGCTTCCGATGAAATAGCAAGACAAATGAACGATATACCCGACTCGGTGAGGGATATGGTAAAAGGTGGCGGCTCCCTTACGGCTCTTCCCATTGTGGAAACCCAGGCTGGCGATGTATCGGCTTACATTCCAACCAATGTGATATCCATAACCGACGGACAAATCTTTCTTGAGTCGGGTTTGTTTCATGGGGGCGTAAGACCTGCGGTCAATGTTGGTGTTTCGGTTAGCCGGGTTGGAGGAAACGCCCAAATGAAAGTCATGAAAAAAGTTGCCGGGACATTGAAAATAGACCAGGCACACTATCGCGAATTAGAAGCGTTCGCCAAGTTTGGCTCCGATCTGGATCCCACCACACGGGAGATCCTTGACAAGGGGGCACGAAACATGGAAATACTGAAGCAAAAACAATTCCATCCAATACCCGTTGAAGAACAGGTTGTAATTCTCTATTGCGGCACCAAAGGCCTGCTCAAAGAATTACCTGTTGAGAAAACAGGCCAATTCGAAACTGAGCTGATCAGCAGGTTGCGCGAAAAGAATCCCGATCTGTTGCAACAAATCAAAAATGACCGGTGGAATGAAGAAAGCATGGATATTATCCGTGATACAGCAAAACAAATCATCACATCCATACTGGAAACTCCCCCGGAAAAAACCCATTGAGCCGGTCAAGGTGTGCAATATGAATAGGATATGCCAAGCCTGAAAGAAATACGAACACGAATAGCTACCGTCAGGTCAACCCACAAGATTACGAGTGCCATGAAAATGGTAGCTGCGTCCAGATTGCGCAGGGTACAAAACGACATCGTGCACCTGCGCAGCTACGCGCATCTGCTTAAGCATATTCTCGACCAGGTGATGAACTACCTCCCCCTGTCAAAACAAAATGTGTTCATGAAAAAAAAGACAGCACATGATGTGCTGGTTATCTGTATTGGATCCAACAAAGGGCTGTGCGGGACATATAATGCGCTTCTTATCAAATATTGCAGAAACAAGATCGACATGCTGCAAAAGGAAGGCAGCAAAGTACAACTGATGGTGATTGGGAAAAAACCAGAGCAGTTCTTTTTAAAGAACAAAGATACAGAGCTCATTCCCGGACCCCACCACTTAATTGAAAAGCCAACGTATGAAGCGGCTGCCGACCTTTCACGCCAGGCAATGGACCTGTTCATTAAAAAGAATTACGGACGTGTGATCATGGTGTATAACCGCTTCAAAAATGCAGTGGTTCACGAGCTAACCGCCGAACAGGTGCTGCCTGTGGCCATCGATGAAATGCTGTTGAAAAGAAAAGCTGAATCAGCTGTCCTGCCCAATGAACGGCTGATACTCGAACCTGATCACGAGCAGGTGGTAGATTATATGTGCAGACAATACATTCAGTACAATATTTACCGGATCCTGCTGGATGCCTCCGCTTCCGAGCACGGGAGCAGGATGACGGCAATGCATAAAGCCACTGACAATGCCGATGAAATGCTTAAAAACCTGACCCTCTCTTACAATAAGGCGCGCCAGGCGGCTGTAACAAGGGAGCTCCTCGACATTGTCGGTGGTGCTGAACGCATCACCCATTAGTCTGACCCTGGCCCTGCCGGCCTGCAAGCACCTTCATGCTTCCTGCATTATTAATAAAAAGCAAACAAAAACACTTCAGATCAGGCATTTTTCCTTTGAATGATCAAAGAATAAATGCTAACGGCAATTTCTGCCGGTGTCCGGCTGTTGATGTCCAACCCCATCGGGGCATCAACCCGGTTTAACCCATCCTGACCAAATCCCTTATCAAGAAGATTGGAAAATATCTTTTTTATTTTGGCATTGCTCCCGATCATCCCCAGGTATTTCAATGGCAATGGCAGCAATTGCTCCAGTATATGCTGATCGGTCTCGTGCGATACCGTCATGATCGCCGCATATGAGTTTTCAGGATGATGGATGCAAGCGGCAGCGTTCAGGTAGTTGATCCGCCTTTTTTCATGGGCATAGGGGTTGTTTTTCATTGTCTCAAGGTCCTGCCTGTCGTCCAGCACCACCACCCTGAAGCCAAGCATTCGCCCGAGCTGACTCAAGGGAACACTGATGTGTCCGCCACCAAATACATACATTGTATTTACTGGCATCATCCGTTCAACGTACTGCCAGTCCTGACCGGTTATGGTCAGCCCCTCACCAGGCACTTCCTCCCCTGGCTTCCGGTGAAATGCAAAACCGCCCGGCGACAACACCAGCGTCCCCTCATTCCCATCATCAACGCAACCGGCAAGGAGGGTAATTCCATCCTGGTCGCCGGGATGAAGGGGGACAAACGCCAGTTGCTGTTCACCCTCACAGATCAACCCGGAAGCATCCTCTTCAGCATCAGATGAATGGACCAGCCTTTTCAAAAATGGAGAACCCCCTCCTTTTTTTAACCTTTCCCTTGCCAGTTCAACCACCTGGTACTCCATTAGTCCACCACCCACGGAGCCCTCAACCGTCCCGTCAGAAGCAACAACCATTTTAAACCCTTTTTTCCCCGGACTGCTTCCTTTTGTGTGCGCGACTGCAATGAGCATTACAGGGTCACCAACCGATAGCTTTCCCTGAATAAATGTCCATATTTGCATTTTTTTGTGTTTTGTTCGCAGTTAAACAATATTTTTGTAAATATACAAAGATCAGGCTTCTTCTGATCAACTGTTTTGATCCATCAACCAATCTGCAGGCAACATGGAACATTTCGCTGAGATCAAACGACTTTCGAGGCAATATCTTGATTATACAGCCAATAATCTATCGAAACTTGTACAATGCAAGTCGTTGAGCTTACATGAAGAACAGGCACAACTTGAATTGATCCGTCAGATGCAAAGTGCTGGTTTTGATGAAGTACGGATGGACAAACTCGGTAATGTCATAGGAAGAATTGGCAATGGGAACAGGATCCTTGCCTTTGATGCCCATATCGACACAGTCGACACAGGCAATACGGACGATTGGGAATTTGATCCCCTGGGGGGAGCCATATCAAATGGGTATGTCCACGGAAGGGGAACGGCTGACCAGAAGGGGGGAGCCGCCGCCCTGGTCACAGCTGGCCGCATACTGAAAGAACTGGTTTTTGACAGGGATATGTCCGTCTACTTTGTCGGCAGCGTCATTGAAGAAGATTGTGATGGGTTATGCTGGAAGTATCTTGTTGAGGAAGAGGGACTTCGACCCGACGTGGTGGTCCTCACCGAGCCCACAAGCCTGAATATATACCGTGGCCAGAGAGGCAGAATGGAAATGGAGGTCCGTTTCTACGGACTGTCATGTCATGGATCTGCGCCTGAACGTGGCAAAAATGCAATATATATGGCATCGTCCGTTGCATTGGAGATTGAAAAACTCAACAAAAGGCTGAAAACGGATCCTTCCCTGGGCAAGGGATCCATCACGGTCTCGGAGATCATATCAAAAAGTCCGTCTTTGTGCGCCGTAGCCGACTTTGCACAGTTGCATCTCGACAGACGTTTAACCCTGGGTGAAACAAAAGAATCAGCAATGGAGGAGATCAGGTTGCTGATCAGCGACATGAAGGCAAGTGTGGAGGTACCTGTGTACATGGGAAAATCATTTACGGGTCTTACCTACGGTATGGAAAAGTATTATCCGACCTGGCAAATGCCCGAATCACACGAGGTGATCCAATGTGGCGTGAATGTGTTCAAAGAGTTATACGGACACCCGCCGACCATTGGCAACTGGACTTTTTCCACCAATGGTGTTACCATACACGGGATATATGGAATTCCTGTGTTGGGTTTTGGACCCGGAAATGAGGAGCTGGCCCATGCACCGAATGAAAAAGTGGCGACAGACCACCTTGAAAAAGCCGCCGCATTTTATGCCGCACTGGCCTGCACAGTCTGACAATATAGAACACCCTTAAAAAAACAGGCATTCTGTTGTGTCAAATATTTTTCAGAAGAGCACGTTTTTATGAAGGTGAAGATACTGGCCTGGTCAGGGGGGAAAGTCAGCAACAAAACAAACGACACTACCCATGAATGAACATAAGACCTTAAATGCATTGTTGTCCGGGATTGAAGCGATCAGTACCAACCATTCGGGTTTGTTCTCAAAAGACTTTTTGGTGACCTGGGAAAAAGGGGAAGATGATCTGCGTATGATCCTGGAGGTGGCATCCGTACTAAAGCAAATGCGTGAGGGCAATATATCACCGAGGATTGCCGATTCCGGACTGGCGGTCTCTATTTTTCGTGACAAGTCAACACGTACACGATTTGCGTTTGCTTCTGCCTGCAATTTGCTGGGATTTGGCTTACAGGAGCTTGATGAAGAAAAGTCACAGATTGCTCATGGTGAAACCGTAAGGGAAACAGCGGCAATGATCTCATTTCTGACAGATTTTATTGGCATCAGGGATGATCAGTACCTGGGAGAAGGGAACCGGTATATGCGTGAGCTGGCAGCCGCTATTGACGACAGCCATTCAAACGGGATACTGCCTGCCAGGCCGGGGATCATCAACCTGCAGTGCGACATGGACCATCCGACGCAGACAATGGCCGACCTGATGCACCTTCAAGAGGTATTTGGCTCGCTGGATGCATTGCGTGGTAAAAAGTTTGCAATGAGCTGGGCATACTCCCCAAGCTATGGAAAACCCCTGTCTGTTCCGCAAGGGATCATTGCACTGATGACAAGACTTGGGATGGATGTTTCCCTCTCTTATCCCGAAGGGTACGACCTGGTTCCCGAAATTGTGGAGATGTCGCAGCAACAGGCCAAAAGCAGTGGCGGGTCTCTGCAGATCTTCCATTCCATGGAAGAGGCCATGACAGGCGCCCACATTGTCTATCCCAAAAGCTGGGCCCCGCTGCACATAATGAAAAAACGCACGGAGTTGCTGAACAGTGGCGAAACCGTCAGACTCCGTGACCTGGAACGGGAATGTCTGAACAACAACAAAGAACATATTCACTGGGAATACGACCAGCGTCTTCACTCTGTGACAGATAACGGAAGCGCGTTGTATCTGCATTGCCTGCCTGCCGACATTTCAGGTGTTTCATGTCACAGGGGGGAAGTGGATGCATCAGTTTTTGAACAGGCTCGCCTGCAAACATACCGTGAAGCAGGATATAAACCATATATCATTGCCGCTGTCATGTTCTGTTACCTGTTCAGGTCTCCGGCCGGACCACTGCGAATGATCCTGGAAAGAAACAATGCCAGAAGATATAATGGGTAAAGGGGTCGGTATTCGACAAACACCCGCATCAATTCAAGGTTGCTATTAAATGTAAAATATCTGATCATGGAAAAAAAGAAGCTGCAACAACCGTTATTTATAAGGGTACCGATGGTATTGCTAACAATCACACTGGTTGTGTTTATCATGGTATATGCAAAAGGGATACTGGTTCCTCTGATGATCTCCGGATTGCTGGCCGTACTGATCAGTCCGCTGGCCTCCTGGATGGAAAAAAAAGGGATACCACGTATCCTGGCTGCCTTTTTCAGCCTGGTGGCATTGATCGGTTTGCTATTCGGACTGGCTTACTTTTTCTACAACCAGCTGATAGGTTTTGCTGACGAACTGTACTTGCTGGAAAAAAGGATGTCGGAATTCCTCAGGGCCTTTAACGAGTTTACCGAACAACATATTGAAGGTGCGGTACCCATCTCTTTTGACAATATCCAAACCGCTATCTTCAACTATCTGTATGACAATATGGCAAGCCTTACCCAGGGTGTCATCGCCACAGCTACGACCCTGACCATTGTATTTATTATTCCCATTTATATCTTTCTCTTCATTTACTTCAGGCACTTCCTGATTGAGTTTATTGGCCGCGCGTTCCCTGAAAACGACCAGGAAAAAGTGCAAAAGGTGATCTACAAGGTAAAAATGGTGGTCCAAAACTATATCGTGGGCATGTTCATTGTGATCGTCATACTGGCCATATTGAACAGCATCGCCCTATACAGTTTTGGCCTGCGGCATGCATTGCTGTTTGCCTCTTTTGCGGCGCTGCTTAATGTTATCCCATTCCTCGGACCATTCCTTGGTGCGACGCTTCCCATTGTGTATGCAATTCTAACCAAGGATTCGCTATGGTATCCTTTTGGGATATTTCTCACGTTCTATGTGATACAACTTGCCGAAAGCAACATTTTTACCCCAAAGATCGTAGGGGGAAAGGTATCTATGAATCCGCTGATGACCATCGTAGCCTTGCTTTTCGGTAATTTCATATGGGGACTTGCCGGGATGATCCTGTTTATTCCGGGGATGGCCATGTTAAAGGTTATTTTCGATGAGATTGACGGCCTGGAGCCATATGGTTTTTTGCTGGGAGATACCCGGGCAAGGAAAAGTGCAGAAAAACCCCTTGGCGAACGCATCTTAAACTGGCAAAAGAAGATCAAGTCATAAACAGTCCTTCCGGGTAGGTGACCCTTTCAAGGACCAGTCCCCTGGCCGGTGCTGAGTATCCTGATCTGCGCCGATCCCGTGCTTCAATGATTTCACGGAAATCACCCACACCCAGTTTTCCCAGTCCAACATCCACCAGGCTTCCGGTGATGGCCCTGACCATATTGCGCAAAAAACGATCGGCACTGATCCTGAAAAGCAACAGGTGCCCAACTGATTCCCACATTGCTTCTCGCACCGTACATATGGTGGTTTTTACCTGGCTGTTGGTCTTTGCAAAACTGGTAAAGTCATTGTATCCGGGTAAAAGGGCGGTTGCTTCCCGCACGGTTTCCATATTCAATGCCCTTTCAAAAAGCCACGATCTGTCGGCATAAAACGGATCTTTCCTGGTGCATATGGTATATTGATATGTCCTTTCAATCGCACTGAAGCGTGCATGGGCCTTCTGATGTACTGGAAAAAGCTCATAGATGGCGATGCTGCCCGGGAGGATCCGGTTCAACCTGTATACCATCTGCAAATCCCGCAAGGCAACAGGGTCATGGAGACTGTCAAAGTGGGCGTAAAACTCCTTTGCATGTACCCCGGTGTCTGTTCTTCCGGCGCCCGTCACCCGCACCTGCTCCCTCAGCAGCAGCGATAACGCATGTTCAACCGTCTGCTGGATACTGGGTGAACCTGCCTGTACCTGCCAGCCGTTAAATTCTGTGCCCATATAGGCCATCCTGATAAAGTAGCGATATGTGCTTTCCGGCATTGGTCTGTTTTTCTGTAAAAATAAACATTTATCCCTAACCTATATTGCTCATTCAGTTGGTTCATGACAATGAAGCAAAACAAATGATCATGAAAAAACAAAAAAACCGTACACAATCTAATTATTTCGTAATTTAGCCGGAAATTGGATTTGTCTGATTCTGCAAGGCACCCCCTTCTTGTTTTATTCATTATTGCTGCATGGGAACAATAACCATTCTGGATAAGGAATTTAAAAAAAACATTGCTTCTGAGCGCATTCAGGCAGTCGTGAAAGAGATGGCCAGCGCCATTTATGACGATTACGGACACACTGAGCCACTGTTCCTATGCGTGCTCAATGGTGCCTTTATGTTTGCCGGCGACTTTTGTAAGGAATACCCGGGCAAATGCGAGATCAGCTTCATTAAGCTGTCCTCCTATTCGGGAACACAAACAAGCGGACAGGTGAAAACTTTGATCGGACTTGATGAGGAGATAAAAGGCCGGGAGGTTGTCATACTGGAAGATATTGTAGACAGTGGCATTACCATTTCACATCTTGTCAATGACCTTAAAGGATATGATCCGAAAAGCGTCAGGGTAGCTACCCTTTTATTAAAACCCGATGCTTTACAAAAAGAGGTCAGGCCCGATTACGTCGGAATGGAGATCCCAAACGATTTCATTGTGGGGTATGGCTTGGACTACAATGGTTTTGGAAGGAATTTCAGAGACATCTATAAAATTACTGAGTAACCAACAAAACAAACAAAATTATTCAGAAAATTTTTGCCATATGCTGAATCTGATAATTTTTGGGCCACCCGGGTCGGGGAAAGGCACCCAGTCTTCAAATCTCGTTAAACGGTATAAGCTGGTTCACTTTTCGACCGGCGAATTACTCAGGGAGGAGATTGCGAAAGATACCCCCGTTGGGAAAGAGGCAAAAAAATACATTGACAAGGGCTTACTGGTCCCTGATGATATTGTGATACCCAAGCTGTACCGCCGGGCATCAAAATACATGGATTCGCCCGGCTTTGTTTTTGATGGCTTTCCCCGCACCATTGTCCAGGCAGAAGCACTGGACCAGATGTTCAACAAGCGGAAGATTCCCATCAGCCTGGTAGTATCGGTCGTGGTTGAGGAAGAAGAATTGTATCGCCGTATCATGGGCCGAAGTGAGGATTCCGGTCGAAGTGATGACTCCGATCTTGTAGCCAGGCGACGACTCGAAATATACAAGGAAGAAACCATGCCGCTCATCTCTTATTATAAGGCGCAGGGAAAGATTGTGGCCATTAATGGAATGGCTCCCGTTGATGAGGTATTTGGAAAGATCAGTCACGCTATTGATACATACCTGGAAACCAACAAAATCCTTGCTGTCATTCATTAGACACACCAACTGCTGATACGACGATAACCCTGTATGCCAGCACATTTCGTCTCTCTACCGGCACCAGGGCTTCCACGGTTTGCGGCTGCACGTACCAACGCCCTGAATGCGATCAGATTGAGGCAGCCATAACCTGCATAATGAATACTGCAGGATAAATGACGATTGATCATGAATGCCAATTTTATAGACTACATAAAGATTTGTTGCCGCTCAGGCAAAGGTGGTGCCGGTTCCGCCCACCTCCGGAGAGAGAAATACGTGCCAAAGGGCGGACCGGATGGTGGTGACGGCGGAAGGGGAGGGCATATCATCCTCAAAGGAAATGGTCAGCTGTGGACCCTGCTGCACCTGAAGTATACACGCCACCTGATCGCAAAGTCCGGCGGACCGGGGGGTAAGCAAAGAAGCAGTGGCCCCGCTGGTGATGATGTGCTGGTGGAAATACCGCTGGGTACCGTTGTACGAGATGCGGACAATCAACAGGTGGTCACTGAGATCACAGAGGATGGCGAAACATTTATCCTGCTCAAAGGTGGCAAGGGCGGCAGGGGGAACGTCCACTTCAAGTCGAGCACCAGGCAAACCCCGCGCTACGCGCAGCCGGGTGAACCGGGACAGGAAAAATGGTTTGTGCTCGAGTTAAAGGTGCTCGCTGATGTCGGACTGGTGGGGTTTCCCAATGCGGGAAAATCAACATTATTGTCGGTTGTAAGCGCGGCAAAACCTGCCATTGCCGATTATCCCTTCACCACACTCGTCCCGAACCTGGGCATAGTGGCTTATAAAGAAAACCGGTCATTTGCAATGGCCGACATACCGGGGATCATTGAAGGGGCACATGCAGGCAGGGGACTTGGACACCGTTTTTTGCGCCATATTGAAAGAAATGCCGTACTCCTGTTCATGGTGCCTGCAGATACAGACAATATTCCTGGTGCGGTTCATATACTGCTGAACGAATTAAAACTATATAATCCCCAGCTGCTCGATAAAAAAAGACTGCTGGCTGTGAGCAAGACAGACCTTGTTGTGCCTGAAGAGCTGCAAAAAATAAAGGATGAATTAAACGACACGCTGCCGGAGATCCCGAAAACATACATCTCTTCAGTAACCATGAAGGGCATTGATGAACTAAAGGACCTTCTGTGGGAAACGATGATGGAGCAGGAAGGGGATCCCGGCGGACTAAAAATAACCTGACAGTCTCCCTTCAATTGATTCGACCATGACCCGGCAAACGGTAACATTCTTTATCGCCGGGGCATTGTAGGAAAAGTCCTTCCCTGTATATTTTTGCATTGTTACATTCATTATACGTACCTTTTCCTCAAAATCTTCAACAAATTCAACCCTTCCGTGTGCCAAAACGCTCCGGTACTTCATTCCGTAACTGCATGCTACATTCTCGTGCCGGTGAAACAATTCATGGTCGGTGCTGAACGCTACGCATACATCAGGATTATTGCTGAGTGCATCTATCTTTTTTCCCTGCGGAGCCATGTGCAGGTAAATGCTGCCCTCCTCATATCCGAAATTAAAAGGGAGAACATACGGTTTGCCCTCATTGTCAATCATGCCTACATAGCAGACATCACATTTGTTGATGACTTCCCTGATCTTAGCGGGATTTTTGATCATGTTCGTTGCCATAGATGTGCTTTTTTGTTGTAACCCTGTATTGTTTATGCATATCATCCAGCCTGCATTGTTCAGACTTGCCATCCGGGGCAGGTACAACGCGTCGACCGTAGCCGGCATATAGCGCATTGCTATCAGGCGTTTCCCCTGCGGTCTGGTTCAGGCAACCGGTATGTCAAATCAGGACAAGGAGCTGTGAAAAAATGATCATCAATACCAGTGCCAGCGGGTAAACGGTTGCATAGCCCAAAGTGGCGGCATCAGAGTCTGTTTTTGCATCAGCTGCAGCCAACCCGGGTGTGCTGGTCATGCTGCCTGCCACAACCCCCAGCAATGTTGCAAAGTTGATATGCAATACATAATGACCAATCATTGCAGTGACCAGCATCGGAACGATTGTGATGATCATTCCGGTGTATATGAGTGTCCATCCGTATTCTGCCAACGCCTCAGCAATATGTGCACCGGCATGTGTGCCCACTGTGGCAAGAAACATCAGCAATCCCAGCTTCCTGAGCAAATGGTTGGCTCCTCCCGACATGTTCCATATGACAGGGCCTGTCTTGCCCAGCTTGCTGAGCACCAACGCAGCGGTAAGCACACCGCCTGTGGTACCCAGTGAAAGCTCAAACAAACCGAAAAACGGGAAGCTGATGGCCCCCAGCAATACACCGATAATGATGCCAAGGCTGATGGGTAAAAAGTTAGTTTCACTGAGACGTTTCTCATTGTTGCCAAGGAGCTGCATTACCTTGGGCATGTTTTCCTCATCAGAAACCAGCAACACTTTGTCACCGAAGCGCAACGTGCTCGATCCGCGCGGTGAAATATCAATGCCACTGCGGCGGATGCGGGTAATGGTGGCGCTGTAATAAGCCGTCAGGTTTAACTCGTTCAGACTTTTGTTGATGACATCTTTATTGGTGACAAGGAGCCAGTTGATCTTATTACCGGCAGCATGGGGGATCTTCTTATCGGAGCGTGGCCCAATCATCAGCTCCACCTTATCCAATGCATCATCTGTACCGACAACCTTAATGATGTCGCCCAGGTACAACCGGGTTCCTTCATTGGGAGCAAACACATCCCCGCCATGCTGTATGCGACTGATCACCGCACTGGTCATGCTGCCCACACCGATTTCTCCAATGGTCTTTCCGTGAATGTTCTTGTTTTCCACCACAAAGTTTTGAACACCTACAGAGGGATGATCTTCCCTGGCTTTCAGCAGGTATTTTTTCTCCTCCGACTTCATGTTGATCCCCAGTATGACAGGCAACAGGTGGATCATCAGGATCGCCATGACAGCACCGGCAGGATAAACCACACCATATCCAATCGAAGGGATTGTGGATCCGGAAATGTCGATGGCAGCCGCCAGTCCGGATGTGCTGGTAAGCGCCCCGTTGAAAATCCCAACCCCCATCAGTGGATCGAGTCCGAACAGGCGGCTGGTGGTAAAACTTAGCAAGGCTGCAACACTGATAAGCAACAGGCAAACCCTTAAAAACTGGCGGCCCGATTTTTTAAAGGCATCAAAAAAACCCGGACCGGCCTGGATGCCAATGGTGAAGATGAAAAACACCAGACCGATCGTTTGAAATGCCTCAGGAACCATTATCCCATAATGGCCCATGATCAATGCCACAAATACAACAGCTGATAAGTCGAGCGAAAATCCCCTGAACTTTACATTGCCAAGCATTATTCCCAGCGTAATGATCAGAAAAAGGGCAAAATATCCTTCGTAAACCAGGTCAACCATCTCTATTCTTGTTGAACATTCATAAAGAATGCAGGTTACACTATAAAGCACTTGTCAGATGATAACATCTTACAAAGTTAAACCTTCTTTGATCATACAACAGGCTTTCCAGGGTTTATTTTTTATCAAATCAAACGGCCTTGTTTTCAAAACCGCGCAAGCCTTAATCCCGTATATTAAAAATGAGGCAATTTACATTGCAGACAGACACAAATTAAAATATGATGAAAAAAGACCAGGTCATTGACGTTTTCTGGTTCCGGCGGGATCTGCGACTGAACGACAACAAAGGGTTATATCGTGCACTACAGGGCGGCAGACAGGTGTTGCCGTTGTTTATCCTTGACCGCGACATCCTCGATCACCTGCCACGTAATGATCACCGCGTGTCATTTATTTACAGGGCATTGCGTGACATTGAAACATCATTGCGTGCCCGCACAAAAGGGTTAATGATTAAGAGGGGAAGTCCGGCAGAAGTGTTTCAGCAATTGCTTGACTCATACAGCATAGGTGCTGTATATTCCAACCTGGATCATGAACCCTCTGGTATTGAAAGGGACCGGCAGGTGGAGCGCTATTTGCGAAGCAAGGGTGTGGATTTCCACCAGGAACTTGACCACCTGGTGATGAACAAAAACGATGTGCTGAAGGGAGACGGAACCCCTTATCACGTGTACACCCCTTATGGCAAACGGTGGAAAACCCTGCTTACCGGTGATCACCTGAACCGGTATCCATCAGAAACATTACTGGCAAGGTTTGTGCCAGCCACCAATAATCCAATCCCCAGACTGCACGATATTGGCTTCAGCACCTCCAGCATTACGGCACCTCCTCCCGATATAAACAAACAGCTGATCACTCAATACCACCTCAAACGTGATGTTCCGGCAAAGGAGGGTACTACGCGCCTGGGCGTGCATCTGCGTTTCGGTACGGTCAGCATTCGCCAATTGGTTAAAAAGGCAATGGAGTGGAACCAGACATTTCTGAATGAACTGATCTGGCGTGAATTTTATGCGATGATCCTATGGCACCATCCATACGTTGTAAATAATTCATTCAAAACTGTGTACGATCGCATTGAGTGGCAAAACAATGAGGATGACTTCCAGTTGTGGAAGGAGGGTCGCACCGGCTATCCCATGGTCGATGCCGGAATGCGCCAACTGAAGGAAAGCGGATACATGCATAACCGGCTGCGCATGATCACCGCCAGCTTTCTGAGCAAGCACCTGCTTATTGACTGGCGCTGGGGAGCGGCCTGGTTTGCAGAAAAGCTATTCGATTATGAATTGTCATCAAACAATGGCGGATGGCAATGGAGTGCTGGTACCGGTTGTGATGCAGCCCCTTATTTTCGTATTTTTAACCCTTTGTCTCAGCAACAAAAATTTGATCCTGATGCACGGTTTATCAGGCAGTGGGTCGCAGGGTTTGACACACCAGAATATCCGCAGCCAATGACAGACCATGCATATGCCCGCGAACGTTGTTTGAAAGTGTACCGGAAAGCGCTCAATAGTTGATGGGCAATGCCAAATTCATTAAAGGTCACGCAAACAGGTGATCATCTCTTCGCCCGGAATCCGGTGGCATGTCCGGTTGGACCTGGCGAAAAAGACTTAATTATAAAGGATAACAGGAATATATGAATATCAGCAGGGATCTTGATTTTAAAACATTCGCAGCCGGACTACGAAAAATATCTTTCAACGACCTGCCGGGACTCAAAGCGCAACTTCAAATGGCCCCGCTGTTGCGGCGTGATGAGATTCAACTGGGAGGAGCAGGGAAAAAACCCATTAAAAGCAGTGTATTGATCCTTCTATACCCTACTGAGCACCAGCATACAAAAACAGTATTCATCCAACGGCCGCATTATGATGGCGTACATGGGGGTCAGATATCTTTCCCCGGAGGCCGGATTGATCCTGGTGATGCCACATCAATGGATGCTGCACTGCGTGAGACACATGAAGAGATTGGCGTTGATCCTGAAAAAATAGAGGTTACCGGAAAATTGACTTCGTTGTATATTCCACCAAGCAACCACCTGGTTGATCCGTTTGTTGGCATATGCCAGCACCCCCCAAAATTCACCCCTGATAAGAAAGAAGTGGAATACATCCTTGAAATACCGCTTAAGGAATTCTTCCGGGAATCAAACATCCACAGCATGCCCATTACACTATCTGACGGCAGATGTATGAATACACCCTGCTATCATGTCGACGGACATACGATTTGGGGAGCCACGGCAATGATCCTGTCAGAATTCCTGGCAGTCACCTCAAGGGTCATCAATCAACAGGATTGAAATTTTTTTGTTAACTTAACGGTGATTTCTGTATTCACTTCACAACCGACCGTCACATGTGTGCTATGGTATACAGCATTCTCCTCATAATGTCCCTGGCCCGGGCGCCTTGTTTTGCTGACCAAAACAAGGATCTGTCAGCTTCTGCTTTGGCGATGCAAACCGGTACATCCATGGCGGAAAGGGAGAATGCGGACAAGGGCAATGCGGGCAGGGATGACAATGACTATATACGGGAGATCATACATGCTTACAACGGTGCGGGAAGAAAGATATCAACGGTAAAATATGATGCCCGGGGTTTGGCTTACAGAAAAGAGGTTTACCAACATAACGAAGCCGGACAGCTTATTGAGGAGTGTCATTATGGATACGACGGACGGCTCCTGAAAAAAATCGAACGCGATTATGATGTTGTTGGCAACGTGCTGGAAGAAACGGTGTCTGATGGCAGCTCCATGGTGATATCGCGAAGCCGTTACCGCTATGATGCTTCTTTCAACAGGGTCTCCTGGCACCATTATGGAGAAGGGGGAGTGCCGGAGTGGATCAGGACATACACATACAATGAACGCAACAAGCGGAAAGAGGAAAAATGGATGGATGCAGATGGCCGCCTGGCATACAGGTACAGGTACACCTACGACAACAACGGTAATATGACCGTACAGGACGTTTATGGATCAGGTGGTCAGCTTAAATGGAGGTATGTTTATGACCATGATCAGCACAACCGGCGGACTGCAGTAAAATGGTATAATGAAAAAGACCGCTTGCAGTGGGTTAGAACCTACCGTTACGACGAAGACGGCAACCGGGTTGAACAGCGGCGTTATTATGTTTTCCAGCGATTGTTCTCCAGAACCTTGCGATACCGTATTCAGCACCGCTTTGAATATACATACGACGAATATGGCTATCCGTCACAGAAAAGGGTGTACGATGAAACCGGCCGTTTCCTCTACTCGCTGGTTCGCGAGCATGACCCCGATGGCAGGCTCACCCGGTATACCAGGTATAAATCGCCCGGAATAATTGAAATACAGTACACCATGACATATGATGATGGCGGACGAAAAACCGGCTGGACATGGTACGATGGCGACGGCAATGTCCAATGGCAGCGAAAGTACAGATATGATGAATCGGGACGGTTGACCAGGGAAATATGGTACTGAACCTTTCGGTTGATTATGTTACCGAGTCTACAACGGCCTTGAAGGCCTCGGGATTATTCATCGCCAGATCAGCAAGCACCTTGCGGTTAATCCTGACATCCTTATCGTTCAGCTTGCCGATAAACTGTGAATAGTTCATGTCATATTGTCTGACGGCGGCATTGATCCGCTGGATCCACAGCTTCCTGAACGCTCTTTTTTTATTTCGCCTGTCGCGGTAAGCGTAGGTTAACCCTTTCTCCCAGGTGTTTTTTGCAACCGTATATACATTTTTCCTGGCTCCAAAGTATCCTTTGGTAAATTTAAACAGTTTTTTGCGTTTGCGCCTTGCGGCGACTTTGTTTACTGATCTTGGCATGATGTTTTGTTTTTTTTGCTAAGCGCTTCCCTCTTTTAACGGGGAAATCTTACCTTGCTTAAGCAAAAGTGAATAATATTTGTGTTTACAAGGCCAGCATTGCCTTGACGTTTTTCTCATCGGCTTTATGCACCAGTGATGTTTTTGTCAGGTTCCTTTTCCTTTTCTTGCTCTTTTTTGTCAAAATGTGGCTTTTGTAGGCATGCTTTCGTTTTATACGTCCCGATGCGGTAAGCGAAAACCTTTTTTTTGCACCGGACTTTGTTTTCATTTTCGGCATTATGGTTTGATTTTTTTGATTTTTATTGTGATTGTATTTAATTCTTTTTCGTTATTTTTTTGGGCGAAACAAACATGATCATCCGTTTCCCTTCCATTTTTGGGAACTGTTCAACTTTCCCGTAATCTTCAATTTCCTGTGCAAACCGGAGCAGCATCACCTCCCCTTTTTCTTTATATATGATGGTCCGGCCTTTAAAAAACACATATACTTTCAGTTTTGCCCCTTCCTGCAGGAACTTTATGGCATGCTTCAGCTTAAAGTTGAAATCGTGGTCATCAGTATTTGGTCCGAGACGTATTTCCTTAACGATCACTTTGGCAGCATTTGCCTTGATCTCTTTTTGTTTCTTTTTTTGTTCATAAAGAAACTTTTTGTAATCCATGATCTTGCATACCGGGGGATTTGCCGTGGGTGCAATCTCTACCAGGTCAAGTCCCAGGTCGTCTGCCAAATTCAATGCATCCCTGATCGGGTGGATGTCTGATTCCACATTGTCTCCAACCACACGTACAACAGGGGCGTTAATGCGGTCGTTGATACGGTGCGGGTCTTCTTTTTTTACAAAACGCCTTCTACCTCTGGGTTTGAATGGTGTTGCTATTTTTTGTTCCTCCTCTGTTATTTTGTGAATAATTGGTGTTTGTCTCTACGATCCGGTTTCTGCGTTATGCTTCGGGTATGAGCCTTTCTATTTCCTGTTCAACCATTTTTACAAAATCCTTTACCGTATAAGTACCCAAATCACCCGATCCATGCTTACGCACGGAAATGGTATTGTCATTCTCCTCTTTCTCGCCAACAATAAGCATATAGGGGATTTTACGCGTTTCAGCATCCCGAATCTTCTTTCCCGTTTTTTCGTTGCGATCGTCAATCAGCGTGCGAATTTCGTAATTATTCAGCAAAGTTAAAACTTTTTTTGCATATTTTTCATATTTCTCACTGATTGGCAATATTATAGACTGATCGGGCGTAAGCCACAGCGGAAAATTACCGGCACAATGTTCTATCATGACAGCTACAAAGCGTTCCATTGAACCAAACGGAGCCCTGTGGATCATAACGGGACGGTGTTTCTGGTTATCGCTGCCAATATATTCCAACTCAAACCGGTCGGGCAGGTTATAGTCGACCTGGATGGTACCCAGCTGCCATTTCCTTCCGAGTGCATCCTGCACCATAAAGTCGAGTTTGGGACCATAGAACGCTGCTTCTCCTTTCACGATTTCCGCCTTAAGCCCCTTTTCATTCGTAGCCTCAATAATTGCCTGTTCCGCCTTATCCCAGTTGGCATCGGTACCGATATACTTTTCCATCTGATCAGGATCGCGCAGCGAAATCTGAACACTGTAGTCCTGAAAATCCAACGCTTTGAATATCAATAGCACAATGTCGATTACGGCAATGAACTCATCTTTCACCTGGTCGGGCCTGCAAAAGATATGGGCATCATCCTGCGTAAAGCCACGTACGCGCGTCAGACCATGCAATTCGCCGCTCTGCTCATAACGATACACGGTACCAAATTCAGCAAGCCTGACAGGCAGATCCTTATATGAATATTGTTTGTGTTTGAATATTTCGCAATGGTGCGGACAGTTCATTGGTTTGAGAAAAAACTCCTCCCCTTCTGAGGGAGTGGCAATTGGCTGAAAGGAATCTTCGCCATACTTCTCATAATGACCGCTGGTTACATAAAGGTTTTTGTTACCGATATGCGGGGTAATGACTGGCTGATAACCTGCCCTTCGCTGCAATTTTTTCAGGAATACTTCGAGGTTATCACGCAGCTCCGCCCCTTTGGGAAGCCACAATGGCAGTCCCTGTCCCACTTTTGTCGAAAACGCGAAAAGCTCAAGTTCCCTGCCGATCTTCCGGTGGTCACGTTTTTTAGCTTCCTCCAGCATTTCCAGGTATTCCTGGAGCATCTTTTGCTTGGGAAAGCTGATGCCATATACCCTGGTAAGCTGTTTCCTCCGCTCATCGCCCCGCCAGTATGCACCTGCGGTACTGAGCAGCTTTACGGCTTTAATCGGACTGGTATCTGCCAGATGCGGACCGCGACACAGGTCGGTGAAGTTCCCGGACTTGTAAAAACTAATGGTCCCGTCTTCCAGGTCACTGATCAGGTCAACCTTGTATTCATCTCCCTTTTTGGTGTAAAAATCAAGGGCCTCCTCCTTGGGTATCTCTGTCCGCTCAAATGATTCTTTACGCCTGGCAATCTCCAGCATCTTTTTTTCTATTTTTTCAAAGTCGTTGCTGGAAATCGTTTTGTCGCCCAGGTCAATATCATAATAAAAGCCGTTTTCAACATCGGGACCGATGCCAAATTTTGTTCCCGGGTATAATTCCTCGATCGCAGCAGCCATTAAATGGGCTGAAGAATGCCACATGGTCGACCGTCCGTCATTATCGTCCCACGTGTTCAATTTTACCGGCGCATCGTGACGTATTGGTCTGTCAAGATCCCACACTTCTCCGTTCACAGTGACAGATAACACATTGCGTGCCAGTCCTTCAGATATGTCCCGCGCAATATCCAGGCCGGTCACACCCTCAGGATACTCCTTTACTGACTGATCGGGTAAGGTAATCTTTATCATCTGTTTTTGATATTTTCTGCTTTTTCAAGGTGCAAAGGTAAAAAAAATATCACTACATTTGACCATGACGATGACGTTTAACAGATACATAGTACTGATGATGATCGCATGGCAAGATCCATGCGACATGTAACATAAATAGATCAATATGAAAACGATCATTCATTGGCTTCAACGCCAGTATTCAAATATTTACAAAGGCTTCCTGGTCTTGCTCAGCATTTTTCTGCTCGTCCAGTTGTTTCCGCGGCAGCCCGGATTTGAATATGAATACCAGCTTGCCCGTCCCTGGATGTATGACGACATGATCGCACCGTTTAACTTCGCGGTATTAAAAACCAACACTGAAATTCAGCAGGAAAGAGAAGAGCTGATGGAGGCCTTTCTTCCATTCTTTTCCAGGCGGCCCCAGGTAAAACAAGCAATGATCGGATCATTTGAAGAGGCATTTGAAGAGGCATGGGAAGCAAAACACCCCGAAGATACACAGTCCCGCATGAGACAACGCAGCCGGGACCTGGGGGTTGCAATCCTATCGCACCTGTACGATGCAGGTATTGTTTTCCTGGATGAACAATTTCGCAACAAACCGGAAAACTTGCCACTGAGGGTGGTTGAAGACAATATTGCCAGGGCAACAGTGCTCGGGGCCATGTACAACATCAGGGAAGCATACCTGTATATCATCTCAATGCTCGACGACAACAGGGAAACGGTTGACACAGAACTGCTGCAGCCGTTGCTTGAAAATTCCCTCAGCCATAATGTGTTTTATAACCAGGAACTTACCGAGCGCACCATTGAAGCAGAACTGGATAATATTCCCCTGACGCGTGGGATGGTGCAGGAGGGAGAAAAGATCGTCTCAAAAGGCGAACTGGTGACTGCCGAAACCTACCAGATCCTTGAATCGTTCAAGGCCGAGTACCAAAGACAGTTGGGCGATGCTGCCATGCTGACCATCCTGTATGCCGGACAGTTTCTGCTGGTGAGCATTTCAATGATCGTATTGCTGTTGTTATTGTATTTTTTCCGCAAAGACGTGTTTACCGACAACCGGAAAATATTGTTGGTACTGCTTTCTGTTTTGCTGATGGTTTTTCTTACCAGCATCATCATCCGTTACAATATTGATTATTTGTACCTGGTACCCGTATGCCTTGTTCCTGTGGTAATCCGTGCATTTTTCGAAAACCGCCTGGCTTTGTATGTTCACATTATCACGATCATACTGATTGGGTTTTTGATCCCCCGCAGCTTTGAATTTGTGTTTATCCAGTTCGTTGCAGGCATCATTGCGATCCTGAGCATGGCAAGCCTAAGGCGGCGTTCACAGCTGTTTATCACAGTTACACTGATATTTGCAACTTACTGTGCATTGTATTTCGGACTCTCGCTGGCGCATACCGGTTCGTTTGACAACCTGTACTGGCGCGACATCGCATTTTTTGCCGGCAGTGCCTTCCTGACCCTTTTTGCTTACCCCCTCATATTTCTTTTTGAACGGCTTTTTGGCATGCCCACCGACTTTTCCCTGCTGGAGCTGGCCGACACCAATAACAAGGTGTTGCGCAACCTTGGTTTAAAAGCGCCTGGCACATTTCAACACTCAATGCAGGTTGCCAATCTCTCTGAAGAAGCCATTATTGCAATTGGGGGTAATAGTTTGCTTACACGGACCGGGGCACTCTATCACGACATCGGGAAAATGAAGAATCCACAATACTTTACCGAAAACCAGTCGGCAGATTTCAATCCACACAACGACATCAGCTTCAAAGAGAGCGCCCGGGTCATAATAGACCATGTGATCGATGGCATTGAGATGGCAAGAAAACACAATATTCCCGAATACATTATCGATTTTATCAGGACACATCATGGCACAACCACGGCAAGGTATTTTTACACCATGCAGGTTCAGGAGAACGAAGATGAGGAGGTGAGCAAAGCCGATTTTATCTATCCGGGCCCAAGGCCGTTCAGTAAGGAAACAGCCGTTGTTATGATGGCCGATTCTGTAGAGGCTGCCTCACGCAGTCTGGGAAAACCCGACGAAAAAAACATCAACCTGCTGGTTGACAACATCATAGACACCCAGGTGCAGGAAAAACAATTTGATAATGCCGACATCACCTTTAAAGACATCACCACGGTGAAGGGCATACTAAAGCGGATGTTGCTGAACATATACCATGTTCGTGTTGCATATCCGTCGCTGGGTTAACCTGCAGGGTATTGTTTGTGCTTTTTATCATGGAGAACCTGCACTGTTTGTCCCGGACCCGCGCAGGAAGAACGGGCAGGTCATTGTTCTGATGGCATTGACAGGTGTTTTCCTGCATCTGCAATATAATTACCTGACTCTGGTCCCACATTGAACAGCAGGTCTATAATGCTCAAGTTGCCGGTAAAACCATATCTTTCAGAAAACACCTGGCAATAGCGTGGCCAGTTTGACAACAACAATTCATCGATGACGTCTTTTTTGGGGGTGATCCCTGATCTCAGGTCAGTAAGGTGCACCGGATATTTATCATACGCATCAGTGGTGCAAAGCTGGCAGCTGATCCCTGTCTCTGCAAGGAGCTGTTCGAGCAAGCTGTTATTGAATGCATGCAACGATCCACTGTATCTTTTTTTGTAGAATGGCTCCAGCATGTCTCTGTAGAATAAAAAAAACGGCGCCTTGCCGTAGGCGCTCTTAATGGCCCTCCAGTGTTTTGCCTGCCAGTGTTCATGCTGGCTGATCAGCACCTCCTTTGTCCTGGTATGGTTTCCACCGGGTTTTATGACCGGAACGGTGAGGTTGAGCAACCCGTTGCCGGTAAGTATCCGGCACCGGTTTCGCCATGTTTGCCTTTGATAGGTTTCGTGTATTTCAACAAAGGCAGTTTCAGCATAAAACAGCATCATCACATACGACAGGGGGGGCAGATATGCCGTTGACAATAATGGGGGGTTTTGCATGGACATTTTAACGGACATTTGCCTTCCTGTTGCGAATACCGAAAAATCGCGTTATTTTTGTTATGATTCAGCCTTGCCTGACTGGCAAAGGTATCAATTCATTTTTTTACCATCAAACAGGTACCATTATGAAAATCCTGAACGCTGCACAAATACGTGAACTGGACAAATATACCATAAATAATGAACCCGTTTCGTCTGCCGATCTGATGGAACGTGCATCGAAAAAATGTTATGAGTGGATCCGTCACAAGTTGAGTAAGAAGCGGCACGTAAAGGTTTTTTGCGGGATGGGAAACAATGGGGGCGACGGACTGGTGATTGCGCGGATGCTTGCAGGCAATGGCTTTCAGGTACAGGTATTCAGGGTGGTTCATATGGAACAGGCATCAGAAGATTTCATGATCAATGAAAAACGGTTGACCGGGATCAGGAACCTTAATTACGTTTCGCTCGAGGAGGGTGATGACTTGCCAGCTTTATCCTCCGGCGACCTGGTGATCGATGCGATACTGGGCAGCGGACTGGCAAGGCCACTTGAGGGTTGGCTTGCAAAAGTCGTACAACACATCAATGCGTCGGATGCGGTTGTTGTATCGGTCGATTTTCCGACCGGGTTGTTCTGTGAAGACAACAGGCACAACAATCCGAAAAATATCATCAGGGCCAGCCATACGCTGAGCTTCCAGTTCCCCAGGCTTGCCTTTATGTTTCCGTCAAACGAACAATATCTTGGATCGTGGCATCTGATCGATATCGGACTTCATCCGGAGGGTGTGCGACTGGCAGAAACAAAATACCACTATTTGCAGGCGTCCGACATCAGGATGCTGTACCGTCATCGCAGGAAATTTGCCCACAAGGGGCACTTCGGACATGCATACCTGATGGCGGGCAGCTATGGCAAGGTGGGAGCGGCAATATTAAGTGCAAGGGCAGCCATTCGCACCGGAGCAGGTCTTTTAACCGTTCACCTTCCGCAGTGTGGCTACCAGTCCATACAGACTGCAGTTCCTGAAGCAATGTGCATCCCCGATCAGCATCCCCATTTTATATCAGAAGTCCCTGACCTGAACGGATACAATGTGGCTGGCGTTGGTCCGGGAACCGGTACGGATGAACAAACCGCCAGGGCATTGAAACTGCTGATCCAGAACACCACAACACCGATGGTTATTGATGCTGATGCGCTGAATATTTTATCGGAAAACCTAACCTGGTGTGGTTTTCTGCCAAAATCTTCTGTCTTTACCCCGCACCCGGGCGAATTTGACCGCATTGCGGGAAAAACCACCGATGATCATGACAGGCTGGATAAAGCCGTGGAGCTTGCCCACAGGTTCCAGGTGTTTATCGTACTGAAAGGTGCCCATACGGTAATTGTTTGTCCGGACGGACGATGTTACTTTAATTCAACGGGGAACCCGGGAATGGCGACAGGAGGCAGTGGCGATGTGCTTACCGGCATGATACTGGGGTGGATGGCTCAAAACTATACCCCGTTGCATGCTTGTTTGCTGGGTGTTTATCTTCACGGCCGGGCAGGTGATCTTGCAGCCAGCCGCAAGGGTCAGGAGGGCCTCACAGCAAGCGATGTTATTGAACAAATACCCAAAGCCATTAAGACCACGATGAGGGTTTAAGCTTTAATACTGCTGCTCCTGGCATTCCATTTGATCATCTTTCGGATCTGAAGCATCAGGCATTATACCTTACGTGCATGGCCGTCCGGAAATGTTCGTGCCTGACATCCGTTCGCCAATTGAGGTGCCTGCAGGATATCATTTCGCAAAAAAAGCAGGGTGCTTCAGAAACAATCCATAAACAAAATGACAGTTCTGGTGTTTAGAGATTGATAATCTCTTTCAAAAACAGTGATCATTATTTATCCGTATGAAAGCCACTAAAGAAAACAAAACAGCGACCCTGGAAAAAAAAGATACATACACCATTGACAGTGTTGATGCCGGCACGTTAAGGGAATGGTATGAGTTGATGGTTATTGGCAGGAAACTGGACGACAAAGCGCCCAATTACCTGAAACAGGCCCTTGGCTGGTCCTACCATGCGCCCTATGCCGGTCATGATGGCATTCAGCTTGCCATTGGCCAGATCTTTAACCGCGAAAAAGACCATTTGTTCCCGTATTACCGTGATATGCTTACGGCACTGTCGGCGGGCATCACACCAGAGGAGATCCTGCTCAACGGACTCTCAAAGGCAACGGATATTGCCAGCGGGGGACGGCATATGTCGAATCATTTTGCCAAACCCGAATGGAACATTCACAATGTTTCATCCTCAACAGGAAACCATACCCTGCATGCCGTGGGTGTTGCGCGGGCAATGAAGCGATACGGACATAAGGGCGTGGCGATCAGTTCACAGGGAGAATCGTCCGTATCAGAAGGGTATGTTTATGAGGCCATTAATGGAGCAAGCAATGAAAAGCTGCCGGTGGTCTTTGTTTTTCAGGACAACGGATATGGCATCTCTGTCCCAAAAAAGGACCAGACAGCCAACCGCAAGGCGGCTGATAATTTCAGGGGATTCAAGAACCTCCGTATCATACATTGCGATGGCAAAGATGTGCTGGGTTCGATGAATGCCATGCATGAGGCGCGAAGGCATGCAATAGAGCATTCCGAACCGGTGATCGTTCATGCCAGCGTAGTGCGCATCGGATCCCATTCAAACAGTGACCGCCATGACCTGTACCGCGACGACCGTGAGTTGCATTGTGTCAAGGCACATGACCCGCTGCCAAAGTACAGCAAGGTTTTACTGCAAAATAAAATATATACTCAGGATGAGCTCGATGCTGTCGACAAGAAAGCAAACAAACTCATAGCCGAAGCACACAAAAAAGTGATGAAAGCACCTGATCCCGACCCGGCATCAATCTATGATCACGTTATTCCCACCCCATATAAACCTAAAAAATATACTGATGGGACACACGAACAGGAAGGGGAAAAAAAGAAAATGATAACAGCCCTGAATGAAACCCTTAAATCAGAATTCCGCCACAATCCCGACACGTATATCTGGGGCCAGGATGTGGCATACAAAGAAAAAGGGGGGATCTTCAACGTAACCAAAGGAATGCAGAAAGAGTTCGGCAAAGAAAGGGTGTTCAATGCGCCGATTGCCGAAGATTTTATTGTTGGTACGGCCAACGGGATGAGCCGGTTCAATGAAAAAATACGGATCGTGATAGAGGGCGCGGAATTTGCCGATTACTTCTGGCCAGCCATGGAACAGTATGTGGAGATGACCCACGATTTCTGGCGAAGCAACGGCAAATTTGTACCAAACGTTACCATCCGGCTCGCCTCGGGTGGCTATATCGGTGGCGGACTCTATCACTCGCAAACCACAGAGGGTGCACTGACCACATTCCCGGGCATCCGTGTTGTCTATCCTTCCTTTGCAGATGATGCAGCCGGACTGCTTCGGACATCCATAAGGTCGAAAGGGCCTACGCTTTTCCTTGAGCCCAAAGCCCTTTATAATGCCAAAGCTGCAGAAACGGTTGTCCCCGACGATTTTGAGGTGCCATTTGGAAAAGCCCGTGTGAGAAGAGCTGGCAAACACCTCTCCATCATTACATATGGAAACACTACGCATTTGAGCATCGAAGTTGCAGAGCAAATCGCCAAAGAACAGGGCAAAGAGATCGAAGTAATTGACATCCGTTCACTGATACCCCTGGATACCGAATCGATCATCGCGTCGGTCAAAAAAACCAACAGGGCGCTGGTGGTGCATGAGGACAAGGTTTTCTCGGGCTTTGGTGCCGAACTGGTGTCACAGATCACAGATAAAGGTTTTGAATACCTTGATGCACCAGTGAAAAGGGTTGGTTCAACATTCACGCCGGTAGGGTTCCACAAAAACCTGGAACAAGCCATTCTTCCTTCGGCTGAGAAAATCAGGGAAGCGGCCATGGAAATCTTGCAATACTGACCTGTTCTGCAGGCTGGGATCGTGCATAACTGATCCTCCCGCAAACAAGAAGGCGGCAACTGACTGCTCAACTATTTTTGCCCCTTACGGCGGATGAAGTTAAAAAATGCCGCAATAAAACACCCGCGCAATATGCCGGGTGTTTTATTTTGTTTTAACTTTGTCGGGTTTTTTTTTGAAAATGTAAAAGGTTGTCACCACACCATGAAGACTATTCCCAAGCAATACTCACCGAAAGATGCAGAGAACAAATGGTATGCCCAATGGATCAAAAAGGGGTATTTCCGGTCTGAACCCGACGAACGGCCTCCATATTCAATGGTCATCCCGCCTCCCAACGTAACTGGTGTTCTGCACATGGGTCATATGTTAAACAACACCATCCAGGATGTGCTCGTTCGGCGTGCCAGGATGCTTGGATTCAATACCTGCTGGCTTCCGGGAACAGATCATGCCTCCATTGCAACAGAGGCCAAGGTGGTGAACAAACTGCGCAGCGAGGGGATCGACAAGAAGACCTTAACCCGTGAGGACTTTCTGCATCATGCGTGGGAGTGGAAAGAAAAGCACGGGGGGATCATACTTGAACAGTTAAAAAAGCTTGGGGCTTCCTGCGACTGGGACAGGACAAAGTTTACGATGGATGAAAGCCTGTCTGGATCAGTGATCCGTGTTTTTATTGACCTTTATGAAAAAGGACTTATATACAGGGGGGTGCGTATGGTTAACTGGGACCCCAGGGCGCTGACCGCACTCTCCGATGAAGAGGTGGTGCACAAAGAGGTTCAGGCAAAATTTTACTATATCCGATACCCGATCCAGGACAGTGATGAGTATGTCACCATTGCTACCACAAGGCCAGAGACAATTCTGGGAGACACCGCAATATGTGTCCACCCAGATGATGAACGATACAGGCACCTTATCGGGAAAAAGGCACTTGTGCCGCTCATTAACCGTCCGGTACCATTTATTCAGGATGAATATGTTGACAGGGAACTTGGTACCGGTGCACTGAAGGTAACACCGGCACATGATATCAATGACTATAACCTTGGCCTGAAACATACGCTCCCTTCCATCGACATTTTTCATGATGACGGCCGCCTGAACGAAAAGGCAGAGATCTATACCGGCGAGGATCGTTTTGTTGCCCGTGAAAAGATCACCAAAGAGCTGAAAGAGAAAGGCTTCCTGGTCAGGACAGAAGATATTACACACAGCATAGGTTTTTCTGAACGTACAGATGAGATCATTGAGCCCAGGTTGTCGCTGCAGTGGTTCCTGAAAATGGAATCCCTTGCCCGTCCGGCATTGAAAGCAGTAATGGATGACACCATTCGTTTTCATCCCCCAAAATTCAAGAACATATACAGGCACTGGATGGAGAATGTGCGCGACTGGTGCATAAGCAGGCAGTTGTGGTGGGGCCACCGGATCCCAGCATATTACCTGCCAGGCGGACAGTTTGTGGTTGCAGAAAGTCTGGAAGAGGCCCTGATCATGGCACGTGAAAAGTATGATGCTGACCTGAAAGAAAGCGACCTGAAACAAGATGAAGATGTGCTTGACACCTGGTTCTCCTCATGGCTGTGGCCAATTTCGGTATTCGACGGGATCAATGAACCCGGCAACCGGGAGATCAGGTATTACTACCCGACCAACGACCTGGTGACTGCCCCCGAGATCCTGTTTTTCTGGGTAGCCCGGATGATCATGGCCGGCCTGGAGTTCAGAAATGAGATCCCTTTCCGCAATGTATACCTCCATGGCATTGTACGCGACAAGCAGGGGCGAAAGATGTCAAAGTCGCTGGGCAATTCACCTGACCCCATTGCACTGATGGATGATTACGGGGCTGACGGAGTGCGGGTTGGAATGTTGTTGTGTTCTCCGGCGGGCAACGACCTTTTGTTCGATGAATCGCTTTGTGAGCAGGGACGTAATTTCTGTAATAAAATATGGAATGCATTCAGGCTCACCCAAAGCTGGAATGTGGATGGTTCGTTGCCACAGTCGAAAGAGTCCAATACCGCCATCCACTGGTTTGAAGCAAACCTGAACAGGGCCCTTGCCACCCTGGCAGACCATTTTGAAAAATATCGAATCGCCGATGCGTTGATGACAGTATACAAGCTTATTTGGGATGATTTTTGTTCCTGGTATCTTGAGATGGTAAAACCAGCATACAGGGAACCCATCGATGCTGCTACTTACGACAGGACCATCGGATTTTTGAATAAACTGTTACGCATCCTGCATCCGTTTATGCCTTTTATTTCAGAAGAGATCTATCAGAGCATAAAAGGGGAAGGAGACAGTGAGAGCATCACCATTGCGCCGATGCCGGAAGCAGAGGCTTATGATGATCAGATGAACGAAAGATTTACAGCAGCCCGTCAGGTCATCATGTCTATCCGAAACATGCGTCAGGAGAAAAACATACCCCAAAAACAATCATTGGAGCTCTATATAAAAAAGAACAACGATGAGTCGCCCGATATCACCTTTGATGGCATTATAAAAAAGCTGTGCAACCTGGGGCATCTCGACTACGTGCCTGTTAAGCCGCCCGGTGTGCATACCATAATCGTCAAATCAACAGAGTTGCATATTCCGCTTGATCAGCATGTTGATAAAGAAGAGGAACGAAAGAACCTGGAGTCTGAGATCCGGTACCAGGAGGGCTTCCTGAAGAGCATTGAGAAAAAGCTGTCGAACGAACGGTTCGTCAGCAATGCCCCCAGTGCCGTTGTGGAGAAAGAGAAGAAAAAGCGCAGTGACGCACTGGCCAAAATTGGTGTTCTTAAAGAACAGCTGGCCAGCCTTTAAATAGTGTCTGTCTCTGCCATCCGGTTTCTGCGTTATGCTTGTTTTGAAAACAGGCACATGATTATTGAATACTTTTAAATCCCTTTAAACCGGTTACGCTGCATCTGGTCCGGCTTATCTGACCACGACTTTTTTCAGCAGAGGCACCCCTTTATTCCGTTCAGACTCCAAACGCAGGAGGTATATTCCCTGCATCAGCATACCGGTTTCGAATCTGACCGTGTGGTGCCCCTTATCTGTGATTGTTTTCCTGCTTATGGTCTGCCCATGGATGTTTAATAACGACATCTTCAATGGTTGGTCGCCGTCATTGATCAACTCCACCAGGAAATGATCAGTTGCAGGGTTTGGAAAGACCAGCGCCCCGGGAAGATCCTTATTGGAAACTGTGTAGGTATCCGGTACAAACTGTGCTTGTATGGAGATGCCCGGTCCCGCACCGCCATCCGGGTCCCAATTGCCTGTGGCATAGACCATTTCCGGTTCATGGT
>PWKN01000014.1 GCA_003559735.1 Bacteroidales bacterium | reverse complement strand
GGGTGGGGTGAATATTATCATTCGGCCCACGGGGCCATCAGCGAATCGATGCACGTTTTTATCAGGGAGGGGTTTGATCACCTGGTTGGGGTCAAAGGCACAGAAGAGACCGTCTCACTGGTTCCTGACCAGCCACGCCAGCTGCATATACTCGAAGTAGGGTTCGGCACCGGTTTGAATGCGTTGCTCACCCTGGAGCGCGCCACCAGGTATCATGTCAGGGTACACTACACAGCCATTGAACCTTTTCCGCTCACCGAAGGGGAGGTGTCCCGTCTGAACCATCCGGCAATGGTAGCCGGAGGTGCGCTGTCGGATGAATTTTCACGGATGCACACCGCCCCCCTTGAAAAAGCAACAAAAATCAGTCCGCAATTCACCCTTTACAAAACGGCTTTGCCATTGCAGCAAGTACAACTGTCTGCCGGCACCATTCACCTGGTATACCACGATGCGTTTGCACCACGGTTTCAGCCGGAGCTCTGGGAGCACGAGGTTTTTTCCAGGCTCAGCGATGCCATGCAGCCAGGAGGCATACTGACAACCTACAGTGCCGGTGGTAAGGTGAAGCGGGCGTTGCGGTTAGCCGGACTTATCCTTAGCCATCCACCGGGAGCAGCGGGGAAGCGGGAAATGACCAGGGCTGTGAAACCAGGGAGTACGCACATCGTCGAACAAGGAAACAGATAAAAACCGCAAAACTATTGTATTTATGACATTGGAACAGCAACCTTTTGTGATCAGGGTATATGGAATTGCCATACACAACGGCAGCATACTTGTTTGCGATGAGTATTGGTTTGGTACGCAGATGACCAAATTTCCCGGTGGTGGCATGGAGTATGGTGAAGGGACCATTGATTGTCTCAGGCGCGAATGCCTGGAAGAACTCCGGCAGCCGGTCCACGTGCTGTCGCATTTGTACACCACCGATTTTTTCCAGGCAACCCGTTTTATCGAGAACAAGCAGCTGATCAGCATTTATTACCGGATGGCCCTGAGCGATCCGGCTGCCTTGCGGGTGTCGGACAAAGCCTTTGACTTTGAGCGAAAGGAAGAAGGCGCATTCCGTTGCCGGTGGATCCCCATTGACAAACTGTCTGAAAAAGACCTCACCTTTCCCATAGATAAGAAAGTGGTATCCATACTGGGAGAAAAAAAACAAGAATAGATTAAACACTTATGATCATTCATTGTTTTACTGATAATTTTTTTATCTTTATAAAAAATAAACAAAAAATGTTTTTTGGCGGGTTAATTTGGACTATTAAAAAGACGATATTATGAAAAAAAATCATTTACTAAAGACCGGTTTGATGGCGTTGGTCATCGTATTCTTTTCAACAGCATTGCCTGTGCGTGCCGGCTATGGCTTTTCGCAGGGTGACGGGCAGGTTGTACCTTTTTACGACAACACCCTGAAGGTGAATTTAAGCTCATTGTTGTTGTACAACTTTTCTGTTCAGTACGAGCGTGTCATCGGGCCCTCAGGTTCTGTTACCCTCGGCGTGAACTACCGTCCGGATGTTGGTGTACCGTTTGGCTCATTTTTTAAGCGCTTGCTGGAGGATGAGGAATCAGAGCTTGACATTGGCCGGATGATAGATGAGGCCTCAATGAGTTTCCTGTCGGTGACGCCTGAGTTTCGTTTTTATCCCGGGTCAAAAGGGGCCCCAAACGGATTGTACCTTGCCCCGTTTGTCCGTTATGCCAAATGGGACATGGTGAATGTTTTTGAGTTCACGCCTGAAGATACAGATCCATTTGATGTGAAGTTCGACGGTGGGTTAAGTTACCTGGCCGGGGGTATCATGATTGGATTTCAATGGCAGATCGGTCAGCGGACAACGTTTGACTGGTGGTTGGCCGGACCTTACATAGGTGCTGTTGATGGTTCTTTCTTTGCACGGGGAGATCAGTTTACAATGTCGGAGCAGGACAAAAGGGAATTTGAGCAAGAGGTTCGGGACATGGATCTGATCATACTTGACCTGGATGCCAAAGTGAGGGACGATGGCGTTGACGTGTTCATGGATGGCTACATTCTTGGCTTGCGTTCGATGGGCTTTACCATAGGCTTTCGTTTTTAATGACACAGCGTCAGGTTAGTGTGTAAAAAAACCCACCGCATTTCACGGTGGGTTTTTTTACTTTGCTGCAGCCCGTATTATGCAGTTTTAAGATATTTATCCAGTACTGCTTTCAGTTTTGTCCTGTCGATCGGTTTCACCAGGTAATCGTCCATCCCCGCTCTCAGGCATTTTTCTCTTTCTCCTTTCAATGCTCCGGCCGTCAATGCGACCACCGGGATTTGTCCCTGCTTGCCGGATTCTTTTTCGCGAATGGCAACCGTGGCATCCAGTCCGTCCATTTCGGGCATTTGTATGTCCATTAAGATCAGGCTGACATCATCACGTTTTTCAAGGATGCTTAACACCTCTTTCCCTGTTGTTGCTTCGAGTATCTCCAGGTTCGGATGCAGCTTGTTTAAGATGGCCTCTATCAGTTTCATGTTAACCATAACATCTTCAGCCACAATGATCACTTGTTTGTCTTCCATCTTTTTGTGTTTTCCTGTAACAGTTTTTTTATCCCTTGTCCGGACCTTCTTCCTGTGCACCCCGTCAATTTCCTGCTGGATCTGATAAAGATATTGAAACAGCTCCATTGGTTTCAGCGGCTTGAGCATGCTGAACCTGACATCCAGTTCTTTGCTTTTTTGCTCTATCTCCTCGTCTTTGGCCGATCCGTAAAGCAGCACGATGGGTTGTTGTTTGTCCGGACGGTCATTTCCTTTCCTGATCATCCTGATGGTCTCCAGTCCGTCGATATGCGGCATATGGTAGTCGACGATGATCACGTCGAAGGGTTGTCCGGCTTCTTCCAGTACCTTAAGTGCCGACAGTCCGTCGGGACAACCGGTAAAACCGATGTCCCAATACCTGAAGATATGCTCAAGTATGAGGCGGTTGTTCTCGTTGTCATCTACGACAAGCACCCTTCGAATATCTTTCAGGCTTTTCGGGTCAGGTGCTTCACCCTTTTGGTATTCGGTTTCTATGGTAAAGAAGAACGTACTGCCTTTGTCCTTTTCGCTGATCACATCGATGGAGTCACCCATTTTTTTTGCCAGCAGGTTTGAGATGATCAGCCCCAGTCCGGTACCGCCATATTTTCTTGTGGTGGAGGCATCTGCCTGCGAAAAAGCCTTAAAGATCTTCCTTTGTTCACTCTTGTTCATTCCAATGCCCGTGTCGCGAATCAAAAAGGTATATTTCCCTTTACGTTCATTGATGGCAGTAAACCGCACTGTCAGTTCCACTTCCCCTTTTTCGGTGAACTTCACCGCGTTATCCAGCAGGTTCACGAGGATCTGTTTGAGCCTGGTGGGATCGACGCGGAAATAGCGTGGCAGGTCGGGAGGGATGTTGAGCAGCAGTTCCAGGTTCTTTTTTGATGCCTGGAACTTGATGATGTCTGCCGCCTGTCCGATCAACTCCATGCTGTCGGTCATTACCGGATCGAGCTCCAGCCGGCCGGCTTCTATTTTTGAAAAGTCAAGTATGTCATTGATGATGCCGAGCAGAGAAAAAGCCGAGGTCACGGCGTTTTCGACATACATTTTCTGGGTATCATCGAGCGGTGTGTTTTTCAACAGCTCGGTAAATCCAATCACCCCATTGAGTGGCGTACGTATTTCGTGGCTCATATTGGCAAGAAACTGTGATTTGGCTTTATTGGCTGTTTCAGCATGTTCTTTGGCAACAACCAGTGCCTTTTCGGTTTCAGCCTTTATGTATGCGTCAGCCAGGGTGGCAGCCAGAACCTCAAGGAACCCAACATGCTGTATGTTCCAGGTTTTTTTCTCATTCACGGCATCAAAACCAAAAAAACCGATAAGCTGGTCTTTGATCTTTATGGGCACAGACAGGAGGGATTGGATACCCTGTTCCTGAATTACCTTTTTTTCGTTGATCGCCTCTTCCGGCAACTGGTTCACATCGGGAATGTGTATCATGTGCTCTTTCCGCATCTTATCATACCACCATTGCATTGTCCTTACCGGGACTTCCTGCAGTTGATCGATGAAGGAGGTGACATGTTCGGCGCACCATTCGTGGGTGTTGCTCATGGTCGTATGGTCGTCGGAAAAACGGAACAGGTAGGTTCTTTCCACCTTGAAAAATTCGCCTGATCTTTTCAGCAAGTTATCGATTTTTTCGTCGATATTGGACATTCCGGCACTGATAAAATCCAGGGCTATGTCGGCTGTTACCTGCAGGAAATGGTGCTGGTATGCCAGGTCATCTGCGAATTGTTTCCTTTCGCTGATATCGCGTGTAACCCCCAGGATGCCGATCAGCTCATGTTTGTCGTCATAGAGTCCGCTGATCGACGCTTCTGTCCACACGGCAGACCCATCCTTACAGGGTTGTTCCAGCTCGATCTTTTGTTCCCGGAACTTTTTTCCTTCCTGCAAGAGTTCCATCACCTGTTTCATTCCCTCCTCATAGTGTTTAAGGGAACCTGGTGTCAGTGCTTCATGGGGCTTTTGCCGCATCACTTCTTCAGCGGTATAGCCGCGCAAGCGTTTTACCGACGGACTGATATAGGTGAAGCGGCCCTGCAGGTCCATCGTCCATATCACATCGGTAGCATTGTCGGCGAGTAAACGGAAGCGCTGTTCACTTTCCCTGATGCGCTCCAGT
>PWKN01000268.1 GCA_003559735.1 Bacteroidales bacterium | reverse complement strand
TTTGTTCTGTATGCCGACTTCGGTGTCCAGTCAATGGTGACACGCGACAAGGAAATCATGGAGATGCTGAAAAACAGAATGAAAGCCGGACTTGAAGTGCAGAAACGCACCAATGTGAAAACCGCCCTTGTTGTCCCTGGACGCTACGATCAGAGACTTCATTGGGACTATCAAACAGCCAACGTAATCGATACCATGAGGATGTGTTGTGATATCGTTGGTCCGGAAGGTTTTATCCTTGTCATGGAGCCCCTGAACGGACTGCGTGATCATCCCGGACTGTTCCTTACGACCATTCCGCAAGCATACATGATCTGTAAAGCAGTCGACCACCCGAGCTGCCGCATTGTCAACGACCTCTATCATCAGCAGATCACAGAAGGGAACCTGATCCCCAATATTGATATGGCATGGGAATATATTGCGGCATTCCATGTTGGTGACCACCCTGGGAGAAGAGAACCCACAACTGGAGAGATCAACTACAAGAATATTTTTAAGCATTTGTACGAAAAAGGCTATGACGGTGTCATCTGCATGGAACATGGAAGGAGCATTCCAGGCAAAGAGGGTGAAAAAGCATTGATTGAAGCGTATCGCAAAGTAGACGCCTTTTAACACATAACCTTCCCATTAACGAAACCGGTGTTTCTGCCGAAAAAACAACATACATATGAACCGAACAGGCATTGCATTAACTACTGTTTTTATGGCCTTCATCCTGACAAACTGCAAACAACAACTACCCGGACCTGATGATATGGAGGTGAGATGGGAATTGATCAGCAACACACACAGTGATCAGCCAAGGACCGCAGCGTCCTTTTCCATCAAAAACCAATCAGCATTCAGTCTGACCGACAACAACTGGGCACTCTACTATAACCAGGCACCCAGGGGCGGTATCACCACCGATGAGGCTTCGCTAACCAGTGTGGAGTGGATCAACGGTGACTGGCACAGGATCGTCCCCGGCGAGGGATTTGAACTTAATCCTGGCGAAGATGTGGTAATCAGGTATGAAGCCAACGCCTGGTGGATAAAGGAGTCGGATGCCCCGATGGGACTCTATTTTGTGTTCTTTGACAAAAGGGGAAATGAAACCGGTATTGTTCCGGTAGAAAACTACCATATCAAACCATTTTACAGGGAGGAGCAAATTTCGCGGCACAGAAACGATCATGAACCCATTCCCACACCCGAATGGCGGTACACGAACAATAAACACCTGGAAATGGTGCCACCAGAAGCATTGAAAAAACTGGTCCCTACACCGGCAAGCATCAAAGCAACAGGACAGTATGTCACGTTCAGGGAGCCTTTCGGCATCTTTTACCAGGACGGATTGGATAATGAGGCAGCATACCTTGCCCGGCAGCTGACAAGGCTAACCGGACAACCATTCACTCCTGTCAGGGGAACGGAAGAAAAGCCCAACAGCATTCTGCTGAAAATTGCTGAGGGGTCCATCCAGGGAGCTGAAAAAGAAGCGTACCGCCTGGAAATAAGGGAGGACAAAAACATCATCGTCTGCGGCACTGACCCCTCAGGGGTCTTTTATGGCATACAAAGTCTACAGGCATTGATGCCCGTTGAAACATTCCTGCGGCAAGCAGATGCTGTTACAATGGAGGTAATGACCATTGAGGATGCGCCCCGTTTCAGTTACCGTGGCATCCATATTGACGTGGCCAGGAACTTTCAGGACAAGGAAACCATTCTCAGGATACTCGACCTGCTTGCTTTTTATAAGATCAACACGCTGCATTTCCATCTGACAGAGGATGAGGGGTGGCGGATAGAGATCAGGGAATTGCCTGAACTGACGACGGTAGGGGGACAACGGGGACATACCACGAAAAAGGCTTCCGCCCTGCATCCGGCCTACGGGTCGGGACCGCATCCCTATGCAGAAGGCACACATGGCAGCGGATATTACACGCACGAAGACTTTGTGGAGATATTAACGTATGCCAATGAAAGACACATACGTATCATTCCCGAAATAAACCTTCCCGGACATGCAAGGGCGGCCATTAAGGCGATGGAAGCCCGGTACGATCATTATATGAGGTTGGGTGATGAAGAAGCAGCCAATGAGTTCCGGCTGATCGATCCCGACGAACGCTCCGAATATGTTTCTGCACAAATGTTTACCGATAACGTGATTAATGTGGCACGTGAATCGGTATACCACTTTTTTGAAACCGTGGTCGACGCATTGATCGATATGTACCAGGAAGCCGAAGCACCCCTGGAGATATTTCACACGGGTGGCGATGAGGTACCAAGAGGCTCATGGACAAAATCTCCGATGGCCGGTTCACTGCTCAAAGAAATGCCCGAAATAACCGATCCGAGGAACTTACAGGCCTACTTTTTTGAACGTGCCATCGGCATACTGGGCAAAAGAAACCTGGGCATTGCAGGATGGGAAGAAGTAGTGCTTCTGAAGGATGAAAACGGACAATACGTTCCAAACCCAAACTTTGCCGGTCAGAACGTGATCCCCTATATCTGGAACAGCGTGTGGGGAAACCAGGACCTGGGTTACCGGCTTGCGAACATGGGTTACCAGATCGTCCAATGCCATGTGTCGAACTTTTATTTTGACCTTGCATACAACAAAGACCCTGAAGAACCCGGACTATACTGGGCGGGGTTTGTTGACACAAAAGATGCCTGGTATTATGCCCCGTTCGATATGTTCAAAACCACAATAAAAACACCAATGGGTGAGACAGTCGACATTGACAGGGCATATGCTGATATGGAAAGGTTAAGACCGGATGCCAGAAGCAAGGTGCTGGGCCTTCAGGCACAGCTGTGGAGTGAAACGATTCTTGGACGCGACATGCTCGAATATTATATGCTGCCCAAGATGATCGGATTTGCAGAAAGTGCCTGGACGCGTGAACGGAGTTTTGAAAGCATTGAAAACCGGACAGCACGGGAAGCAGAAGCAGAAAGCAAGTGGAATGTGTTTGCCAATACTCTGGCACAAAAGGAGCTTCCACGTCTGGCATCCCTGCATGGTGGATATAATTACCGGTTACCACTTCCGGGGGCCATCGTCGAAGACAACATACTGAAAGCCAACGTAGCCTTTCCCGGCTTAACGATAAAATACACCACCAACGGTGAAGAGCCAACGATGCATTCAGCAACCTACAGCGAGCCAACAGAAGTGTCGGGAACCGTAAAACTGATAGCGTTCGACAAAGCGGGCAGGTCAAGCCGCACCGTCGTCATAAACCAATAAGTCAACGGATTCAGTACTGTATATACTTCGTGCCATAAGGATACCGTTGTGGCCGGCCCAGCATTGTATTGGCCAGCTCGTTGTTGACAAACCGCTCTGCCCCTGGATTCCATTCCAGTTTGCCGGGGACATTCATCGCAATTTCACTGATCAATGCGATCGTGTTGGTACGATGTCCAACCTCCGCAGGCACTATGGGTTGTTTTCTTTGCTCCACTGCTTCAAGCCAGTTAAGGTAATGGTCGGCAGACCGTTCCAGGTGCAACTCGTCAGACTGTATTTCTGAACGCAATATTGCCGGATCACTTGCCTGCAATGGAGCATCGCTGCGGGGACCTGTGTCAGGGTCTGTGTCGGTAGCCTGGTAATCGCCACGCGAAACAAAAATCCATCCATCAGAACCTTCGTAACGGATCCCGTTTGGATATGCACCGCTGCTGTATAATGTCAACCCGTCTTCGTATTCGGCCCTGACCATATAGGCTCCATGTACATCCCAGACACCTTCGTGGGGGAATTCGGCAACAGCCTCAATGGTTTTCGGACCGGTGAACTCCGTATTCATTCCCCACGCTGCTGAGTCAAAATGATGTGACCCCCAGCCCGATATCATCCCGGGTGAATAGCTTCGTATCCTCAGCCACCCCGGGCGGCCATACCCTTCTTCGGGGTGCACCCTTTTTTCATGATAGGGTACATACGGGGTGCTTCCCAGCCACATATCATAATTGAGATGACCAGGTACCGGCATCTCTTCTACCACCGGTCCGGAGGGGTCAACAGGAAGGCCTACCTTAACCGTGTGCAGTTTGCCAATTCTCCCGTTTCGCACCAGTTCGGCAGCCACACGAAACTGCTCCACCGACCGCTGCTGGGTTCCGACCTGCAACACAATCCCCTGCCTATGAACGATGTCACTTACCTGTCGCCCTTCTTCAACTGTTAGCGACAATGGCTTCTGTAAATATATGTCTTTTCTGGCAAGCGCAGCTTCTATGGCTGGCTGGGCATGCCAGTGATCGGGGGTGCTGATGATCACAGCATCAATCTCTTTATTGGCGATCAGCTCTTTATAGTCATCATACAGCTGAACATCGACATAACCTGGTCGCCCTGTTTTCTCTTTATAAAATGCCCTGATCTCTTCACCGGCATGTTCAAGGCGCCGCCTGTCCACATCAGCGGCCGCAATGACACGGGTTTTGTCAAAAAATCCCATAACATTATTCATGTCAACACCCCCATACCTCCCGCGACCAATTTGTCCGACATTGATCTTGTTGCTGGGCGCATTTTTCCCAAATACAAATGACGGAACGATGGTTGGGACGATGAATGCACCGGTTGCCACTGTTGCGGTTTTCCTGATAAAAGCTCTTCTTTCCATAAGATAATTGTTTTTTGTTTGTATTTCGGTCCTATGAGCCGGGGTTTGCAGACCAACATCCGTCAGCCTGATCACTCTGCGGTCACCTGTCTGGTTTATGAGCGTCGTTAACGGGGATGGAACCGGATCACCGGTGCAGTTGCAAATGCCTTCCAGTATTCCCAGGCTTTTTCACTGCTTATCTGCCCATCATAAACAACCATGCGGTAATTCAATGCATAACTCTTCCCCGGTTTAATTGTCCACCCTTGATGGCGAATGGGCGTAAACTGAAAAAATATTTCTCCCCTGCCTCCTGCCGCCTGTTCATCCCACATCCGCATGGGCTCGGGATGCATCCTGTTTCCCGGGTGACTCAAAAACACAACGCCCGATAAACCTTGCTCAACCTCTGTTTCTCCTTCAATGATACACCACCTGGCTTTTGAATCATCTGTCTGTGCACGGTGGTCCCCCTCCGATGTCAGCACCCGCGAATTGTGCCTGGTCCACCCTTCCCTGGCCCTGAAGCCCAATCCACCGCCATACCTGTATTGGTTGAAGTGAATTCCGCCGGAAAGCGGTGAGTTGATCACCGTACTCAAATCCACAATATAAACATCATCCGATGCTGTGTTCCAAACCCTGACATCCCACACCTCATTGATGGCAAGACGCTCCTTTCCCTCTTCATTGCCATCATAAAACACATGCTCATTCCTTGCTCGAAATCCGGCGTAAACCGGACCTTGCTCGTGGTTTACATATCCGCCGAACCGAACCCTGCCCTCACCTTTCCCCAGGTTCCAGAAATCGACATTCCATTCCCTGCCCCCATATGCAAACGTTGTGCTTGTCCACGGATTCCAGATCCCATAATGATGATAATGGTCGGGTGGCTGAATGCGCGTGAGCACCGCACCTCCAGGCGATATCAGCGGATGGATGAATGCCGATCTCCTGAAGATCGTGTCAACACCAGCAGGAGGCATCACCTCTTCGTGATAATAATACAACACCGGCCTGTTGTTCTTCAGGATAATGGTAGCCTGATCCGTTTTTTGCACCAAAAATGGAGGCGATTCCGGCTGATCATCCTGTACCAGGCAGATCACATAGTCTTTATCCCCCTCCCTGTGATCAAAATGAAACCATAACTTTGGCGTTTTCCCGGCTTCAACCTGACTGGCAACCTCCTGTTGCATCGCTGTTGTTTCATACAAAGCGAGCCTGCCTTCGTCCGTATTGTAAGGGATGGCATCAAGTGGCACAGCCACTGGAGTAACACCCGCCCCGGAAACCGCCTGAACGGTAAATGTTGCCAATTCCTGCGATAATGCCCTGGCAGGAAGCATTACGACCGACAGATACAATAAATAATACTTCATCATACAATCCATATTGAACATTGAAAAAGGGACACCCGCTATTCACCCCTGGCCATTTCCAGGGCGCTTATATTGGTATAGTATTTGGAAATCATGTTTGGTACCTCCCAGTCGGGCAGCTTCCCGTCAACCAGGTATTGAAGGAATCGCTCCATCACCTGACCAAAATGCGCTTCGTGTCCAATTCTGTATTTATCTGGAATGCTGACAGACCAAACCCTCTCCTCTTCTCTTTTGATGTCCATCCCCGGATAGTTGTCAGCCAGGTCGACCGTCACAGCATTTTGAAGCATATTCCCGAAATCACCGGGGTCTGTTTCGTCTTTCAAACTAACGTACAAAACCGGACGATAGTTCTGTTCTTCGCCTTGCCTGATGATGAGATCCGACCTCGTACCCCTCATGACCGAATAATGAGTGTCGTCACCCCCCTCTGGTGCAACATAATCCCACGCAACAGATACTTTGGCATACTTCCCCCTGAGTTTGTACAACATCTCACCATTGGCATATACAACAAGTGTATCTCCTTCTGTATACTGCCTAAGGTAATCAGGATACTCCGGCAAACCCGTCACCCTTTCAAACTGCGCGGGTGTAAGCTTTGTGGGCCACCTTCGCGCATGGAGCATTTCAATATCATTTTTATAATCAATGATCTCTCCCGGAAACAATTGCCATTGAACCAGGTCAACAAGATGCGTGGTCACATCGACAATGCCCTCACCCTGCTGTTCAACATCAAAAAACCATGGCGGCCTGGTAAGGGGTGAGCCCGACACATACTTGAAAAAATGGTGCACACTTTCTTTTGTTATGGCAGGCTTTTCAGGTGTCCCGTCAACAAGCTCCCCAAACACCCCTTCATTCAACGCCAGTTCGCGCTGGATAATGGTGTTTATTTCGGAACGTTCGGTCATGATATCATACAACAACACCCCGTTTCCCTCTGCAGCTTCGAATGCACGAAGCAGTTTTTCAAAATTCTCCGGGTTGATCACCATGGGTTTGTCTGCCAACACATTGATCCCTTCCTTTACAAACTGCAGGATATAATCTGTTTTCCGGGCATTGTTGCCCGCCGTGACCATCACATTGCCCCTGCGCTCTTTCAAACTCCGCTCAAGGTAATCCGGACCCGTGTAGATTTCCAGTTCCCAGCCGGTGGGATCATCATCACGCGTATTGTACGATTCTATCATTCTTACATGATTACGCAGTTCAGGTCCCTCTTCCGCATATATATGGACAAGTGGATCAATCTGGGGATGCTGTTCTTTCTGAACAAGGGCAGCATGGAAATGCCCCGGCTGAATGGTTATGATCTTTACTTCACCTTCCTCACCGGTGAATGCGTCCGTTGAACGGTCAGCACAAGATACCATGATGATGATGATTAACAGGTTAATGATTAAATGATGTTTTTTCATAGCAGGATTGTTAACTGGTTGATTTGGATTGGATTCAAATGACTGTATATTGCTTTTAATGCACCGTATTTGCAAACATACGGATAATCTGTAAAACTGTGTATATTAGCAGACCCGTTTTTAACTGCATTATTCTTAAAACGTTTAAAACAAACAACATGACGAAAACCTGTTACATTGGTGCCCATGTAAGTGCAGGCGGAGGTGTTGAACATGCTCCGTTAAATGCTGCAGCCATTGGTGCCAACGCTTTTGGACTGTTTACCAAGAACCAAAAACAATGGAACGCAAAGCCCCTTACAGAAAAAAACATCGAAAACTTCAAAGCCAACTGTGAAAAACATGGTTTTGGACCCGCACAGATATTGCCACACGACAGTTATTTGATCAACCTCGGACATCCCGAAGAGGACAAACTTGAAAAGTCGCGCAATGCCTTTCTTGATGAAATGAGAAGATGCGAGCAGCTGGGCATTGCTATGCTGAACTTTCATCCCGGCAGTCATCTCCGGACGATCTCAGAAGAAGAGTGCCTGGAACGAGCAGCGACATCCATTAACATTGCGCTCGAAAAAACCGGTGGGGTTACAGCGGTGATAGAGAATACAGCCGGACAGGGCAGTAATATCGGATACAGGTTTGAACACCTGGCACAGATCATAGCGATGGTTGAAGACAAAGAACGGGTGGGTGTATGTATCGACACGTGTCATGGATGGGCAGCAGGATATGATTTCGCATCGGAGCAGGGATACAGGCAGGTCTGGGATGATTTTGACAATGTTGTCGGCTTCCGTTACCTGAAAGGCATCCACCTGAATGATGCAAAAAAAGAGCGCGGAAGCAAGGTTGACCGCCACGCCAGTATTGGTGAGGGGTACCTCGGACTGCAGACATTTTCGCGCCTGATGAAAGACCATCGCCTGTCTGGCATACCCATCATCCTGGAAACCCCCGATCCGGAAAAATATGCGGAAGAGATCGCATGGCTCAGACAAGAGTGCAGTCAATAGTGGTTGTGCCTGCACAATTCATAAAATATTTTGTAACTTCGCCGCCTTTGTATGCCACATGTAAACAATCCAAATACAAACAGATGAAAGAGATCGCACATCGTTCTGCAGACAACATCAGGATCCTCTCCGCCGCAATGGTAGAGAAAGCACAATCAGGTCACCCGGGCGGAGCCATGGGAGGAGCCGATTTTGTGAATATTTTATACTCAGAATTTTTACAATATGATCCCGGTAACGGGAACTGGCTGCATCGCGACCGGTTCTTCCTTGACCCCGGACATATGTCGCCGATGTTGTACTCCATATTGCACTTTGCCGGTTTTTTTAATGCTGATGAGTTGAAAAACTTCAGGCAATGGGGCAGCAGCACACCAGGGCATCCCGAAGTGGATTTTTCGAAGGGGGTGGAAAACACATCGGGTCCACTGGGAATGGGACACACCAATGCCGTTGGATCAGCCATCGCTGAACGGTTTTTGGTGGAACGTTTCGGAGAAACCATTGCACACAAAACCTATGCTTTTCTTTCGGACGGAGGCATTCAGGAGGAGATCAGCCAGGGGGCAGGCAGGATTGCTGGATACCTCGGACTAAGCAACCTCATCATGTTTTTTGATTCGAACGACATCCAGTTGTCAACCGAAACAAACGCCGTAACCCGCGAAGACACTGCAATGAAATACAGGTCCTGGGGCTGGAACGTATTGACCATCAATGGTAACGACAGTGACGAGATTCGCAGAGCGCTTAAAAAGGCAAACGAAGAAACTGAAAAGCCTACACTCATCATCGGAAAGACAGTTATGGGGAAAGGAGCGGTTACCGGTGACGGACAGTCATTTGAGCGACAATCATCCACCCATGGCATGCCGCTCTCAAAAGCAGGTGCCTCATTTGAAAAAACAGTAAAAAACCTGGGAGGCAATCCAGAAGACCCTTTTGCGGTTTTTGAAGATGTGAGGCAGTTTTGGAAAAATGTTAACGATCTTAAGCAGAAACAGGCAAAAGCAAAGAATGATGATCATGCACGTTGGGCATCTGAAAATCCGCAGCTGGCTGAAAAGCTGAACGGTTTTTTAGCAGGTGAGCTGCCCATGATCGACTTTTCTTCCATTGCGCAGAAAGAAAACGTTGCCACCAGGGCTGCTTCCGGCACCGTCCTGGCTTACCTTGCCGAACGTGTTGAAAACATGATCGTTGCATCAGCTGACTTGTCCAACAGCGACAAAACCGATGGCTTCCTGAAAAAAACAAAACAATTTAAAAAAGGTGATTTCAGTGGAGCATTCTTCCAGGCAGGTGTCTCCGAACTGAGCATGGCTGCTGTTGCCAACGGCATGGCCCTTCACGGAGGAGTGATCCCTGTATGCGGGACCTTTTTTGTTTTTTCCGATTACATGAAACCCGCCGTACGCCTTGCTGCGTTGATGGAGTTGCCTGTGATATATGTGTGGACACACGATGCCTTCCGTGTGGGCGAAGACGGTCCGACACACCAGCCGGTAGAACAGGAAGCGCAGATACGGCTGCTCGAGCAACTGAAAAACCACAGCAAAAAAAGAAGCATGCTCGTCCTGCGTCCGGCCGACGCCCTGGAGACCAATGTTGCATGGAAAATGGCACTTGAAAACAAAAGTACCCCTACCGCATTGTTGCTGTCACGCCAAAATGTTACCGGCCTGCCAGCAAAGAAAGATCGCTACCAGGAAGCACTCGGGGCAGAAAAAGGGGGTTATGTCGTTCACAGGGACGAAGGGTTCATTGATATTGTCCTGGTCGGGAACGGCTCAGAAGTGTCAACCCTATACGAGGGCGCAAAGCTGCTCAATGAAAGAAAAGACCTGAAAGTCCAGGTGGCATCCATTATCTCCGAAGGCTTGTTTCGTGAACAGGACCCATCCTACCAGGAAGAGGTAATTCCGCCGAACGTGCCCGTTATGGGTCTGACCGCAGGATTACCGGTGACACTCGCCGGACTGACCGGGCCGAAGGGGAAAACCATTGGCATGGAAAGCTTTGGCTATTCGGCACCGGCAAAGGTGCTGGACGAAAAATTGGGGTTTACCGCTGAAAATGTATATGAACAGGCGATCATGTATCTCAGGCAACCTGAACCCTGAGAAAAATCCATTTGTTTTTGCTTTCCATTTTAAAATAGTCCAATATGCGCAAAGCCACACCATTGCTGTCCTTTAAGGAAAAAGTGTCTTATGGGTTCGGAGACCTTGCATCGGTATTATACTGGCAAACCTTTATGCTGTATTTTACCTATTTCTATACGGATATATTTGTTATTCCGGCATCCGTAGCAGCAACCATGTTCCTTATCAGCCGCCTTTTCGATGGCATAAACGACCCTGTCATGGGGATGATCGCCGACAGGACAAAAACGAGATGGGGGAAGTTCAGACCATACCTGTTGTGGCTTTGCGTTCCATTTGCCATAGCAGGAGTGCTGGTATTCACCACTCCTGATTTTGGAGAAACGGGCAAGATCATTTATGCATACAGTACCTTCATACTCATCATGGTCCTGTATACCGCGATCAATATTCCCTATACTGCCCTGTTGGGTGTGATATCACCCAATTCGCAGGACAGAACCTCTGTGTCGTCAATGAAGTTTATATTTGCCTTTGCTGCGGGTATCCTTGTATCCGCAACCTTGCTCCCCATGACCAAAGCCCTGGGAGGGGGGAATGATCAGGCCGGATGGCAATACACCTTTATTATTTATGGTGTTGCCGCCATCATTTTCTTTTTGATCGCCTTCGCCGGTACAAAGGAAAGGGTATTGCCACCCAGGGCACAGAAACCCTCAGTGAAAAAAGACCTGTATGAGCTGATAACCAACAAACCCTGGCTTATACTGCTGGGTACCACCATCACCTTTGTCCTGTTCGTTGCGGTTCGAAGCAGTGTCACTGCCCATTACTTTAAGTATTTCATTGATCAGCAAACACGCACGCTCCCATTTATCGGCACCCATACCTACAGCTTTGAGACCCTGGTGTCTGTCTACAACACCATAGGTCAGCTGGCATCACTGATAGGCGTTGTATTGGTGTTATGGGTCTCCAAAATACTGGGCAAGAAGAAAACCTTTGTTGTCTATTTTATCATTGCCATATTCAGTACCGGGACTGTGTATTTCCTTTCAGCTGAACAACTGGGCATCATTTATTTGTTGCAGGTAACCGGTTCACTGACGAGTGGCCCCCTGAGTGTCCTGTTATGGGCAATGTATGCCGATACGGCCGACTACAGTGAATGGAAACGTGGCCGGAGAGCTACCGGACTGGTGTTTTCTGCCTCAACGATGTCGCAAAAGTTCGGATGGGCCATTGGTGCTTATATCGCCCTGAGTTTAATGGCCGGGGTGGGATTCGAACCCAATGTAGCACAAACTGCAGACAGCCTGAGGGGGTTGTTGTTGCTATTCAGCCTGATCCCTGCTGCGATCGGTGTGCTTTCCCTTGCCGTTTACCTGACATATCCACTCAATGAAAAGAAAGTACAACAAATGACCGATGAACTGGAAGCACGAAGGGAGTCGGCCGGTGAAGCCGTGGATATGAGCTGATTGTGTGTAATCAGGCCGAACCATGAACAGTGTCTGTCTCTAATGTCCGGTTTCTGCGTTATGCTTGATTTTGTGGACAGACCCTAACCAGTGTCTGTCCGGTTGTTGCTCAAATAACCATTTTATACAGTACCAGGATATGCCGGAAAAGTTTCTGTTGTTCGCTTTGCTGTTCTCCGTATTCTCTTTAAGCGCAAAATCAGAGAGTCCGCCAGATACGTTGCATATTGAAGAGGTGGTGGTTACGGCCTCTCGCATCGAGGTGTCGCGCAGAAACATACCGGTCACGATTTCAACCGTTGGCAGGGAAGAAATTGAAATGAGCAATGAATCGGCCGTACTGCCGGTTTTGGGCCAACGCATCCCTGGTATGTTCGTTACCGAAAGGGGCGTAACCGGTTTCGGGGTGGCAAGTGGTTCGGCCGGTCAGATCAGTATGCGTGGCGTGGGAGGCACTACACCCAATACGCAGGTGCTGGTGCTTATCGACGGACATCCACAGTTCCAGGGTATCTTTGCCCATCCGTTTCCTGATGCCTACGTATCGTCAGATGTGGAAAAAGCCGAAGTGATCAGGGGTCCCGCTTCCATCCTGTACGGATCCAACGCCATGGGGGGTGCTGTCAATATCATCACCCGGCAACAGGACCAAAAGGGGTTATCTGGCAACGCGAGGGTTTCTTACGGGTCGTTTAACACCCAGAAATACATGGTTAACGGGGGTTATAAAGACGACAGATTCAGTCTTTTTGCCTCAATAAATCACGATCACACCGACGGGCACCGCGACACATCGGAGTTCAACATCGTGAATGCCTACATCAAGGCAAGCTATCAGATGAACAAGCACATCGATGTCGTGGTCGATTTCGGGGTGGCCGATTTCAGTTCGGAAGACCCGGGCACCATATACGATCCTTCCTTCTTTGGCATCGATATCTTGCGTGGAAAAACGTCGCTGAAGATAAATAACCAGTTCGATAACCTTGAAGGGGGATTAACGGCATTCTACAACTTTGGCGACCACGATTTTACAGATGGATGGGTGTCTCGTGATCATCACGGCGGACTAAGTGTTTACCAGGGACTTGAGCTAATGGCTGGTAACCGCCTTACCATCGGCGCCGATTACAAAACAGTAGCAGGGAAAGCCAACAGGGGCGTACCCGGTGCCACCGACACGTGGCATGACATTACCGGCAAGGCGATCTATGCCTTTATGCAACAAACACTCTTCGAAAAGTGGATCATTAGTGGGGGCATCCGGATGGAAAACAATTCGGTGTTTGGCGTTGAAATGGTGCCACAATTTGGTTTTTCTTATCTCGCAAGCGGACAAACAACCATAAAGGGCTCTCTTTCAAAAGGGTTCAGAAGTCCGACACTCATGGAACTATACCTGTTTGCTCCCAATCCCGCGCTTCAGCCTGAACGGATCATGAACTATGAACTTGGTGCCAACAGGGTATTTCCGGATATCAGGCTGCAAATAGAAGTGGCTGCCTTTTATATTGAAGGAGAGAATATGATCCAGGTTGTAACAAACGATCTTTCTCCTCCGCCCATGATCAGGAAAAATGTGGGCGCATTCAATAACACCGGTTTCGAATTGATGGCAAGCTGGCAGGCAAGCCGGCAGTTGTATGTTTCGATGAATTACAGTTACCTGGATATGGACGGGCCGAGATTGGCAAGTCCACGGCACCAGCTCTTTACAGAGATTGTATATCGCAACGGGAACCTGCGCGCCAACCTCTCCCTTCAGAGAATTGCCGGACTGTATACGCTTATCGGTGAAAACGGAAATGTTTCGGAAGATTATTCCCTGGTAAACCTGATGCTCACCTACAGGCTCCATCAATTCATTGACCTGTTCGCCTCAGGAAAAAATTTGCTGGACCAAACGTATACGATCAATTACGGGTACCCGATGCCTGGCATGCACTTTAACAGCGGAATCAATGTGCGTTTCTGAGCCGTGTAACTGAATGCCATGCCGGCGGCTCTCAATGCCGGGCGTCTGACCTGAATGTCAAGCATGAATAACGATATGATCGTGGGAAAAAAGAATACAAGAAATTACCGTTATTTTCCGTGTTACTGATTACTTTTGCATGACAGCAAAGGTGTACCATCATAAAACCCCATATCTTCATGGTCTTATTCTTTGGAAGCGATTCGGGCCAGGTCATAGCGGTTCATGCCAGCAGCCGGCTCAATACTTCATCCGTCAGAAAGCTTGAATGGCTTTTCAGTGGCCTTCCCCTGACTGATACCGGCAGTATGGCCGGATTTTATATTGGTCCACGAAAGGAGATGATCTCCCCGTGGAGCACCAATGCCGTAGAGATCACCCAGAACATGGGGATTGATGGCATACTGCGAATTGAAGCATTTTTTAAGGCACCAGGTCCCGGTGCCGGATACGATCCGATGCTTCAACAGCTGTACCCTGGCCTGGATCAGGACCTGTTTGCCATTGACAGGAAGCCGGAACCTGTCATCTATATTGACGATGTAGCCGCTTACAACAGACAGGAGGGGCTGGCGCTCAGTGATGAAGAGGTTGCATACCTGAACAACCTGGGCGAAAGGCTGGGACGCAGACTTACCGACAGTGAGGTGTTTGGCTTTTCGCAGGTGAATTCAGAGCACTGCCGTCACAAGATCTTTAACGGCACATTTGTCATCGACGGCAAGACAATGACACGCTCCCTGTTTCAGATGGTAAGGCGTACTTCGCAGGAAAACCCCAATTTCCTTGTCTCGGCCTACAAAGACAATGTAGCATTTATCATGGGTCCGGATGCTGTCCAGTTTGCCCCTGTTAGCCAGGACAAACCTGACCTTTTTGTTGAAAAACCTATACAAACGGTCATTTCGCTCAAGGCCGAAACACACAACTTCCCAACCACCGTTGAACCGTTCAACGGAGCGGCAACCGGTACCGGCGGAGAGATCCGTGACCGTCTGGCTGGCGGAAAGGGCTCACTGCCCCTGGCCGGCACTGCCGTATATATGACCGCCTATCCACGGGTGGATGGCGGACAACCATGGGAGCACAACGTGCCGGCCAGAAACTGGCTGTATCAAACCCCTGAACAGATCCTTGTCAAGGCCTCAAACGGGGCCAGCGACTTTGGCAACAAATTCGGCCAGCCACTCATCTGCGGATCAGTGCTCACATTTGAACATTCGGAGAACCACAGCACCTTTGCCTACGACAAAGTGATCATGCTGGCAGGTGGCATCGGCTTTGGTCTCCGGACCGACAGCTCAAAAGGGGTGCCGGCGGCAGGCGATCAGATCGTTGTACTCGGGGGGGATAACTACCGGATTGGGATGGGTGGCAGTGCTGTATCTTCGGTAGCCACCGGTGAATATGCCAATGCCATTGAGCTGAATGCGGTGCAGCGTTCCAATCCCGAAATGCAAAAACGTGTCATGAATGCCATACGGGCCATGGTAGAGTGCGACAAAAACCCCATCATCTCCATCCATGACCATGGAGCCGGTGGCCACCTGAATTGCCTGTCTGAATTGGTGGAAAACACAGGCGGCACCATTCGCCTCGACAAACTGCCGTTAGGCGACCCGACACTGTCGGCCAGGGAGATCGCAGGGAATGAATCGCAGGAGCGTATGGGTCTGGTAATGCAGGAAAAGGATCTTGAAAAACTGAAACGGGTAGCAGAACGTGAACGGTCACCATTGTACGTGGTTGGAAAAACCACCGGCGACATGCACCTCAGGTTCTCTGATGACAGGGGGATCAACCCCATCGACCTGAAACTGGAGGAGCTTTTTGGCAATCCGCCGAAAACAGTAATGAAGGATGTGACTGTGAAAACACAGTACAGGGAATTGCAATACGACCAGGCAAAGGCCAGGGAGTACACAGAGGCCGTGCTCCGGATTGAAGCCGTTGCCTGCAAGGACTGGCTGACCAACAAGGTTGACCGCTCCGTAACGGGACGTGTTGCCAAGCAGCAATGTGCCGGTGAGATACAGTTGCCGTTAAACAACCTTGGTGTGACGGCCATCGACTATCGTGGGGTGGAAGGCGTGGCTACCTCGATCGGACACGCACCCGCTGTAGCCTTGATCGATCCGACTGCCGGCTCGGTAATGGCCGTAGCCGAAGCACTTACAAACCTTGTGTGGGCTCCGCTAACCCACGGACTGGGTGGTGTGAGTCTGAGTGCCAACTGGATGTGGCCCTGTAAAAACAAGGGCGAGGATGCCCGTCTTTATGCCGCCGTAGAGGCACTCACCGACTTTGCGGTGGCCCTTGGCATCAATGTGCCTACCGGGAAGGACTCCCTGTCGATGACCCAGAAATACAAGGATGGTCAACAGGTGCTTTCTCCGGGTACCGTCATTGTAAGCACCGGGGCAGAAGTGTCGGATGTCAGAAAGGTGGTCGAGCCGGTACTGATCAGGGATGAACATACCACCCTGATTTACATAGACTTTTCAGGCGACACCCCAAAAGCAGGAGGGAGCAGCTTCGCCCAGGTGATTGGCCGGCTGGGAAAGGAAACACCAACTATAAAGGATGCCGGCTATTTCAAAAACTGCTTTACTGCCATACAGGAGCTTACAGGCAGGGACCTGGTCCTGTGCGGACACGATATCTCTGCAGGCGGACTGGTGGTAACGCTGTTGGAGATGTGTTTTGCCAACAGGGATTATGGGATAACAGCCGACCTGTCATTGTGGGATGAGACAGATAAGATAAAGGTGCTGTTCTCTGAAAATCCCGGTGTGGTCATACAGGTGGCAGATACAAAAAAAGTTACCCGCATACTGGAAGGGTATGGTGTGCATTATAAAGTGTTTGGGCGTCCACAAACAAAACGGATGCTGTCTTTTCACGGGATGGGCGACCATGACATGGAACTCGGCATTGACCATATGCGCGACCTCTGGAAAAAGACTTCCAGCCTGCTCGATCGCAGACAAAGCGGTGAGGAACTGGCTGCCGAAAGGTACAGAAACTACAAACACCAGGTGCTGGACTATCACTACCCTGGTCACTTTAAGGGGACGTTGGCATCATTGGGTTTGAATGATGTTCCGCAGCCAGGTTCAAGGCAGGCCAGGGCGGCCATAATCAGGGAAAAAGGGGTGAATGGCGACCGTGAGATGGCCTATAGCCTCTTTTTGGCTGGCTTCGATGTTAAAGATGTACATATGACCGACCTGATCGCCGGAAGGGAAACCCTCGAAGAGACTGACTTTATCGTGTTTGTAGGTGGCTTCAGCAACTCTGACGTGCTGGGCTCTGCCAAAGGATGGGCAGGCGCATTCCTTTATAACGGGAAAGCCAGAGAGGCACTCGACAATTTCTATAA
>PWKN01000263.1 GCA_003559735.1 Bacteroidales bacterium | reverse complement strand
GTTACAGATCTTTGACCTGAATGGGACATTGGTATGGGAGACAACAGAAATTGATGCATACGACGGCAGTCCGGCAGAAGGCTGGGATGGCATATTATTGAACGGACATGAGGCACCACAAGGTGTTTATGTTTACCGGATATTTGCTCGTTTCATTGATGGGAGTATCTACGGACACAGGGGGAAGGAGGGTGAAAAAACACATGGCACCATAACATTGATTCGTTGATTTACCCCACATGCCTAAGCAATCAGAATATGCAGTCACACAATATCCATGAGACACACAACACAATCTTATTCAGATTATTATAATTTAAAGACTACGATTGAAACAACCATACTTATGCATAAAAAATACATACAAAACAGATTCCGTCTGACTTTTACTGCTCTTCTTGCAACCATTCTATTGGCTACCAGCAACAGGGCAGACGGACAGTCCCCTGCTTTTTCGCAATTCTTTAATAATCCATTGCATTATAATCCGGCCTATACCGGAAGCGAGCTGGGCCTGAAAAGCAGAATGCATTTCCGGAACCAATTTGGTGCATTGTCAGACAATTACGACAATATTGCCTTCTCCATGGATCTCTCTGAGAGGAACATCCCCGGCTCGGGCGGGTTTGGCTTTGTCCTGCTATCAGATTTTGATGGCATCGGATTGATCCGGACCACTTCTGTCAGACTAACCTATTCAGCAAGAATTCAGGTCTCTGATAATATTATTACCCAGTTTGGTGTTGGCCCCAGTTTTGTGAACCGGAGGATAGACTGGAGCCGGTTGATTTTCAGTGACCAGATTGATCCATATGGAATTCAACAGAATTCCTCAGCATTCATCCCTGCTGAAGAAAACAGTTTAAATTATCCGGACTTTGGTTTTGGATTTATTGTACAGTTTCATGGTGCGTCATCCAGGTTCTTCAATGTTATATCTACCTTTGGGGGATCTGTGGATCATGCAATCAGACCTGACATATCCTTTTCGGGGACCAGGCACCGTATGCCCTTAAAAATAACTCTATCGGGAAATGTCTTGTTTGATAACTCTGTAAGAAGCGGACTCCGGTTTGAGGTTGATCGATCACAGTTCAGGATCAATCCCGGTTTTATAGTCGAAATGCATAATACCATCAACACATTGTCGGTCGGTGTCAATGCCTATAAGAATCATATATATACAGGTGTCTGGAGCAGGGTACAGCAATTCCAGAATGTAACTGTTTCAGATTTGATATTCCTGGTGGGCATTGAAGTGCCAATCAGCGAAGAAGCAAATGTAAAGTTAATGTACAGTTACGATTATTTGTTAAACGGTATGATGCGGACAACCGGGGCAACCCATGAAATATCGGCTGTGTTTTCATTGGATAATTTCAGCTTGTTCGGACATCCAGCACCAAGAAGAAGAGATGTCAAGCCGTTGGAGTGCCCAAGCTTTTAGTCACGCTGGGTAAGTATAAAAACAAATTATATTTGCCACTGTGACAACATGATCATCCAGCAAAAATAGCCCAAACAACCGCCACAAGGATAGTGGCACAGGGAAAAACATAAATCACTGAAGATGCTGCTTAATCCTTACACATTATCATTTCCCAGGAGACATGAGCTTCTTTGGATTTAAAAGAAGAATAGCTATATCGCATTTTTTGCGTGTTGTGCGGATGGAGGGACTCGAACCCCCACGCCTTGCGGCACCAGATCCTAAGTCTGGCGCGGCTACCAATTACGCCACATCCGCTGGTTTTATTTCGGAGTGCAAAGGTACATAAAAATATTTTATCGGAAAGCGAAGCGGTTTTTTTATTTGGATGGTTTTAACGGCAGGGAAAATGTAAAGACCGAGCCTTCTCCCTCTTTGCTTTTCATGAATATATCACCTCCCTGTCTCCTGACAAACTCGTTGCACAGCAACAACCCCAGGCCGCTTCCTTTCTCATCGTCAGTTCCGTAAGTGGAAAACAATGAACTGGAATGGAACAATTTTGCCTGTACGTCCTCCGGTATGCCCACACCGTGGTCAACAACTGATATCTCAACCATATCATCTTTCTTGCGCGAATGCAATTCAACACGACCGCCCTTGTGAGAGTATTTGACCGCATTCGACAATAAATTCCTGATGATCGTACGGGTCATATTCAAGTCACCCCACACCATTATACGATCATCAGTATGGTCTGATATACTGATCTCCTTTTCATTGGCCACACGGCTGAATAATTGAATGGTCTCTGTCACGGCATCTTTCAGACCAAAATAGCCTGGCTGAAAATCAATCACCCCTCTCTGTGTCCGTGACCACTGCAAAAGGTTCTCCAACAGGCTGTTGATCTTTTCGACAGACTTGTCGAGCTCAGCAGTGAGTTCCAGCAACTCATTTTTGCCAAGATTGCTGATGTCTCTCTTAAGTATCCGCGAAAAGCTTACAATCGAAGCAAAAGGGTTCCGCAGATCATGGGAAATAATGGAAAAGAACTTGTCTTTTGTTGCATTTACTGACATCAGGTGTTTCTCTGAGGCTTTCAATTTACGGTTGAGCTCATCCACCTTTTTCTTCTGCTCTACAAGACTTGCATTCAATTCCTGCAACAGTTGATTTTTGCTGGCAATCTCTTCTTTCTGCCGGCTGAGGATCCGGTTTGTCTTTTTTGTTTCCCGGTAACGGTAAAATACAACCAACAGCAATGCAATGCTTAACAAAAGAAGCATCAGCAGGTTTATCGTCAGAATGCGTTGTCTTTGCAGATTCAGCTCGTTGATCCGGTTGGATTTATTCAATATGTCTATCTCGTCTTCTTTGCGCTGCCGGTCAAACATCAATTGCATCTCAATAACCCGTTGCCTGCCCTCATCGTCAACAATTTTTTCGCGATAATCCATATGTTGCTGCAAGTAGGCATATGCAAGCGTATAATCATTTTGCACCTCTGAGAGCACGCTCAGACTCAGATAATTTTTCGATATCTTCTGGTCAATCTCAATCTCTTTGGCTAACCGCAGACTACGATGAAAACAATCACCCGCTTTGGTGTATTGCCCCTGTGCCATATGTATCTTACCCAGGTTGTGGAGTGTTCTTGAAATACCCTGGTTATCTCCCAACGACAGGTAAAGATCATGGGTTCTCTGCAGCTTATCCATGGCCTGGCCATACGCTCCCATCAAATAATACAAATAACCCAATTTCCGTTTGGCATTTGCCACATCTCTCTGGTCAGGATAGCGCCTTCTGATATCCAGACTTGACCGAAAATAGAACAAGGCCAGTTCATGGTTTCCCTGCTCCTGGTTTAAAGTACCAAGACCGTTAAAGACGAACGATTTAGCCAGCTCAAATTCATCTTGGTTTAGGATTTCCAAAGCCCGTTTATGGTATTCCATCGCCTGGTGCATATCTCCGGTTTTTTGATAGGTCCACCCGATATTGTTCAGCAGGTATGCAAGGAATTCCAGAGTGTCTAATTCTTCAGCAATGGAAGCCGCAGACAGAAAATACTCCAGAGCCGTATCGTAGTATCCTCGTCCGTAATGAAGTGCCCCAAGGTGGTTCAGTGAACTTGCGATTCCGTGCTTGTTACCATGCAGGTGGTAGATTTGGTTTGCTTCGTGCAGAAATACAAAGGCACGCTTAAAGTCGCCCATGCGCCAGTAAATGTTGCCCATGGTGCCCATAATCCGTGCAGCAATATTATGGTATTGATCCCGGAGAGCGATGTCTAAAGCATCTTCAGCAAAGGATAAAGAATGGGCGGGATCATCGTTCCGAATCTGCCGGCTGATTTGATACAACACATCCATCCTGATGGTATCGTGCATGTTTTCATCCTCAGCCAGTTGCATCAAACTATCGAGGGTATTCGTTTGCCTGTCTGTATGATCATTAGCCAACAGGCCCATATACAGAAACATTAGCAAAACCAATACCGCATATCGAAACATCGCCACGTTTTTCACAATATAAGAAAAAAATAATTAACAACCAAATAAATGCTAATATTATGCATATAACCATCAATATTTTCCCTATTAAACAAATTCATGGTTGATCATTGTGCGCTTTGCCGGTCATACGCACCAGACTTCATCGGGAGCCGGCAAGGAACATGGTATGGAAAAGAAAACAGCTTATTCAATGTTGATGCCTGCGATGGCCTCGTTGATATTCAGGAGGGTGTCACCAACCTTCTCACATGATGTGATGATCTTGTTGAAATAAAAAGCACTTTTTACATGTCCGGGATCCTTTTCCATATCAATGATCACCGCATCACGCACCTGGTCGCGAAATGCATTGATGCTTTTCTCCAGCTCATTTGCCCTGGGCAGGTTTTTTCGTGCCTCCAGCACACTCACTTGCATGTTTTTCAGTGTTATCTCAAATGCATTGTTGACCAGCTTAAACATTTCAAAAAGGTCACTGCGTTGCGCCGGAGTGAAATATATCTTTTCTTTTTTCTTATCTGCCAGTACGGAGGACATCTTAAAACACACATCCCCGATCTTTTCAACTTCACTGCTCACAACCCGCATGCGCCGGAGTTCCTCTGCAGCATGACTACTCAGTTGTTTGCGCGATATCTTTATTAAAAAGGTCGTTATTTCCACCTCTACCCTGTCGGTTATTTCTTCATACTTGCTTACCTTCTCAATAATTGCCTGAAATTCCTTTTTGTCGGTTTCTATGATCATGGCCGGAATAAAATTGAACATCCTGTGGGCCAATTCGGTGTATTTCCTGACCTCTTTCTTGGCCTGAAAAACAGATAATTCAGCCATATGCAAAAACCCACTGCTGAAATATTCCAGTTGCGGACGCTCAAACTTTTTGCCTCTTGAGGGGAGTACCAGCTCAACAAAAAACACGAGGTATTTTGTAAAGCCAATCAAAATCAATGTATTGCTGACATTGAAGACGGTATGAAAAATGGACAGTCCGATTGGGATCATGGCATAATGTTCCATAGGCGAGCCCATGCCAAAATGTATCATAAAGTAGTCAATCTGTCCAAGGAAAAACCTGAACAAAATAAGCATCCACACAATCCCGATTATATTGAACATTGAATGCGCCAATGCCGTACGTTTCGCGTACACATTACCAACCAGGGCGGCAAGGTTGGCAGTAATGGTTGTCCCGATGTTTTCGCCCAGTACGATTGCCGCACCATGCTCGAAACCAATCCATCCATAGTTGCACATGACCAGGGTTAGGGCCATTGTTGCGCTCGATGACTGCAAAATGATCGTAAGTAAGGTACCCAATCCCAAAAACAGGAAAGTACTGTATACACCATAATCGGTCAGTTCCTGCAGAAACCGGAACATATGCGGATTGGTCTCAAGATCAGGCACTGATCCCCTCAGAAAATCGAGTCCCATAAACAACAGTGCAAACCCAAGAAATATTTGTCCCAATGAGTTAAACCGCTCACGCGAATTGAGTAAAAGGGGGAAACTTATACCTATCAGGGGGATTGAGAGGGCCGATATGTTTAATTTCAAGCCCAGCAAGGAAATCAACCAAGCCGTTGTTGTTGTGCCCATATTGGCCCCCATGATCACTCCGACCGACTGGGTCAGCGACATTAGTCCGGCATTTACAAAGCTTACCACCATCACTGTTGATGCAGAAGAAGACTGCACCAGGGTTGTCAGCAGAAATCCGGTAAAGACACCGATAAACCGGTTGGATGTCATTGAAGACAAAATTGAACGCATCTTGTCTCCTGCAAACTTCTGAATACCCTCGCTCATTGTCTTCATCCCAAAAAGGAACAAGCTCAGTGACCCAAACAGGGTAAGGAAGTCGAAAAAGCCAAATGTCATAACAAACAATTATTGCTTCACACAAAAATACGATTAAATCCGATTGATCATATTAATCTGCCATATAACAGCACCAGGATTATGATGTATTTTTATGCAGCCAGGGATTTCAGAAGCCCATGTGCCGTTAAAAAAGAGGAAGCCAAAAATTATTATTAAACAGGCAAAAAACAACCGGTACTTGTCCTTATTTTACAAACCGGAAAGACTTTCCCGGATAAATTGCGGTTTCACCCAGCAATTCCTCGATCCTCAGCAACTGGTTGTATTTTGCAATTCTTTCTGACCGGCAAGCAGATCCGGTTTTTATCTGGCCGGTACCAAGTGCCACCGCGAGGTCAGCTATTGTCGTATCCTCAGTTTCGCCCGAGCGGTGAGAAATAACAGCAGTATAATCGTTTTTGTATGCCAGGGTTACAGCTTCGATGGTCTCGGTAAGTGTTCCGATCTGGTTTACCTTGACCAGGAGCGAGTTGGCCACGTTGGTGTCAATCCCTTTTTGCAGTCGGGTTACATTGGTTACGAACAAGTCATCGCCGACAAGCTGGATCTTTGACCCAAGTTTTTTGGTCATCAGTTCCCAGCCTTCCCAGTCGTCTTCATCCATGCCATCTTCAATGGAAATTATCGGGTATTTGTTTGCCCAGTCAGCCCAGTAGTCAACCATTTGGGCAGGGGTTAATTTATCGCCGGTTGATTTATGGAGGTGGTATACTTTTTCCTCTTTGATAAAGAATTCACTGGCTGCAGGATCGAGGGTCAGGAAAATATCCTCTCCCGGTTTATATCCAGCGGTTTCAATTGCTTGCAGAATGAGGGTAACAGCCTCTTCGTTCGACTTCAGGTTGGGTGCGAATCCGCCTTCATCCCCAACGTTGGTGGAATATCCCTTTTTCTTGAGTACTGCCTTGAGGTGGTGAAAAATTTCCGCTCCCATCCGGATGGCTTGCGTAAAAGAATCTGCACCAACCGGCATGATCATGAACTCCTGGAAATCAACTGAGTTGTCGGCATGAGAGCCACCATTCAGGATATTCATCATGGGCATTGGAAGGGTCCTTGCATTAACCCCGCCAATATAGCGAAAGAGTGGCTGACCTGTCTCCTGAGCTGCTGCGTTGGCAACTGCCAGAGACACGCCCAGGATGGCATTGGCACCCAGGTTTGCCTTATTTGGTGTCCCGTCAATATCCAGCATCAATTTGTCAATCAATGCCTGATCATTGACATAATGCCCTTTTAACTCATTATTCAGTGTGGTGTTCACATTTTCGATGGCCTTCAGCACACTTTTCCCCAGGTAGGAAGCTTTGTCCCCGTCACGGAGTTCAACCGCTTCATGGACACCCGTTGAGGCACCCGAAGGAACAGCTGCCCGTCCCAATATGCCGTTTTCTGTAATTACCTCAACCTCAATGGTTGGATTACCCCTGGAATCAAGGACCTGTCTTGCGTGAATGTTGATGATTGTACTCATAGTTTCCGTTTTTTTTGTAAGCGATCATTTTTTTTACAATGCGCTGCACCAAGAAAAAGGGACAAAGTAACCGAAGACACTTTATCCCTTTATTTACGCAGCAAATATCCTGAAATTCAGTATTCTGTAGCGCGTTATTTGTCGGTCTTCTCTTCCGTTTGTCCGGAGGAATCATCCTCCTCCTCTGATGATGCATCCGCTTTAGGGTCATCCTTTGCTTCAACATCATCCTTGGTCTGCGCTCCCTGTTTGTCTGTTGCCTCATCTTCAGCTGCAGGTTCATCTTTTGCATCCGTCCCTTTTTCAACCTGCTCATCAGATTCTTGAGGTATTTTATTCTCTGTATCTTTTTCGACCGTTGCTTCGGGGTTGTTGTCTGTTTCCTCAGCTTTATCCTGGCGGGGAGTTTCCTCAGCCTTATCCTGGTCGGGAGTTTCCTCAGCAGACACTTCAGCACTCGCCTGTTGTGTTTCTGCAGTTGCTACACTTTCCTGATCCGGTTGGGCTTGTTTTCCTCTCCGCCTACCCCTCCTGGTCCGTTTTTGCTGGGTTTCTTCCTCTGTTTGAAGCATTGCTGTATTATAGTCTACCAGCTCGATAAAACACATCTCGGCGGCATCTCCTTTCCTGAACCCTGTTTTTAGTATCCTGGTGTAGCCACCCGGACGATCGGCAACTTTTTGCGCAACTTCACGAAACAGCTCACTTACAGCATGTTTGTTCTTGAGGTAAGAAAACACCATACGGCGCGAATGTGTTGAATCATCTTTCGACCGCGTGATCAGCGGTTCAACATAAACACGCAGCGCCTTTGCCTTGGCAACAGTGGTATTGATGCGCTTATGCAGTATTAGCGCCGTAGCCATACTCGCCATGGTCTCTTTGCGGTGGGCTGCTTTTCTTCCCAGACTATTGATTTTATTCCTGTGTCTCATTTCAATTATTCCTTATCCAATTTGTATTTTGAAAGGTTCATTCCAAAGCTGAGGTTCTTGGATTTGATCAGCTCTTCCAGTTCTGTAAGTGACTTTTTTCCAAAATTTCTAAACTTCAACAAATCATGTTTGTTCAGGGATACCAGGTCGGCAAGTGTATCTACATCAGCAGCTTTCAAACAATTAAGGGCACGCACGGAGAGGTCAAGGTCTACCAGTTTTGTTTTAAGCAGTTGCCGCATATGCAGTGAATTCTCATCAAATTCCTCACTGGTTGCCTTCTCTTCCGTATCGATCGTTATCCGTTCGTTTGAAAACAGCATAAAGTGCATGATCAGGATCCTGGCCGCTTCCTTGAGTGCTTCTTTCGGACTGATTGAGCCGTCAGTTAGGATCTCGATAACAAGCTTCTCATAGTCCGTTTTTTGCTCCACACGATAGTCATCCACCAGATAGGTGACATTTTTTATGGGGGTGAATATGGAGTCGACGGCAATGAGGCCAATAACGGGATTAAGCCCTTTGTTTTCCTCTGCAGGCACATACCCGCGCCCTTTTTCAATCGTCAGTTCAATGTTGAGTTTTACCGCCGGTTCCATGTTACAGATGACAACTTCGGGGTTCAGTACTTCAAAATTTGTCATCAGATTGTTGAGGTCACCTGCCTTAAACTGTTCCTGGCCCGAAATTTTTACAATGCACTTTTCAGGCTCGGCATCCCCTGCCTTGCTTTTAAACCGTATTTGTTTCAGGTTCAGTATAATCTCAGTAACGTCCTCAACAACACCCTTAATGGTAGAAAACTCATGTTCAACACCTTCAATCTTAACAGAAGTAATGGCAAAACCTTCCAGCGACGAGAGTAAAATCCTTCTGAGTGCGTTGCCAATTGTAATACCATAACCTGGTTCCAACGGCCGGAATTCAAATTTTCCCAGACGATCGTCGGATTCAAGCATAATTACCTTATCCGGTTTTTGAAAAGCTAAAATTGCCATTGGTTTTTGTTTTTTTTGATTATGAAAGAGTCGGACATTACTTGGAATACAATTCCACAATAAGCTGTTCTTTTATGTTCTCAGGGATCAATTCTCTCTCGGGATAATTAAGGAATTTGCCTTTACGCAAATTCTGGTCCCATTCGAGCCAGCTGTAGCTTCCCGCCCTTGATGAAAGTGAGTCGACGATGGCCTCAAGGTTTTTTGACTTTTCGCGCACCCCAACAATGTCACCTGGTTTTACAGAAAACGAAGGGATATTGACCACCCGGTCATTTACGGTTATATGCCTGTGTCCTACCAGCTGACGTGCAGCGCGACGTGTAGGTGCTATTCCCAGACGGTAAACAACATTGTCGAGTCTCGATTCCAGCAGCTGAAGCAATATCTCGCCTGTGATCCCCTTTTTACGGACCGCCTTTTTAAATGTGTTGGCAAACTGTCTCTCCAGCAAGCCATAGGTATACTTGGCCTTTTGTTTTTCCAGCAGCTGTACGCCGTACTCCGATTTTTTCCGTCTTTTTTTCATTTGGCCATGCTGGCCGGGCGGATAATTTTTCTTTTCAAAAGCCTTGTCGGCCCCAAAAATGGGTTCGCCGAACTTCCGGGCGATTTTGGTTGTAGGACCTGTGTAACGTGCCATATGATTATATAGATTCTTTGGTTATTAACATAAAGTTTTGCAGCTTACACCCTTCTTCTTTTGGGCGGACGGCATCCATTGTGTGGCAGTGGTGTAACATCAACTATTTCTGTTACTTCAAGTCCTGCCGAATGCAGAGTACGGATGGCCGATTCCCTTCCCGAGCCTGGCCCTTTTACGTAGACTTTAATTTTTCTCATTCCCAGGTCATACGCGGTTTTCGCTGCATCACCCGCTGCCATCTGACCGGCATAAGGGGTATTCTTTTTGGATCCTCTGAACCCCATTTTACCGGCAGACGACCAGGAGATGACCTGGCCCTGCTGATTGGCAAGCGTGACGATGATGTTGTTGAAAGAAGCAAAAATATGTGCCTGACCCAGAGGCTCAACTTTTACCACTCGTTTCCTGGCGCCTCTAGCGCCCCTGCTTGTTTTTGCCATAATGCTATTATCGGTTTTATCTTCTTCCCTTGGTTATCGGTTTATTTTGTTGCCTTTTTCTTGTTGGCAACGGTTTTCTTTTTGCCTTTCCTTGTCCGGGCATTGTTTTTTGTTTTCTGCCCCCGCAAAGGCAAGCCAATACGATGGCGAATACCGCGGTAACAGCCAATATCCATCAGCCGCTTTATGTTCATTTGTACTTCAGAGCGAAGCGACCCTTCCACCTTAAACTCGTCGTTGATCACATTCCGGATCTTTGTCACCTGCTGGTCGTCCCATTCATCGACCTTTAAATCAGGATCAACACCGGCGGTTTCCAGGATCTTGCGGGCATTGCTTTTGCCAATGCCGTAAATGTAGGTGAGACTGATCACACCTCTTTTGTTTTTGGGAATATCAACTCCAGCTATACGTGCCATATGAATATAGTTCTTTGTATATAAAATTATCCTTGTCGTTGCTTAAATCTGGGGTTCTTTTTATTGATAACATAAACTTTCCCCTTCCGGCGTACGATCTTGCACTCGGAACTCCGTTTCTTTACCGATACTCTGACTTTCATTGCGCTCTTTATTTATTGTCCTTTATCTATTTATATCTGTATCTATTTATATCTGAATGTGATGCGGCCTTTTGTCAGGTCATAGGGTGACATTTCCACTTTCACCTTGTCTCCGGGCAGTATCTTTATGTAATGCATCCGCATTTTACCAGAGATATGTGCAGTAATGATATGTCCGTTTTCCAGCTCAACCCGGAACATTGCATTTCCGAGCGACTCGGTGACGGTACCGTCTTGTTGTATAGATGCCTGCTTTGCCATATGCGCTATCGAATGATGACTGAATTGTATGTATTATCATTTAAAGCTTCTTCTATAAACCTGAAGGTTGAAAGCATTTCTGCTTTTCCATTAATTACCGCCACTGTATGTTCATAATGTCCCGACGGCTTTCTGTCGGCCGTTCGTATTGTCCACCCGTCCTTTTCCTGCACGACAAAACGTTTTCCCATATTTATCATAGGTTCTATTGCCACCACCAGACCGTTTCTTATGACCGTCCCACTACCCTTCTGGCCAAAATTGGGTAGTTCAGGAGGCTCATGCAAACTTTTTCCAACCCCGTGGCCTACCAGCTCCCTGACAACAGAATAGCCTGCTTTCTCTGCGTGTTGCTGAATGGCAAACGAAACATCACCCAGGGTATTCCCCTCAACCATCTGTTCAATGCCAAGCATCAGACATTGATAGGTGTTTTTGAGCAGGCGTCTTTTTGCATCACTGATCTCCCCCACAGCATAGGTATAGGCAGAATCGCCATAATACCCTTTCTTTAACACACCACAATCTACAGAGAGGATGTCCCCTTCTTTGAGCATATTGCTGTTTGGGAACCCATGTACTACAACTTCATTGGGCGATGCGCAAAGGGTATACGGAAACCCGTGATATCCCTTAAATCCGGGCACTGCGCCATGATCCCTGATAAAAGCCTCAGCGATCTTGTCAAGATCCAGTGTGCAGATTCCCGGGCGTATGTGCCTGGCTACCTCTGCATGGGTTTTGGCAACAAGTAAAGAACTTTCACGTATATATTCAATCTCTTCGCTGGTCTTGTATTGAATCATTCCCGCCAGATTTATCCAGTCATTCCAATTGGTGACGAACGCCCCTTGATACGGCCCGATTTGGTCAGTCCATCATAGTGACGCATCAACAAGTGACTTTCTATCTGCTGCAGCGTATCCAATACCACACCCACCATAATCAGCAGGGAGGTACCGCCAAAGAACTGGGCAAACTGACCGGTAACACCCATCAGGCTGACCAATGCCGGCATAATGGCTACAAAAGCCAGAAACAGTGATCCCGGCAAGGTTATTCGCGACATTACATTATCGATGAACTCAGCTGTGCGTTTGCCTGGTTTTACCCCTGGTATAAACCCGCCATTTTTCTTCATGTCTTCTGCCATCTGGTTTGGGTTTACCGTAATGGCCGTATAGAAATAGGTAAACAGGATGATCAGAATGGCAAAGGTAAAATTGTACCAGAAGCCGGTGAAGTTGGACATGGTTGCAGCAAATCCGCCCAGGGCTTCAGAAAACCCTGCAAGGGTAATTGGTATGAACATAATGGCCTGTGCAAAGATAATGGGCATCACACCTGCTGCATTCACCTTTAATGGAATGTACTGCCGTACTCCGCCATATTGCCGGTTGCCGACAACCCGTTTGGCAAACTGAACGGGAATTCTTCTTTGACCCTGCACCAGCAGGATAACCAGCACCACCACCGACATAAGTATGACCAGCTCAACCAGGAAAACAACCAGTCCGCCTCCTGCTTCTTCCATCCGGGCAATAAACTCAGCCATGAGGGCAAATGGCAACTGGGCAATGATCCCGATCATGATGATCAGGGAGATACCGTTCCCTATACCCCGCTCAGTGATCCGTTCACCGAGCCACATAACGAACAACGTTCCCGATATAAGGATGATCACCGAAGAGACCATGAAGTATAGCGACGGTCCGGTTGAGGCCGGGTCAAACGGCGATATGGCCTGTGGCGGCAACTGCCCTACCAGGTTGGCAAGGTATGCGGGTGCCTGGGCTGCACAGATAAACACAGTAAGGTAGCGGGTGATCTGATTGATTTTTTTTCGTCCGCTTTCCCCTTCTTTCTGCAATCTCTGAAAATAGGGGACAGCCACGCTCATCAGCTGGATCACAATCGACGCACTGATATAGGGCATAATGCCAAGTGCAAAAATTGACGCATTGGAGAAAGCGCCACCGGAGAACATATTCAACAATCCGAGCAATCCTTCCTGTGTCTGCGCCTGCAGTGCCTGCAACTGTTCAGGGTCAACCCCCGGCAGTACCACATAAGACCCCAGGCGGTATATCAGGATAATACCCAACGTGTTGATGATCCGGATCCGCAGATCTTCAATGTTATAAATATTGATTAAGGTTTGAATAAATCGTTTCATTCCTAAGGGTTATATCCGGTTTACAGTTCCGCCTTTCTCTTCAATGGCTCTCACAGCGGTTTCTGAAAAAGCATGGGCGGTAATATTTAGTTTGGCATTTAATTTCCCCCTGCCAAGGATTTTGACCAAAGTCTTTTTTGATGCCAGACCGTTGTTTATCAACACATTCAGATCTATGGTCTGCAGACCTTTTTGTTCTGCCAGTTGTTGTAGCACATCAAGGTTTATCGCTTGATATTCAACGCGATTCGGGTTTTTAAAACCATATTTTGGCAACCGCCTGACCAATGACATCTGGCCTCCTTCAAAACCGAGTTTCCTGCTATAGCCTGAACGCGATTTAGCCCCTTTATGTCCGCGTGTAGCGGTATCGCCGGTACCAGCACCTTCTCCGCGTCCAATACGCTTTCTCCGTTTTACCGAACCTTTTGCGGGTTTAAGATTACTTAAATCCATTGTACATTACAAATTTAATGATATTGAACAAAACAACATTATTCTTTTACCTCTTCCACAGAAAGAAGGTGCTTTACTTTTCGGATCATCCCTTCCACCTGCGGCGTGCCGGTCACTATAACCGGACGGTGCATGCGCTTAACGCCCAATGCATCGAGTGTTCTCTTCTGTTTGGCCGGTCTTCCGATCCTGCTTCTTATCTGTGCAATTTTATATTTCTTCATCTGTTGATATTTTGATTCTTTCTACTCCGCCAAATTATGTCTGCCATCTGACCATCATCTGCCTGTGGTTATGAACCGGTTCATAAGCCGGTGGCATACAAAGGCTGTTCTATGGGATCAGCCGTTAAACACTTTTTCAATCCCAACACCGCGCTGTTGTGCGACGGAAAAAGGGTCTCTCAGTTTTATCAGTGCATCGATGGTTGCTTTGACAACACTGTGCGGGTTGGATGAACCTTTTGATTTTGCCAATACATCAGTAACCCCTACACTTTCAAGCACAGCGCGCATTGCTCCGCCGGCGATAACCCCGGTACCATGGGCAGCAGGTTTGATAAGCACACGGGCACCACTGTATTTTCCCTCCTGTGCATGGGGTATGGTTCCTTTATGCACAGGCACCTTGATGAGATGCTTTTTTGCATCATCGATGCCTTTGCTGATCGCCGTGGTAACCTCTTTTGCCTTACCCAGGCCATAGCCAACCACGCCTTTCTCATTACCCACAACAACAATTGCAGAGAAGCTGAATGTCCGGCCACCCTTGGTTACCTTCGTAACACGCTGTATACCAACGAGTCTGTCTTTAAATTCGATTTCACTCGACTTAACCTTCTTGATGTTTACGTTTGCCATGATTTAAAATTTTAAGCCTCCTTTTCTGGCTCCTTCTGCCAATGATTTTATTCTTCCATGGTACAGATAACCGTTCCGGTCAAAGACTACAGATTCTATGCCAGCCTCTTTGGCCCGTTCTGCGACAATTTTGCCAACCTGGTGTGCCGTTTCGGTTTTGGTCATCTTTTTATCACCAATGTCTTTTGGCTGTGACGAAGCAGCAACGAGGGTTTTGCCAGCCAGGTCATCAATTACCTGGGCATATATGGCCTTGTTGCTTCTGAACACAGAAAGCCTGGGTTTTTCCGGAGTACAACTCAGTCTCTTCCTGATGCGATACCTTATTTTTGTCCTTCTGTCGAGTTTCTTTTTTGTTGCCATCCTGAAAAATGGAATTAAAAATGATTACAATTCTATTTGGCAGCAGCTGCTTTTCCGGCTTTCCTGCGTATGACCTCTCCCTGGAACAACACACCTTTCCCCTTATATGGTTCTGGTTTCCTGAAAGAACGGATCTTTGCCGCTACCTGTCCGACCAACTGCTTGTCGTGTGATTCAAGAATGATTGTAGGGTTTTTTCCCCGTTCTGTTATGGTTTGCAGTTTAACCTCTTTAGGGATCTCAAAAAATATCGCATGAGAATAGCCAAGTGCAAGCTCCAGCAACTGTCCGCTGTTGGATGCCTTATACCCCACACCAACAAGCTCCTGTACGATCTTATACCCCTCTGATACCCCAATAACCATATTGTTGATCAGTGAACGGTAGAGTCCGTGCAGCGCCTTATGGCTTTTCTGTTCGGTAGAACGCTGAACCTTGATCTCATTCCCCTCAATAGTGATCCTGATGGCCGGGTCGACCGCCTGTTCCAACGCTCCCTTAGGACCTTTAACTTGTACTATGTTTTCGTCTGATACCTTAACGGTAACACCTTCAGGGATCGTTACCGGATTATTTCCAATTCGTGACATTCTGTTTCTCTTTTAGCTTACGTAACAAATAATCTCCCCACCCACGTTCAGTTTCCGGGCTTCTTTATCGGTGATCAGGCCTTTGGATGTAGAAACTATTGCTATTCCAAGTCCATTCAGTACACGCGGCAATTCCTTGCTGTTTGCATACCGGCGGAGTCCCGGCCGGCTAATCCGCTTTATGTCGTTTATTGCGGGTAGTTTTGTTACCGGATGATACTTCAGGGCAATTTTGATGGTTTTGGGCATCTTCTCGTCCTCAAATTTGTAATTGAGGATATACCCCTTATCAAAGAGGATCTTGGTGATGCCCTTTTTGACATTGGATGCAGGAATCTCTACAACCCTGTGGTTGGCCTTTATGGCATTCCTTATTCTTGTCAGATAATCTGCAATCGGATCGGTTATCATTGTGTTTGAATAAATGGTTACTGAAATATGGTTACCAGCTTGCTTTTGTGATGCCAGGGATCAGACCCTTGTTGGCCATCTCTCTGAAGTTGATCCTGGAAATACCAAACTGGCGCATATATCCTTTTGGCCTGCCTGTTAGCTGGCAACGGTTATGCAATCGCACAGGCGATGCATTCCTGGGCAGTTTCTGCAACCCCTCCCAATCGCCTTTTGCCCTCAGCTCTGACCGCTTGGCGGCATATTTTTTTACAAGTTTTGCTCTTTTAAGCTCTCTGGCTTTCATGGATTCTTTTGCCATGATCGTATTTATTTATTCTGGTTTTTAAATGGAATTCCAAATTGCCGCAGCAATGCAAATGCTTCGCGGTCGGTATTGGCTGTTGTAACAAAACTGATATCCATACCGTTGATCTTATTAATTTTGTCGATGTTGATCTCAGGGAAAATAATCTGTTCCGGCACGCCCAGCGAGTAGTTGCCTCTTCCGTCAAAGCCTTTTTCATTCACACCCTTAAAGTCGCGAATACGCGGCAAACTAACGGATACCAGTCTGTCGAGAAACTCATACATCCTGTCCCCGCGCAATGTTACCCTGACACCAACAGGCATTCCCCTTCTTAGTTTGAAGTTGGATATGTCCTTTTTCGATTTTGTAGGCACAGCCCTTTGCCCGGCAATCAGTGTCATTTCTTCCACAGCGGTATCGACAATCTTTTTATCTGTGATCGCTTCGCCCACACCCTGGTTCAGACTGATCTTTACCAGCCTGGGCACCTGCATGGTATTGGTATAACCCAACTCTTTCATTAAAGCAGGAACGATCTCCTTGTTGAATCTTTCCTTCAGTCTTGGTATATAACTCATTACTTGATCTCCTCCCCTGTCTTTTTGGAATATCTTACCAACCGGTTTTCCTCATTCAGCCGCCGGCCAATACGTGTCGGATTTCCTTTGCTGTCAATGATCATCAGGTTGGAAATATGAATACTGGCTTCTTTTTTTGTGATACCCCCCTGCGGATTTGCCGCACTGGGTTTGGTGTGCTTTGATACCATATTGACGCCTTCTACGAAAGCCCTGCGTTTTTTCGCATCGATCATGAGGACTTTCCCCGTGACTCCTCTTTCGTTACCGGCAATAACCTTAACGGTATCTCCTTTTTTTATGTGGATTTTTCCTTGCATAGCTCGTGTTTTCAATTACAGCACTTCAGGTGCCAAAGAAACGATTTTCATGAATTGTTTTTCGCGTAATTCACGGGCAACAGGTCCGAAAATTCTTGTCCCGCGCATCTCCTCAGTAGCTGTCAGCAGCACAACGGCATTGTCGTCAAACTTGATGTAGCTGCCGTCCGCCCGCCTGACATGTTTTTTTGTACGCACCACCACTGCCTTTGAAACGGTGCCTTTCTTAATGTTACCGGAAGGCAGCGCATCTTTGACTGTGACAATGATCTTATCGCCAATACCGGCATATCTGCGGCGGGTGCCTCCGAGGACCCTGATGCAAAGCACTTCTTTCGCTCCACTGTT
>PWKN01000208.1 GCA_003559735.1 Bacteroidales bacterium | reverse complement strand
TTCTTCAGTGCTTCATAACCGCCTGATGCCACATAATCGCCGATACGTTCCGGATTAATCGTCCCGGCATTCTTTAAGACAATTCTTGTTTCTTTTATCATCATGTGTCTGTTTTTTTGTGCTTCATAAACACCCGCATTTCATCCGGTATTCTCCGATCACTGCAGCAATCGTTTGTTCATCCAGGTGGTTGTAAACGGTACCATTGACCATCATGGAAGGTGCTTCCTGGCATTGCCCCAGGCATTCTGATGATTCAAGTGTGAACAACCCGTCGGTGGTGGTCTCGCCCATGCTGATGCCCAGGGTGTTTTCAAGAACGGCGGTGACTTCTTTTGATTTCAAAAGCTCGCATACCGGTGATACGCATACGCGGATGACATACCTTCCGCGGGGTTTCATGCTGAACATGCTGTAGTATTGAACGACTCCGTATACCGCACTTTTTGTCAGTCCGAGATAGCGGGCTGTTCTTTCCAGGTTCTCTTCTGAGAGGTGGTTGTGCGGATCATTGTTTTGTAATGCGTGCAGGATGTTCAGCAAATTGTGCTGCTCCGGTTCGAATTGTTTGATGATCTCTTCTGCTGACATTTTTTTTATGTTTATTCCTTGTATGTTTTGTTTCATATTGCGGATGACCGGGACAGCACTTACCGGGTATTTCCTGTCGGGTGACTGCCACCGTGCTGTTTGTACCGGGGCGGGATGCCGGCAAGGGTTATGCGGACAAACACAGGGGTCAGCACAACGTCGTCTTCCCCTGGTCGAGATACATCAGCACCTTTTTTATGTTCCCGTAGCCCATCCTGTGAAGTATGCCGGCATATGTGTTCATTTGCTGCCGGTGCTTCTCATATTGTCTGCCTGTCTTGTAATCAATAACCACACACTCATTTTCGAGCAGCACCACACGATCGGGCCGGTAATAATCACCATTGTCGTCATACAGTCCGGCTTCGGTTTTGATCCTTGCCCCCGGAACAAAGCAACGGGCAACTGCAGGGTCATTGAGCATACTCCGGATCAGTGTGTCCCATTCGGTCATTTTCCCGCTGTCGATCTCCCCGTTGTTTTTCATTTGTTCGAGCACCGGAGTGATGTCGGCCGGGTGGTGTATATGCTCCATGGCCCGGTGCATCAGGTTTCCGCGTTCGAGCGGATCATCCCGGTCAAACAGCATGCTCCTTTCACGCTGGTGCGACCTCATGCGTAGCGTCTGGCTCCAGGGATTTGACAGGAGCTCTTCAAGGGGGTGGTCAATGGCTTCTTTGGGGACGGCTTTCCTGTCTGTCTGCATAAAGCGGCCGAACGTATAGGTATCCCTGTTTTCATCCCATAAACCACTGCTGTTCAAAAAATTGTACAAGAGTCCGTTTACACTTTTTGCCGTGTAGCTTTTGCTTTCCTTTTTGGTGAGCACGAACAGTTTTTTTGACGGCCTGGTGAACGCCACATAGGTGGTGTTAAGCAAATCCAGGAATGTTCGTTGCTTTTCCAGCTCCAGGTCGGCTTCAAAAGGGGTGGCTTCCAGGCTCACTTTATTCATTTCGAGCCATTGTGCCGGCAGCTCTTTGATGCCGGTCTTCTCCCCGTCAGTCCATAGTCCGCTTTTGGTAGTCCGGCTTGCATTTCTTGCAGCAAAAGGGTAGATCACCACAGGGAACTGAAGTCCTTTTGATTTATGGATGGTCATTACCTGGACGGCTTCCACCCCTTCGGGAACGATGATCGAATAGTCCTTACCATTGTCTTCCCACCAGGTGAGGAAGTCATCAAAGGCAGTAAGCTGTTTTTCGGAAAAATCATAAACCGCATCCATAAAGAATGCTGCGAAAGGATTGGGTGGCTTTTGTCTGGAAAAGAATAGGCGGATGATCGCTTCGCAGCTGTCATATATGTTGAGGTGGGCAAACTGCATAAAAGAGAAGTTGATTCCGTTGTTTTGCAACAGTTTTTCAATCCCTGCGGTAACGGTATGGTGCTGGTTGTTCCTGCTCCCCTGATAGAGTCCGCTTTCACAGAGACATTGATGGAGGGTGCCGGGGGTGCTTATATGATGTCCCCTGTGCAGGAGTGTGACCATTTCTGTGGCGGCGATGGTGTCGTGCGGGTTGGTGAGCAGTTTGATGATGGCGATGAACAGGTTGACTTCGTCAGACTGGTTCAGCAGCAATGATTCTTTCGAGATCACGGGTATACGGGTGGCAAGCAACTCCCTGGCTACGAGTCCGGCTTCACTGTTGCCCCGGCAAAGTATGGTAATGTCGCTGAGGGGGTGTCCGGCGGCAACGCATTCGTCGATTACCTGGATAATGGAGGGCACCATTTGCTCGTTTAACTCCTGTTTGTTGCCGGCTTCTGCAAAATGGATGCGTACATAACCCTCCTCCCTGCTGCCGGGCACCTTTTGGAATGTGTCGGCATAGATGTTTTGCAGCTTCCCGGTCAGCTCATTTTTTGCAAAATCAAAAAAGCGGTTGTTGAAATCAACGATGGCTTTATCCGAACGCCAGTTGGTGTCCAGGTTTTTTTCGTGGTAATTGTTTTTCAGGCTTGTCTCCCAGTCGGGTTTGGCAACCGAACGGATGTCTTCGGTAAGGTTCGGCAGACTGGCAAACTGTTCGACATCTCCATTTCGGAAACGGTAGATGGCTTGTTTGCCGTCGCCCACTACCAGGCTCATATGTCCTTCAGACAGTGCGTTGGATGCAAGGGGGAGCAGGTTTTGCCACTGGAGGAGTGAGGTGTCCTGAAACTCATCGATCATATAGTGGTGGTAGCGTTCACCCAGCCGTTCATAGATGAACGGCACCGGTTGCCTGCATACAACTGCGGCAATGCGCTTGTTGAAGTCGGAGATGTGCAGCAAAACGTTTTCTGTTTTTATCTCTTCCATCATCTTTTCCACTTCGCTGAGCACAGCAAGCGGGTAAATGGTCTTCAGCAATGCTTTTTGACAGGAATAGCTTTCCATTTCACTGTTTACTGTCTTTTGGATGTTGTTGAAATGGTGAACGAGGGTATCCTTGATCTGTGCGATGCTTTCCCTGCAGGCGGCCGTACACTTGCCCGAAAACCATTTGTCTTCCGTTATGGTGGCAGTCGCCCGCTGCTTCGGATACGCATGTTGTTTAACGTGTCCGGCTGCCAGCTTGCTAAAGTAATTGTAGATGCCACTTTTGCCATAAGAAAACGCTGATTCCGGGATGTCTTTTTGTTTGATCGCGGCCATGGCCTGCTCCGCTTCTTGCTGTATGCGGTGTTCAAAAACGGAGACAGACTTTCTCAGACGTTCTGCAACCTCCATGAAATCGGTGAGTCTGACATCCCTGAGCCGTTCCGTATATACGCTGCTGTCTTCTTCGGTGAGGGTTTTTGCCAGGGCAACGATTTTTTTTTCGATGCGCACATCCTGTTCATCATCGGCTTGCCTGATGATATAGGAAACGAGTAGTTCTGTGAGTTTTTTGTCGTGTCCCACACGTTCAATCAGCAGGTCAACGGCCTGGCTTAGCAGGGCCTTGTCGTCCAGCTCCACTTCAAAATTGAGCGGGATGCGCAAGTCGAAGGCGAATGTCCTGATGACGCGGTGGACAAAAGAGTCGATGGTGCATACAGAAAAATCGGAATAATTGTGGAGAACCTGGTTGAAGACTTTCCGGGCGTTGCTGATCAGTGTTTCTCTGGATGGGAGGACCGGCACTTTTAAATCTTCCAGCTCGGTAATGATCTCTGACAAAAGGGTGTTTCCACTCTTGTTCCCGGGTGCTTCCTGCAGTGAGGCGATGCTGGCCAGGGCCTTGATGATGCGCTCTTTCATTTCTGCAGCGGCGGCGTTGGTAAAGGTGATGGCCAGGATATGCCTCATTCCGGAGGGATCGTACAGGACGAGCTTCAGGTATTCTTTCACCAGGGTATATGTCTTGCCGCTTCCCGCAGATGACTTGTAGACGTAGAAATTTCTTTGCATCATTGATCTGATAGGTCATGTAAATATACAAGATTTTTTTATTCTGCTTTTTTGTCTTGATACAAAAAAGTAACCAAAAAAGATCAAGGCTTCGTCCGCTTCGCTTAAAAAACTACACTTGGTGGCGGAAAAATCTAAACTTGCACCTCCCTTCGGTCGGTGCTTCGGACAGCAGATTTTTCTTTTCGCCACCTGCGCTTGTTTTTTGGCTCACCGGACAATGCCCTAGAAGAGCAGGGGAGTTGGCTCACCTGACTAGGCCGGTAAAGGCGAACGATGCGGAGGCTCACCAGACAAGGCCGTTTAAAAGCACCTGCAACTTTACCAATCCTGCAATAAAGTTGTGCTTCCTGCCAAAAACCGTTATAGAACACCAGTTGACAGGTAGCTTATTTCCAAAAATTTCCTGTAACGAATAACCAAAGTGTCAAATATGTCATGCTATAAAATCAACTGTTAGGCACCCTTTAAAGGGCTGGTGCTTTACCAGATAAAAGGGGCGAAAGCACAACCCGGATCATATACCTTGTTAAACCTGAATGAAAGGCTTTTCCGTGTAGATGAAAAGATATTTGGTCTAATATAATAGCCTTATTAACTTTATTTTACGGCACTGTTTTTTTAAAAAACAAAAATAATCATTACATTTGTACCGTTTTATTTTTGGGCCCCGTAGTTCAACGGATAGAATAGAAGTTTCCTAAACTTTAGATACAGGTTCGATTCCTGTCGGGGCTACAATGCATTTATTTGCAGATACTGTGTGACTGTTTTTTGAACACACT
>PWKN01000007.1 GCA_003559735.1 Bacteroidales bacterium | reverse complement strand
CCGCTTCGCTCAAAAAACTACGCTTGGTGGCGGAAAAATCTGAACTTGCACCTCCCTTCGGTCGGTGCTTCGGACAGCAGATTTTTCTTGTCGCCACCTGCGCATGTTTTTTGGCTCACCGGACAAGGCCGTAAGAAGAGGAGGGCAGTTGGCTCACCAGAAAAAGCCTTATGATGAGGGTACAGGTTCGCATAAAAAAAAATCATGTATATTTGTCTGAAAAAGCCACCAGCCTTATGCTCAGCATATGCATCCCAATTTACAACAAGGATGTTACCCAACTCGTACACTCACTCCGGAGTCAAATCCGTGCGCTGAGTGTACCCGTTGAAATCCTTCTCGTTGATGATGCATCCGGATACACCTATCAGGACATAAACCAGGAACTGGGCAGCCATCCGGAGGTGAGTTATGCTGCACTCGACAAAAACGCCGGACGCAGCAAAGTCCGGAACACCCTTTCTGAAAAGGCAAATTATCTCTATCTGCTTTTTATGGACTGCGATACAGCGGTTGTCAGAAACGACTACCTGGAAAAGTACCTGGCTTCTCTGCGACCAGATTGTGTTGTTTGCGGCGGACATATCTATGGGGATGAACCCGGCGATCAACGGTTTCTTCTACATTGGCTGGCCGGCTCAAAAAGGGAGGTAAAACCGGCACATCTGCGTGAGCGCAGGCCCTATCATTCATTCATGACGGGAAATTTCCTCATTCACAGACCTGTTTTTGAAACCATACGTTTCCGGGAGGACCTGAGAGGATACGGTCACGAGGATACGCTTTTTGGCTACGAACTGAAAAAACGTGGCATCAGGATCATCCACATCGATAATCCGCTGCTGCACGGCGGACTGGAAAGTGGGGAGGAGTTTGTCAGGAAATGCAGGGAAAGCATCCAGAACCTTTTGCTCAGCTTTGAATTAACAGGGAGAGATCAACGGTACAGGCAGATGGTTACCATTCTTGATACATACCTGAAATTTAGGAAATACGGACTTTGTCCGCTGCTGAAATGCATAACCAGGCTTTTTGCCAGGCTGATGGAAAAAAACCTGAACAGCCGTCATCCAAAGCTCTGGGTGCTGGATCTGTACAAATTGTCAGCCATCTGCGAAGCGGACAAACAGCCGGGATAGAAAACAATAAAAATACGGTCGTTTACGGGACATATGTTTCAAGCATCCGGCAGAAACCAGCCGGGTTCATCGATATACTGTTAATCTCTGCAGGCAAAAGAATGGTATCACCTGCGCGTACGCTTTCTGAGCCACCCGCATATTCCAGCTTGCATTGACCCTCCAGGCATACAAACACAATAAATGAGTCAACAAACATATAATCCAGTTTCAATATTTTGTCGAAGCACAACAGTCGTGTTTTAAAAAATGGCGACCTGACCAGTTCACGGGGATCATTGAGCTTTTCGCTGTATGACACTTTATTGTCCCGTGCCTTGTAATCAATGGCTTCCAGGGCTTCTTCCGTATGCAACTTACGGGGCTTGCCGTCATCACCTGACCGGTCCCAGTCATAGATCCGGTAGGTAATGTCGGATGATTGCTGAATCTCACACAGGGTAATGCCTTTACCTATAGCATGCACCTGGCCGGTTGGGATATAAAATACATCGCCTGATTGCACCTTTTCAACGCGCAGAATATCCTTCAGACTCTTATTATTCAGATGTTCCAGATACTCCTCAGCAGTTGTATCCCTTTTGAATCCCATAATGAGCTCAGCACCAGGCTCGGCATCTAAAACATACCACATTTCTGTCTTACCCTTGCTCTGATGACGTGCCATCGCCAGACTGTCATTGGGATGCACCTGTATGGACAGGTCATCGGAGGTGTCAAGAAACTTGATCAACAATGGGAAATTCATGCCATGCCTGTCAAAGACCTGCTCTCCCACCAGGTCTCCCATATAGACTTCAATAAGCTCCTGTAACGTATTGCCCGCCAAAAATCCGTTGCCAACCTCAGATATATTACCCGGCACACCTGAAAGCTCCCACGATTCGCCACAGTTGGACAAAGGCGAAAAATCTTTATTAAACATTTTTTTTAACCGTGTACCTCCCCATATCTTTTCTTTATAGATTGGAGCAAACCTGAGTGGATACAATTGTTGCATATAACAGTATATTATCGGTTATACTTCGCCAAACTTATGGCCACAAGATGTTGCCCTGCTCATCAGTGGCTACAGCCCAGCTTACCAGTATCAGCTGTTTGTCATCAAACACAAATTGCATATGGGCATCATCGAAAAAGACAATGCGTTCTTCCATCTCATCGTCATCTTCCACCTCAAATGTTTCGTACCCATTCTTTTTCATCAGTGAGACGATGGCCTCCTCGGTCAGATTAAAAACTTTCTCACCAAACAGTATGGATTGCTCATTGTCGGTTTCGATATTGGTGCACACATTGTCCTGGTCCTTCTCAAAATATACAGCATGGCCCTGGTCCCAATAGTTCCAAACCTCTACTTCATGTATTTCACCTTCTACATCAATGCTCTCTGTTTCCTGGGGGGATCCAAGCATGTCTTCAACTTCCTTTTGTGAAGCACCAAACTTGATCATTCCAAACCCTTTAAGGGGCATAATTTCAACATTGTTTTTCATGACGTATCTTTTTTTTGTTTGATAAGCAGGATATGGCGCAAAGATATGGATTAATTCAAAGCGAATGTCAGCAACATCAGGTAAGCCGGCCCTGCCTCCTGTGCACACAGCAAAACCGCAGCAGAGCCTCCATACATTGTGGTTTTATTTGAATGGGGCGTCAGGTTCTTTTGCCATGTGGTTATATACCAGTTTGTCGGTCAGTGATGGAAACAATTTGTTCAACCATACCGTCAGTCTGCCCTGCCGTGTTAGCACCAGGGTTCTTTTGCGTTTTATTACAGCATCTAAAATATGTTTCGCCACTTCTTCAGCCGTCATCATTTTTTCCTCAGCCCTGGGCGACTCCCCTTGCACGCTCCCGTCTTCTGCCAGAGCCGTTTTCCTTATGTTTGAAGCGGTAAAACCCGGACAGGCAATGAGCACATGGAGTCCGGTCTTCATGTTCTCTATGCGCAAACACTCCAGAAACCCCTGTAATGCAAACTTAGATGCTGAATAACCCGAGCGGGCTGGGAGACCTTTATAGCCAGCCACGGAAGAAACACCCACCACGCTCCCTTTCGACCGCAACACGTGTGGTAACGCATGATGCGTACAGTATACCGCACCCCAGAAATTAACCTGCATCAAATGTTCCAGCACCTCCAGTTTTACGACCCCAAACAAGGCACGCATAGAAACACCCGCATTGTTGATGAGTACGTCAATGCGCCCGAATCGCTTAATCGCCTCATTGATCAGCTGCCGGCAATCGGATTCATTCGAAACATCGGTCTGCACAACCAGATAAGATGATGGCGAATAATCATTCACCAGTTCGCGCATCGAAGCAATATTCCTGGCTGCCAGCACCACCAGGGCACCCCTGTCCAGGCTTTCCCTGACCAATGCGGCACCAATCCCAGATGAGGCGCCTGTAATAAGGATCACTTTATTCTCTAACATGATATAAAAATTCCATTTTGAATACAAAGAAATCACTATTTTCGTAAAATTAAAACAAATAATCAAAGTGCGCCAACAACTCCCGGCCGGAAAACCAATCAATATTGAGAACGGCATTGTAATCCAACCCGGAAAACAAAAGGGGTATAAATTAGCTACACCAGAATCTCTGATGATCAACTGTTCACAAAAAAGATCCCCCCGATGGTCCACGGCGCACACCCGATATACCAAACATAAAATAACAAATGAAACTCATTGAGGTTACCGATAAGAAGACCGCAGCCGAATTTCTCCAGGTTCCGCGGGTCATCTATTCAGGCGATAAGAACTGGATTCCTCATCTTGACCGTGATATAGAGGCGGTGTTTGATCCGCAGGTCAATATGCAGTTCAATGCCGGTGCGCTCACACGGTGGGTGCTGAAAAACGAATCAGGAATGCTTATAGGACGGGTGGCTGCATTTATAAACAACAACCTTGCCCATACATATAAGCAACCCACCGGTGGTATGGGTTTTTTCGAATGCATCAACGACAAAGACGCGGCTTTTGTTCTTTTTAATGCATGCAAACAATGGTTGTCAGATAAGGGGATGGAAGCCATGGACGGCCCCATCAATTTTGGAGAAAAAGAAAGATTCTGGGGTTTGCTGATTAACGTGACCGGTGAGTCACCCTATCTGATGAACTACAATCCGCCCTTCTACCATGATCTTTTCGAGTCGTACGGATTTAAAAACTATTACGAACAGTATGTATACCAAATCAATACCAAAACAGAGCTTCCTCCAATCCTGGAAAAAAAATATGAACGGTTGGTCCAAACACAGGGATACCGTTTTGAGCATATGCAGCTCAGGCATATAGACAAGTATGCCGAAGATTTTATGACCATTTACAATAAGGCCTGGGATGAAGCACACGATAACTTCCAGCCCATGACCAGGACAAAGGCACTGAACATGTTTTCAGGGATGAAAAAAGTCATTGACGAGGAACTGATCATTTTTGGCTATCACAACGACGAACCCGTTGCATTTTTTATCAGCATACCTGAACTGAACCAGCTTTTCCGTTATGTTAATGGCAAATTAAACCTGTTGGGCAAGCTAAAGTTTGTCTACCACCGATGGCGTGGCAGGTGCCGCATCATATACGGACTGGTGTTTGGCATTGTTCCGGAGTACCAGAACAGGGG
>PWKN01000283.1 GCA_003559735.1 Bacteroidales bacterium | reverse complement strand
TTCCGGAAGCTTCCAGTTGCTTCGCAAGCTGGAAGTTCCGGTCCGGGGAACTGGAAGCTCCCGCAGGGACTTCCAGCTTCCGTTGGGGCAACCTTCCGCAAGCTGGAAGTTCCGGCTCGGGGGAATCACCTTGCCCTCACAAACTTGCTGGTATACCTGCCATGCTGATCGTCAATAACCAGCAGATAACTACCGGGTGCCAGATGGCTGGTGTTAAGTTCATGGTTGCCTTTTGCCGACGATTCCATCAATACCTTGCCGGCAGAGTCAATGACCTGGAAACGATAATTCTGGTCTTTGGGGGCATGCAGGTAAAGGGTGGTATGAACCGGATTGGGATAGATGTGTACGCGTCCTTCTGCAAGATCAGGCAAACGGACAGATACAGGTGGTTCTTCGAAAGTGGGATCCACAAACTGCGCCAGCAAGCGGATATAGGGTATCTGATAGCCAAGACTGTTCTCTGTAACTTCCCATGAATTGAGTGGCCATGAGGTGTTGAAATCCTTGTACGATTTTTGGTCTGGTTGGTTTTTAGGGGGAGATATCTCTTCTGAAAAACAACGGGCATTGTTGGCAGCAGAGCCGCAATTCGACGGACAGCACCAGTCCCAATCGTAAGAGGGGTTTGGGCCGCCCACCAGGAATCCGGGAGCGGGGCCATACTCAGACTCCCCAACCCTGTCCCATAAAGGACTTCCGTCAGCAAACCATGTATGGTAAAACTCATTGACACCATTCTTCGCACCGTATTGATACATATTCGATAAATACACGAAATTCAGGGGATTCACGCCATGAATATAATTGATGTAACCAATCGCCGCTTTTCTAGCCTGGTCATGGTCCTGTTTCTGATCGGTGACATTATAAAGGATCATGTTGTAAAACATACTTCCCTTGCGGCACTTGATGCCATTGGAGCCCCAGGTGTAGTCCTTGATATGTGCCATGTAAGGGTCTGTTTTGTTATTGATGGCCGGGAAATTCTCGCTGCCGTTGAGCATAGCATTCCGGTATACATTTTTTATGTCGGTGGCAACAGCAGGTGTGGCATCCTCCAGGTTGGCGTAGTATAATACCATGTCCTGGTTGTCTGACTGGAAGGGAAAAGCAAAGTTCCACTCAAACATGTTCACTTGCCTGTAGTTGGCATCAAAATGATCACGGTATCTGGCATCACCTGTAACTTCGAAAAGAAAGACCGCAGCTCTGAGTCTGGCTGTCATGCGGCCATAATCGTCGACTTCCTGCTGACCTGCTCCCAGTCCACCAGAGTGGTAAGGGGCAGATGCATCATTATTTCTGAAAAGAACATTGGGATTATCTACAGCCCAGTTGTATGCCCTGATGGCCCGCTCTTTGAGATCATCGGCAAATGTCTCCATCCCAATTAACAGGTAAACCTTTGAGGATATGGCAAAAGCAGCCGCCGTATTCATTGTTGCTGATGTGTTTGGCGGGCCATAAAGGCTGGGACCTGTGGCGGCAGACGGTGGACTGGCATGTGACAGGCCTACGATGCTCAGCACGCTTCCGTCTTCATTCTGCATACGCATCATATGCTTAATGCCCCACTTGGCCTCATCAAGAATATCAGGAATTCCATTGCCTGACTCAGGAATATTGTAGTCGTCGGTCCATGCCTCCGGACGCTCCAGGTAGGCCAACATCATCCCTGTCACATAATTGGCATTCCAGTTGGTGTATTTGTTATAGTCACCGGCATCATACCATCCGCCACTCACATCGCGTTCTGTTTCTGCATTGTGCCTGTCGTTGTAAATACGGGCGTTTCTGTCCTGCAAAGGCCCCAAATGACTCGCCCCGTCAGTCCATCCTTTCTCTGCATAAGGTTCTTCCTTGGCAAAACCCACTCGCTGGTAAAAAAAAGTGCGCATGGCATGCTTCAACACCTTGTTGTAAACACCCGGAGAAATCCTGAATGAACCGGAACGCAGGTTTTGTTCCACATCCAACACATAATAGTCGCCTGTTTCATTTACTTCTGAGAAATCGAACCACCAAACCTTATCACCGGAGGAGGGATCTGTCGCGCCCCCTTTCCAGGCAACAGGTGCTGATGAAAACACTTGATTTCCAGTGGCTTTGTTGACCAGTGCATAGTTGCTTCCGGGACTGAAAGACATGTTGGCATCGAAGCCGGTCTGAGGGTCTTTCAGAACAGCAATTTTCGGCATGTCAGGCAGATACCCAAACTGGTCAACAATAATATAAGTAGAGTGCGATGCGTTTTGGGCGAAGGCCTGCAAAAACATCGCTACAGCCAGGAAGAATAAGGAAAACAGTCGTTTCATGATTTTTAGAATTATGTTCTGGATTATTGATCAGGTAAACTTGAGAACTCAACGTTTTTGATGGCAGTAATGGGGCGTATTATATGTTTTGAATATACATTGTGTTGCGAATTATATATATGCATAAGTGGTTGATTATTAAGCATGTTATTATGCATGGGCGCAGAAAAAATCCGTGTGGCACCCTGGCGAACATTTCAAAATATAAAGACCATTCAATCAAATCGTTGCGGATGAATAGCGGCAATGTGGGTTAAATGGTTTCGTCGGATGATTGGTTATTGATCAATAAAGAACAAAGATATCAAAAAACATATTCTTGCTTTTATTGCTTTTTTTACTATTTGCTCGCACCACTTCCCCTCCGGAAGCTTCCAGTTGCTCCGCAAGCTGGAAGTTCCGGGTCGAGGAACTGGAAGCTCCCGCAGGGACTTCCAGCTTCCGGCGGACGTTGCTCCGCAAGCTGGAAGTTCCGGCGTACGAAAATGACCCAAGGCGTACAGTTAATGTACGTTAGCGCACAAATATTATACATTTGTATTAAATAACAGTTTTTATAATTAACTATCGATCAAATGCTTGTATGGAATGGCATGTGCATTGTACTTTGACTAAGGATGTATTCATACCAAAAATTCCATAAAGCCATGAAAAAATACAACAAGAAAACAAACAGCAACGTCGCACAAACAGTATGCATACTGGGATTTCTCTTCCTGGTATTCTTACATGCTGATAATCATGCGTCCCAAACCCATAAGCAGGTCTATGAACATGAGCTTGTCTGTGAACATAAACTTGCCTGTGAACAGAAGCAGGTCTATGAACAGAAGCAGGTCTGTGAAATTGTCAGTGGATCAAACGCCCGGATCGAATTTGCCCTAATCGGCTCAAGTGCCGAACACAACATGAACTACCTTGATATAAAGGTGAATAACAAAAGTGATGAACCGCGTATCCTGGTTTTAAACCTTCAGAACAGGCCGGGACTTTGGTATGGCGGTTATGGTACCCAATTCTGCCTGGTGCTAATGGAAAATGAGAAGAAGCAAGTCAGCCTTCCCGTTTCTCATGATTTTTTCAAATTGAAAAGGGGCGGCCGAATGAATCTTTCCGTATATGAGGCCGAAAGTGCCTTCATGACCCGTTTCCCGAACCTGGAAAGAAGCAGGCAGCTGTTTTACGGAGATTATTTTCCGGATTGGAGTTTCTGTTATACGTTTTGTGACCTTGAGCATATAGATGTGCTATTTTCCGGTCATTTCTGCCCTGGAGATATCTTTACCGTATTATGGAAGCCGGAAACCACCTTTAACATCTACACCTCAGACCAGATGGATGTCTATGTGCATAAAGAGTCTGTTGCCAACAAAGTAATCGGACAGATCATTGCACGGCGCGAATCGGCACTGGACACATTGTCTGTGCTGTTGGACGTTAGCATGCAGGATCGTTTGCGGCTGGTGTTTTACCCCGATTGTCCGACCAAAACCTTTGACACGGGACACACGGGTATGGGCTTTGCGTTCCGGAACAATGTTGTCGAAATATACAATGAGCAGGAACAGCTGGCAGATTATCATGAAATAGCCCATGTTCTTATCCGTCTGATTGGAAATCCACCGGCCATGTTTAATGAAGGGTTTGCCACTTATGCGGATGAGATGATGGGGGCAGCCGCTATTTCCAGTTTTGGCTATGGCAGCATGCTGATTGATGAAGCAGCCAGAACGCTTGTGGAAGAAGACCGGTTGATCCCAGTGGAGGAGTTGTTCGCTTATACAGAGATTGGGAGCCCGGAATCTAACCCCCCTGTTGCCTACGTTCAATCTGCTTCCTTTACAAAATATCTGGTTGAACATTTTGGGTATAATGCCTTCAGAAAGATTCTGGCTGAACTCGAGAACAGTCAATCAGAAGAAGTTATTGCACATAACAAGGCAAGATTCACCGAGATTATTGGTATAGACCTTGCCCGGCTGTATGCTTTATGGAAGCGGAGTGTCGCGTTGCCAAAACAGTAAGCTGTTCTATTTTCGGATGATTGTTTTTTTTAAGAAATTGACATAAATTTGTAGATACCCGTAAACTCTACGAGGCCAAAAGCGTTAACAGGAGACAGGGCAGATGTAATTGAGGCTGGGTTAAATCATTACAACAATCATGTCATGATCACAACAGCAATATATAACAATTACTTCAACAATTTGATCAAAGGGGCTAATAATGAATGTTTTGCTATCGTTGAAGGATTAATAAATGACAATACATTCGCTGAAAAGCTTGCAGGCAAGCCACTCAAATCAACCCATATTAAACATTTCTTTACTGAATTCAATGCGAACCCGGATATTGACAAACTGCTGCAAATAGAAAGAACAAGCTTGCTTTTGAATGTAAATATACACCGCAACCTGCCTGAAACATTTTATTTTTCCCTGCCCTATCGTGCTGATCCTGATGAGAAGCAAAATTTATGAATTGAACATGCCGCCAGATTTCGAAAAATAAGAGAAACAACTGATGCTC
>PWKN01000086.1 GCA_003559735.1 Bacteroidales bacterium | reverse complement strand
GATGGCATGGTATAAAGATACCGTTCAGGATCAGGAGATCACTGCGTGGTTTACCCCGCACATCCAGCCGTTTCTTGGACCAGACCGTTATGTGACCCTTCCCGGGACTGTCCTGGCTGTTGACATCAACAATGGGGAACGTGTATGGGTGGCGCGTGAAATAACGGAACGGGAGCTTTCCCCCGGCGAAATGAGAAAACCCGTTCGCGGACAGCACATCACCCGGGAAGAATACCAGGAGATGGTACAGGAGCAGTTGCAGCGTATGGGGGGCGGTGGGCGACGGTCACAATAATGCTGTAAATATTAATAATGTCAATTGTAGATAGTAATGAAGCGGTTCTTCTTTTTTATTTTTTTCGGTCTGACTGCACTGTCTGTTCAGGCCGGCACGTTTTCTATCCGGGGCAAGCTTACGGGTCCGGATAAGGAGGGCTTGCCCAGTGCAACACTGTTGCTTTTGCAGGCTGCAGACTCAACCATGGTAAACTATGGCCTGACAAATTTGGAGGGTGTGTTTGAAATACGGAATGTTAAGCCAGACTCATATTTGTTGCGTGTGTCTTATGTGGGATATGCAACCCTTACACTGCCTGTTGAGCCTCCTGATGGAAACATGCTCGATATGGGCACCGTGCAGTTGCAGGATGTGCGTACGTTGCTTGATGAGGTTACCATAGAGGAAGAACGCATACCCATGCGGGTGCGGGGCGATACCATTGAATACGATGCGTTGGCCTTTTCTGTTCGGCCCAACGAGGTTGTGGAAGACCTGATAAGACGTATGCCGGGTATTGAGGTTGATGCCGATGGAAGTGTGATCGCCCAGGGCGAAGAGGTTCGGAGGGTTACCGTCGACGGACGTGAGTTCTTTGGCAGGGACCCGAGAATGGCAACCCAGAACCTGCCTGCCGATGCTGTGTCGAAGGTACATGTTTTTGATGAACTTTCAGAGCGAGCCCGGTTCACGGGAATAGATGATGGCCAGCGTGAACGTACCATGAATCTGGAACTTAAGGAAGACCGGCGGGACGGACTCTTTGGGAATACCAGTTTGGGGTATGGCCCCAACGATCGCTACCAGGGACGGTCAAACATAAACCGGTTTGATGCCAACGGACAAATGTCGCTGCTGCTCATGGGAAACAACCTGAACCAGCAGGGCTTTTCAATCGGTGAATATATGAACTTTAGTGGTGGTACACAGAGCATCATGGGGGGCAGGGGAGGTGGCCAGGTGTCTTTTGGCGGAACCGGTGGTATCCCGATCAACCGTGACGGTCGACCGGGAAGCAATGGGATAATGACTTCCTGGGCCGGCGGACTGAATGTGAATCGTACCATCAGGGAACAGACTGAGGTTAATGCCAGCTACTTTTATAACCAGCTCGACCACGATGTACACCGCGACCTGGAGCGTGAAAACTTTATGCCCGCAGGCAACTACGACTTCCTGCAGGTGTCCGGACAGGATAACCAGAACTATAACCACCGGATGAACCTGCGTGCAGACCATACCTTTGACGATAAGAACAGCTTGCTGCTCACAGCCAATGCCACTTTCAATATCACCAACAGCTTTCTGGAAAGTGAAAGCCATACGCACTCTTTTACCGGGACATTGCAAAATACAAGCGAACAGATCAGCACGGCCGACGGACAAAGGCACAGTGTAAACTCAAGTCTTTTGTGGCGCCGGCGCCTGTCTCGTCCGGGACGCACCCTGACAGCCGGCGTTGACATGCAAATGGGCGGCAACAACCAGGAGGGAAGCCTCCAGGCCCTGAATGTTTTCTACAGGGAGAACACACAGGAACAGCAAATCCTGCAAGACAACATCCAGGAAAGCGACAACCAGTCGCTTGGGTTTAACGCATCCTATACCGAACCAATCGGCAACAGGAGATATCTTGAAGTGAACTACCGCATTACTCAAAACAGGAATGAGGTTGACCAGCAGGTATTCGACATCGAAGATGGCCTGCCTGTCGTCAATGAGCTGCTTACAAATATTTATAACAACACCTACCTGTACCAGCGGGGAGGTGTCAACCTGAGGGTGATCCGCGATATGTATAACCTTACCATTGGCAGCAACTTTCAGGCTACTTCATTGCGTGGCGAGGTCGTAACACACGAACTTCCGATTGAGAAAAGCTATTTCAATATACTGCCTGTGGTGCGTTTTAATTACGAATTCAGCAACTTCAGGCGTCTGATGGCCAATATAGAGACCAATGTGCAGGAGCCATCGTTGCTGCAACTGCAACCCATCGTCGACAACCGCGATCCGCTCAACATTTATGAAGGGAACCCTGATCTGCGTCCGGCCTACCGCAACAGGGCAACAATACGCTTCAACAGCTTTAACCCCGTCAGCATGTTTGGGTTCTTTGCCTTTGTCAATGCAACCTACACAACCGATGCCATCACCAATTCAGTGTGGCTGGATGAACAAATGGTGCGTACCATTACGCCAGTTAATACCCGCAGCAATGTAAACCTCAACGGGAACCTGAACCTGAACTACAGCCTTACGAGGATCCACAGCCGTATAATGGTCGGTACCAACATTAGCCGCACGCAGACGACCGATATTCTGAATGATGTTACACAACGCATCACCAACAACATGATTAACGGCAACATGCGTTTTACGTTCAGGCCGGATGATCGGTTTGATGCCCAATTAGCGGCCAGACTGAACAGGCAGCTTACAGCCTATCAGTACAGCACCCTTGAGCAAGCGTATCTGAACCAGTCTTATTCGGCAGAAACAAACTGGAACTTTCTTAATCACTTCAGACTGAACCTTGGATTTCGCTACCAGGTCTTTGAGGGACGAACAAGTGAGTTTGACCGCAAGATACCGATGCTGGATTTTGGTTTTTCACGACGGTTCCTGAAAAACAACAGTGGTGAGCTTCGGCTTACGGGATATAACTTGCTTGACAAGGATCTGGGTGTTACCCAGCGCGCTGATGCAAACTTCCTCGAAAGGGAGGTCACCAATTCAATTGGGCGCTACTTCCTGCTTACCTTTACCTATTCGCTCAACAGACAGCTCAACGTTTTTGAGGACATGCATCGCGGTGGCGGTGGTGGCGGCGGTGGAAGAAGGATGATCGTGCACTGACCTCCACAGATTAAGTTACTACGGACACAGAGTGGGGTGATCGATTTCCGGGTTGAAGAAAGATCATCACGCAGTGATCTCCATTGAAGTGGCTACGAACACAGATGGAGTGATCGATTCATGGGTGGAAAAAAGGTTTGCTGTAACCGGCAGGACACTGTTATACAACGACCAGCGGGCAACAAAAGGAAGCATTGTCCCCGATTTACAGTTTGATGACCCCACGAAACAACCATCCGGTCAAAACAATATGGCAGACATGGTTGTTGTTTTATTGATAGTGCAGCGTAAGTTTGCAGTGATGCGTTGCTGTTGTTTCAGGCAGACATTGAACCTGCTTTGTCAAATGTTTGCATCAATCCTTTCAGCTATGAAAAACACCTATATTGTTGTTGTATTGATGGTAGCCCTGTTTGTGGGCTGTTCGGAAAGTGATGATGATTACCCGAACACATTGATCCATACCGAAGAACTGTCGTTTTACGTTGATACACTGGCCGTCGGACTTGAAAATCCGTGGGGTATGGAGTTTTTGCCTGACGGTAGCGTGTTGATCGCTGAACGTCCCGGCCGGCTGAGAATTTGGAGGGATGGCGGTTTGTCAGACGATCTTGTTGAAAACATACCCGAAATTTGGGCACACGGACAGGGGGGATTGCTGGATGTGGTGAAGCATCCCGACTTCAATGACAACCAGCTGATATACCTCGTTCATGCTGCTCGCGCGAATGGGGGTGGTAGTACCGCAATAACGCGAGGCCGTTTATCGGGGGATGCCCTTTACGATGTTGAAACCATTTTTCACGCACATCCCCTGACAGAAGCGGGACACCATTTTGGAAGCCGTATCGTGTTTGATGATGAAGGGTATCTTTTTTCTACCATTGGCGACAGGGGGGTGATGATGACATCGCAGGATCTGTCGAGCCATAACGGCACGGTGATACGGCTATATGACGATGGAACAGTACCTTCCGATAACCCTTTTGCAGATGAGCCAGATGCACTGCCGGAGATCTATAGCTATGGTCACCGTAACATCCAGGGAATGAAACTGCACCCGGAAACACGTGCGCTGTGGACCCATGAGCATGGACCCCAGGGGGGTGACGAGATCAACCTGATCCGGGCAGGAGAGAATTACGGCTGGCCGCTGGTGACACACGGAATCAATTATGATGGAACCGTCATTACGCCCGACACTACAGCCCCGGGTATGGTTGATCCCATTTATCACTGGACCCCCTCCATTGCACCATGCGGATTGACTTTTGTTGATAGTGACCGGTATGTCGGGTGGCGGCACAACATGCTGGTGGGCGCATTGGCCGGACAGCATATACACCGGGTGGTCCTAAAGGATAACCGGGTTGAGCATACCGAAAAGATGCTCGAAGGGATGGCCCGTTTTCGTGCCATTGAACAGGGTCCCGATGGATTTATCTATGTGCTGACAGAGCATCCCGGACTGTTTTTTCGGTTGGTGCCGGGAAACTGAACATGAATGCATATAACTTTTGCCCTACAGCACGCAGCATTCGTGCTATACATCACAAAGTTCTCGTGGCGCAAATCATATAGATTCGTGGCGCACATTACACAGCTTCCGGGCAGCACGTCACATAGTTCCCGGTCTTACCCATCACAAAACTTCCGTCCGTTCACCGCATGACTTCCGGACCGCACGTCACAAAGCGCTTGTCCCGCAGGTCTTACCGAAGCCCTGTGTTTGTTTATTTTGTATAATAGGTTACAGTCTTCAGCT
>PWKN01000227.1 GCA_003559735.1 Bacteroidales bacterium | reverse complement strand
TTCAACAGTTCAACTGGTGTTGTTTTTTTCATGTTCGGACAGATAAAATGGTCGGTGAGCATGTAAAAGGACTTCCCCGGATTTTGTTTTTTCAGCGGATAGAGAATGCCTTCTTCCGTGCCAATGATAAAGGTGTGGTGTTTGGATCCGGTGGCATATTGGAGGATTTGGGACGTGCTTCCGGTAAAGTCGGCCATTTCCCTCACTTCGCGCTGGCACTCGGGATGCACCAGCAGCAATGCATCGGGATGTTTTTCGCGTATCAGCTTTACGTCGATGGCCATTACATCTTCGTGAGGCGGACAGTATCCGTCGAAGAGGATGAACTCTTTTTCAGGGATCTGTTCGGCCGCGTATGAACCGAGGTTTTTGTCGGGGACAAAGATGATCTGTCGGTGCGGCAGGCTGCGGATCACCCTGATGGCGTTTGATGACGTACAGCATATATGGCTCAGGGCTTTGACACTGGTGGTGGAGTTGACATACGACACCACTGCGGCATCGGGATGGGCTTGTTTGAGTTTTTTTACCTCTTCAGGGTCTGCCATTTCGGCCATCGGACAGCAGGCGCTTTTTACCGGAAGGAGGACGGTCTTCTCCGGACTGAGCAACTTGGCGCTTTCAGCCATGAAGTCGACGCCACAAAACACGATCACCTTGTGGGGCAGCTCGGCCGCAAGCTTACTCAGGGCAAATGAGTCGCCAACATGATCGGCTGCCTCCTGGATCCCGGGAACCTGGTAGTAATGGGCAAGGATTACCGCACCAATCTCTTTTTTCACGTGGAGTATCTTGCGGAATATCTCTTTGTCTGACATACAGGATGGTGTCTTTACCAAAAAGCCATTCCGGCAGACCATCACTGACCTGCGGAAGGCGTATTCAATATAACGCTTACAAAAATAGTAATTTATCTGATGCAGCAGTTGTCAGATTTTTTCTACGCTGACGGCCGACAGTTTAAACGGGGCGATGCGCGAGTAAGGATCCAGTTCATCTCGTGTGAGTTTGTTGACAGGAGCCTCAGGAAAATGGAAGGGCATGAAGAGTTCTCCGGGCAGCACCTCACTGCTTACGCGCAGGGTGATCTCCCCGATTTGTCCACGCGGCGAGGCGATATTCACTTTCTGCCGGTCGCTGAGCCCCTGTTTTTCGGCATCATCGGGATGCATCAGTACGTATGCCTCGTTGGCATAGTCGGTAAGGGCTTTATTGCGTCGCGACATGGTTGATGAGTGGTACTGGTACAGTATTCTCCCGGTGTTGAGGATGAAAGGGTACTCCGCTGAAGTCCGTTCGCTTTGTTCCACATAATCGACAGGATGCAGCCTGGCCAGTCCGTTGGACGTGTTGAACCGTTCTTCGAAAAGGGTTGCCGTGCCGGGGTGGTCCTTGTGCGGACAAGGCCACTGGATGCCTTGTTGTTCTAGCCGCTCATATGATATTCCGGCAAAGATGGGTGCTGCCCTGGCAATCTCTTCCCATATGTCGCTTTCTTTTTGATAGTCTCCCAGTGACGTGCCCATCCGTTTGGCAATCTCGTTTATGATCTCCCAGTCCTGACGCGCTTCTCCGGGCGGGTCAACGGCTTTCCTGACCCGGAGAACGCGGCGGTCGCTGTTCACGTAGGTGCCCTCCGACTCAGCAAAAGAGGTGGCCGGCAATATGACGTCTGCATAGGGCGTGGTGTCGGTATGAAAAATGTCCTGTACTACCAGGAAATCAAGCTTTTTGAGGGCTTCTTCGGCATGGTTCAGGTTGGGATCGGTGAGCATTGGATTTTCACCCATGATGTACATGGCCCTGATCTTTCCATCCCACGCTGCCTGCATGATCTCAACGGTCGAAAGACCTTTTTCGCCGTCGAGCGATTCAAAAGGCACTCCCCATATGTCTGCCACCCTGCGCCGGTTGTCATCATCATCAACAGGCACATAGCCCGGGTAGGTGAAAGGCGACGCTCCGACATCTGACACCCCCTGTACATTGTTTTGACCCCGCGGCGGATTCAGTCCGGCACCCGGACGTCCGATCTGACCTGTGATGAGCATCATATTGATCAAACAAAACACATTGTGCGTGCCGGTAACCTGCTGACTGTAGCCCATGCCGGTGGCTATAAGCGGACGGTCGGCGCAGGCATACATACGGGCTGCCTCCTGCATCAGCTTGCCGGGAACACCGGTAACCTCCTCTACGTACCCTGGCGTGTATTTTTCTGTCAGCGACCGCAGTGCTTCAAAAGCCTTCATCCCACCATCCACGCGTTGTTCAATAAAATCCCCGTCAATTAGTCCTTCACTGATGATCGTCCTGATCATCCCGTTCAACAGCGCCACATCGGTGCCCAGCCTGGGTTGCAGCCATATGCGTGCATCTTTCACCATTGGGGTCCACTTGGGATCAATAATGATGATCCCTGCCCCTTTTCTCTGTGCAGCATGCTTTACAAAGGTGGCTGTTACAGGATGTGTTTCAATCATGTTGTTGCCTGTGATCAATATGCAGTCGCTGTGCTCATAATCCTCAATGGAGTTGCTCCCGGCCCCGTCACCCAAAGAGCGCAACATGGCTGTAACGGTTGAAGCATGACACAAACGGGTGCAATAATCCACGTTGTTGTTCCCAAAAACCATGCGTATTAGTTTCATGAACAGGTAGTTGTCTTCATTGGTGGTCTTGGCCGACGCGTATCCTGCGAGCGCTTTCCGGCCATATTTTTCCCTGACCTCCGAAAACCTGGTTGCTACCAGTCCTAATGCCTCATCCCACGTGGCTTCAACAAAGCGGCCATTTTTTTTAATCAGCGGGGTGGTGAGGCGATCGGGGTGGGCTGCAAAATCATATCCGAAGCGCCCTTTAACACAGAGGCGTCCGTCGTTCGGACTGACTCCCTCAACGCCGTTGCTGCGGACGATCTTGCCGTTGCTTATCAGCAGCTCAAGCTGGCATCCAACGCCACAATATGGACAGGTGGTGCGGACTTTCCGGATGCCGTTTTCCAGGTTGATGCTGCTGCGATGGGCCTTTTCCACGATGGCGCCCGTCGGACAAAGCTGGATGCATTCGCCGCAGCCATCGCATTCGCTCTCGTCCCAAACGCCAAATCCTCCAACGATATAGGAGCTGATCCCTCGTTGACTGAATGACAGCACGTTTTTTCCCTGCACTTCGTCACACGCCTTGATGCAACGAAAGCATTTTATGCACTTGGTGGCATCGTAACTCAATACAGGCGACGATTCATCCTGGGGATAGTTAAGTGATTTCCAGAGGGGAGGGAAGAGGCGCATTTCTTTGTCTTTTAGACCGTAACGCTTGGTGAGCTCCCGGAACTCATCGCTGTAGCTGCCATCATATGCTTCGTTGTGTTCTGACAGCAGGTAGTCGAGCAGGTAGGCGCGGACTTCCTCCAGCTCATCGTCAAAGGCGGTCACCGTCATGCCTTCCTGTACGCCAACAGCACACGAAGCAACCAGTCCGCGCTGTCCCTCAATCTTTACAATGCACAAACGGCATGCACCGGTGGCAGTCAGCTTCCGGTGGTAGCACAGGTGTGGAATGGCAATGCCATTACTGGTTGCTGCCTCCAGGAGGTTGGCGCCCTCAGGTGCTGTGATTGTCTTGTTGTCTATGGTAAGCGTGATGTTTTTATTCATTGGATTGGTATTTGGGATGAATGGCTTGATCGTATGTATGGCCGGTTGAGTTGTTGCAGGCAAATTGGCGCCAGACGTAGATGGTTTGCCTGTGACACCTTGCATGGTCGCCTGAAAAGTATCGTCTGACTGTTCTCATACCGGACATAGATTAATACAGGGCATCTTTGAAATAACGGACCGCTGATTCGACAGGCAGCAAGGGTGACTGTCCCAGCGGACAAAGGGAGGTGGCGGCCATGATCTCTGACTCGCGCACCATTTGTTTCAAAATGGTCTCACTACCGGCTGGGTCGTTGCGCAGGTGGATGGATTTTTTTACCAGGTGTGCGGTGCCTGCACGACAGGGGACGCATTTGCCGCACGATTCGTGTTGAAAGAAGCGGAGGCAGTTGTGCAGGACATCGTACACGGCATCTCCTTCAGCCATTACGATCACTGCCCCTGAGCCGAGGGTAGCCCCTTTTTCCCTGAGGTTGTCGTAGGTCATCCGCTCGCTGAGCATTGACTCATCCACGAAAGTACCTGCAGCGCCACCCAGCAGGGCTGCCTTGAACGGCTTTCCATTGCGCATCCCCCCAGCCAGTTCGATGAGCTGATGCAGGCTGACACCAAAGGGTACCTCGTAGCAACCGCCCTCGTTCACCTGACCGCTTAGGGTAAAGATCTTGGTGCCCGGCGAACGCTCCGTTCCCAGCTTGCGGTACCATTTGCTCCCGAAGCTGATGATGGGTGGAATGTTGGCGAGTGTCTCCACATTGTTTACGAGTGTTGGCTTTCCGAAAACCCCTTTCTCTGCGGGGAAGGGAGGCTTGATGCGCGGATGGCCGCGCCTGCCCTCCAGCGACTCCAGCATGGTGAGCTCTTCGCCGCACAGATAAGAGCCCGCTCCCAGCTTTACTTCCACATCACAGTCGAAGTCCGACCCCAGGATGTTTTTCCCGAGAAACCCTTTTTCATAAGCATCCTTTATGGCTTTTCGGGTCTTTTTTATTGCATCGTGGTATTCTCCCCTGATATATACGTATACCCTGGTAGCCTGGATGGCATATGCAGCGATGACCGCACCTTCAAGATAGAGGTGGGGGTCCTGTTCCATGATCACCCTGTCCTTGAACGTACCAGGCTCCCCCTCGTCGGCATTCACCACCACATAACGTTGTTCACACTGCCGGCACGACTCGCTCGTGAACTTCAGCTTCATCCCGGTAGGAAATCCGGCACCCCCGCGACCACGTAATCCGGCATCGGTAACCTCATCGATCACGCTGCCAGGCTCCGTCTGCAGGGCCT
>PWKN01000281.1 GCA_003559735.1 Bacteroidales bacterium | reverse complement strand
TTTGAAGCCGACGTCCGTTTCCGCACCATTGGCGATGCCACCTGCACCGGTGCCATCTTGTCAAAAGCAACGACGATGGAAGAGATCATCGCCGAAGTGGCCGCGGCAAGGATTACCGAACGAGGCAACCGCAATGATGACAAACGGAGTGAAACAGCAATGGAAGACAGGAAGAGGGAAGGATATTTTTAGTATTTTATGGCGCCTTCTGGCTGATGTCAACAGGTGCCGTTTTATATGTGCCGTTACGATAACATCATTAAGCATATGGATAACAAATACCTGGCAATGGACATGCTTCGCTTCACCACGGCGGGCAGTGTTGATGATGGCAAAAGCACCCTTATTGGCCGTTTGCTGTATGACTCGAAGTCCATTTTTGAGGATCAGCTTGAGGCAATTGAGCTCACCAGCCGTAACAGCGGGGAGGAGCAGGTGAACCTGGCATTGCTCACTGACGGACTAAGGGCTGAGCGGGAACAGAAGATCACCATTGATGTGGCGTATCGCTATTTTGCCACACCCAGGCGGAAGTTTGTGATTGCCGACACACCCGGACACATCCAATATACCCGCAACATGGTTACCGGGGCTTCCACCGCCGACCTGGCCATCATCCTGGTAGATGCCCGCAAGGGAGTGCTTACCCAAAGCAAGCGGCACAGTTTTATCTCCACCCTGCTTCAGATACCCCACCTGGTGGTAGCAGTAAACAAAATGGACCTGGTCGATTACAGCCAGGATGTTTTTGAACAAATCGTGGCCGACTTTCGGGAGTTTGGTTCCAGGATGGATGTAGACGACATCACCTTCATCCCCATATCGGCACTGAAGGGCGACAACATTGTACAGAAAAGCGGGAACATGCCCTGGTACAACGGTCCCACCCTGCTCTACCACATCGAGCACGTACACGTAGATGCCGCCCGCAACCTGATCGACTTCCGTTTCCCGGTGCAGTACGTCATCCGTCCCAATGATGCTTTCAGGGGATTTGCGGGACGGATCAGTTCAGGCATCATACGCAAAGGCGACACCGTTACGGTGTTGCCATCGCGACTGACCAGCCGGATCAAGTCGATCAACACCTATGAGGGAACACTCGAAGAAGCGCGCTCGGGCGATTCCGTTGTTTTACAGATCGAGGACGAGATCGACATCAGTCGCGGCGACATGATTGCGCGAAGCAACAATGTGCCACATTTCAGCCGGTCGTTTGACGCATACCTCTGCTGGATGTCGGTCGAACCAATGGAGCTCGGCAAGCGCTACCTGCTGATGCACACCACCCGCACCATCCAGTCCGTCGTACGCAAGCTCAGCTACCAGATCGATGTTGACACGATGAAGCGTATGCCGGCAAGTGAGCTGAAGTTAAATGAAATAGGACGTGTAAGCATAGACACTGCAATGCCCCTGTTTCTCGACACCTACCGCCGGAACATTGCCACAGGTAGTTTCATCCTGGTTGACCCCGGAACGAATGTTACCGTAGGTGCCGGGATGGTGCGCAAAGCTGTACAGGTCGAGATGAACGGTCCGGTTGCCGGACAGGCATTCTTTAAGGAGGGCACATTGCGAATTAGCAGGATGGCCCCCCTGACCACGGAAGACTTTACCGGATTACATCGTGCCAAAGAGGAGCAGGCAGCCACGGTGGAGGGAGCAGACACGCCAGACACAGATAAGGGGAAAGCTGGAGACACTGGTGGCGGACAGTCAGGTGAGGAGAAAACGTATAGTCAGCCGTCCAGGGCAGGAAAGAATGGTGGCGGACAACCAGGGTTGGTCAGCGGCGACATCCAGGCTGACCATCCGGGCGACTGGGGCACCAGGCGTTATGAGCAACGATCAGAAAATGTAATATGGGCCCCATCGGGGGTGTCGCGTGAAGTGCGGGAAAGGCGCAACGGCCATAAAGCAATGGTCATATGGCTTACCGGCATTTCGGGGGCAGGAAAGAGCACCATTGCCAATGCCCTGGAGTTGATGTTGTGGAATGAAGGCAAACACACAGTGATCCTTGACGGTGACATGATGCGTCACGGACTCACCGGTGACCTCGGATTTAGTCCGCACGACCGCAAAGAGAACATCCGCCGGGCAGCACATACGGCGCGGGCATTTCTCGAGCACGGCAACATTGTGATATGCGCTTTTGTGTCGCCATATAAGAAAGACCGTGAGATGGCCAGGGAAATTATCGGTCCCAACGACTATTTCGAAGTATATGTACATTGTGACTCCGAAATTGCACGGAAACGCGATCCGAAAGGACTGTACACAAAGGCAATCAAGGGGGAAATCAAAGGCCTTACCGGTTATGATGCCCCATATGAGGAGCCGCTGCAACCGATGATCCGGATCAACACCAGCAGGCTGAGCGTGGATGAAGCAACCATGTTGCTGCGCAGGAAACTGCTGCTTGCTTAGATCAGCAGAAGGGGTGGCCTGTAAAGGCAAGCAGAAGCCCTGGCCCAAATGGTTGGGAGGAGGCCTCTCCCACGCAGGTCAACGAGGATGAATTTGGATGAGGGCCCATGCAGTTGTGCAGTAAGCCCGTCCTGAAAAGGTCAGCGATGCCGTGGCCCCAAATAATAAACAGACAAAAGTACAAGCTGCCATGTCGTTATCAACATTGTCGAATGAAGGTATTCCGAACAACGACCTTTTGTTGCAAGCCCTGCACGCCGCCATTGCAGCCGGTGAAGAGATCCTGCGTATTTACCAGAACCCCTCTGCCGATCTGCAGGTACAAGCCAAGCAAGACGACACACCGCTGACGGCTGCTGATTTGGCCGCCCACCGGGCAATAAACGATGTTTTGTCAAAAACAGGTATTCCCATCCTCAGCGAAGAAGGGAAGCACCTGTCCTATGCTGACCGTAAGCAATGGTATCATTTCTGGCTCACAGATCCGTTGGATGGCACCAAAGAGTTTTTGAACCGCAATGGTGAATTCACGGTTAATATTGCCCTTGTTGCCCATACCCAGCCAGTGATGGGAGTGATCTATGTGCCGGTTCACGACACGCTCTACTTTGGAGCCGTTGGTATGGGCGCATATCGACTGGATGACGGCAGCAGGGTTGTCTCCGGAGAACTGCATATAGCGGGCAGACAAACGGATACAAACAGTCAGGGTAACGCCGGGCCAATGCAGGCAGCGGGCGGACAAACGGATACAGACAGTCAGAGTCACGCCGGGCCAATGCAGGCAGCGGACAGACAAACGGATACAGACAGTCAGGGTAACGCCGGGCCAATGCAGGCAGCGGACAGACAAACGGATACAGACAGTCAGGGTCACGCAGGCGAACTGCAGGCAGGAGTCGAACAACCGGATACGAACGGTCAGCGTCACGCCGGCAAACAGCAAAAAACAGACGCGCACAGACAAACGGAATACATTCTGTTAAAAGGGACCAGGCTGCCGGACAAAAAGGCGGACGGTATTTATACATTGGTAGGGAGCCGGTCGCACATGAATGACCTGACCCGCAATTATTTTGCCCTGATGAAGGAGAAGCACGGACAGGTACGCATTGTTCCTGCAGGCAGTTCACTAAAGATGTGCCTGGTGGCAGAAGGTTCTGCCCATTCATATCCCCGTTTCGGACCCACGATGGAGTGGGACACCGCTGCCGGTCAGGCCATCGCCGAAGCTGCGGGCAAAACCGTTACGGTTTCAGGCAGCAGTAAACCATTGCAATACAATAAAAAACAACTGATTAATCCGCATTTCATCGTACAATAATAATGCTGGTTGTTGGCCACCCCTTCAACCAGTGCGCGAACAACTGATCGATCCGCACTTCATCGAACAATAAAAGCTGTAGGCAAAAAAGAAGACTTTGCCGTCAACAAACAAACCATTCAAAGACAATAAAATGGAACAAAAACCGACCAGCAACATCATCCAGGCAACCGAACCACGTAAAGAGATACAACTGTCCCCGCCGCAGGTTAAAGGCGGTATGCCTTTAATGGAAGCCCTTGGTGAAAGGCGATCGAAACGCAGTTTCTCCGGGTCCGGCATTTCTGATCAGCAGCTGTCCGACCTGCTGTGGGCAGCCAACGGCATTAACTCGCATGCGGCGTTCAGGGGACAACCAGGGTTGCGGACAGCACCTACTGCCCGTAACCACCAGGAGATCGAACTGTATGTTTTCATCCCATCCGGCATCTATTTGTATGATGCATTTAACAACAAACTCGTGCTTGTCCGCGAAGGCGACCATCGTGCCTCAGCCGGTGAACAGGGATTTTTTGCAGAAGCGCCGCTGTCATTGTGTATTGCAGCCCACTTCAAAAAGATGGAAGCGTACACAGAAGAGAAAAAGCAATTTTATTCGGCCGTTGATGCCGGTTATGTAAGTCAGAACATCTACCTGTACTGCGCCTCAGAAGGTTTGTGCACTGTGGCCTGCGGACGAATAGACCGGGAGGTGCTGCACAACCTCCTGCTCCTTGACCAGGGGAAAGCCATCTTATCGCATCCCGTTGGCATTGAATAATCACGAAGTCTTTAACACGGCGACTATTTTAAAAACCTGCTAAATTTCATTAAATACAATCCGGACGTTAACGAAATGTACCTGGTATATGACGGCCCTATGGAACGCAAAAAAAACAACTTCTAAATCGCAAACCGGAACAACACAAAATACCTGCCCAGCAGCAGCTAACACATCCCAACCGATCACCCGGCTGTATGTTCTGGTATGTCTGCTCCTTTCCTGCAGTCCGGTTGAGGAACAGCCCTATCCGCACTCAGATGAACCCATTGGTACTGACCGCCAGCTTTATGATGCAGCCTTGCCGCACGATCTTGCCGTCAGCACCTATCGCAATACCGACCGGCTCTTTGCATCCCGGAGGGTTCCCCGGTCCGGGCGTCCGGTAGATATACCGGCCGGAAGTGCATTTCCGTTTGAAATTCGTTTTTCATTCCGGG
>PWKN01000030.1 GCA_003559735.1 Bacteroidales bacterium | reverse complement strand
TATCACCGAAACCATCTCGGATGTATATTTTGAACTGCCCGACCGGACACGAACCGAGGTGATCTCTTTGCGCAGCTCCGGCAACGACAACCAGTCGAATCCCATGGCTTTTGTGACAATCAGTTTTTACCGGGACATTAATGGGATCATCTCCCCGTTGAGCCGAAACGCCATGCTGGTGTACCGGTTTGAGCTGGCAGGCAGCTTCCGGGAAAATGATGATTTCATCAACCGGATACGGGTGATCCCAAAGAGACCGGGACCGGATCTTTATAGTGGCTACATATACATCAGAGAGGAAAGCTGGAACCTGCACTCTGTGGACTTGCAGGTAGAGCAGAACATGTTCATCATCCATATCAGACAACAGTATAACCCGGTGGCCGACCTTGTCTGGATGCCCGTCAGTCAGCATTTCGATATCAATTTCTCTCTTCTGGGCATCGAAGTGGATTATCAATACAGTGTTTCGGTGAAGGACTATGCGGTTACGCTGAACCCTGCCATAGATCATGCTTTTTATCTGGAAGGGGTGCACAGGGAATATGATGCGCACCTTAGCCCCCGGGTTACTCATCTTGAGCCCGCAGACAGGGAGACCCGCGAATGGCTGCGGCAGAGGGAGGCAACTCCGGTACGCAGCAAAAGACAGCTGGAGACAGAGAGGTTACGGCAACTTGATAATCCGGAAAACAGGGATATGCGCAGGATGAACCGTCTGATACGCCGGGAAGCCCGGAGTGCCGGAAGAAGGGAATCGTTGGATACGATCAGGGCAACTGACATACGGTAAAACTGATACCATGATGGGCGCGGGAGGTCATTCATGGGCACAACCTGTAGCAATGAAGTGTATTTTAATAATTCTGGTGTTCGACAAGCCGGTAACTTGTCGTGGCACTCTTCTTTATTTCTTTGTCAGTTGTTACCCTGTCGGTCGAAGGCCACAATGTAGGATTCAGACTGATGGAGCAAAACAAAACCTTTGACGCAGATCATAAAGGATGCAGCAGTGATTGCCGGAATTCTGCGAAGAGTGATGGATGCAGACCCATCAGGTTGCCGGTGTTTTATCGGCCGGTAATGTTTTTCACAGCATGTATCTCCTCTTCGCTGGCATGTTTTTCCATGTAATCCTTAACAAGCTGAGGTGACTCTTCGTCCAGCGATACGAAAATCATCGCAGCGCTGTTCATGCAGTATCTCAGTCCGGTAGGCGGGGGGCCATCGTCAAACACATGGCCCAGGTGCGAGCCGCTGCCAGAATCTATAACCTCGGTACGTATCATGCCATACGATTTGTCGGTCCTATAATACACTGACCCCGGAGTTATTGGCTCAAAAAAACTGGGCCAGCCGCAGCCTGAATCAAACTTGGTGTCAGAATAAAACAACGGCTGTCCGGTGGCCGCAGAATAGTATATACCCGCCTGCGAGGTGGCATGGTACTTTCCTGTAAAAGGGCGCTCGGTACCGGCTTGGCGAAGTATCTGATACTGCTCATCATTGAGCATGGCTTTCCACTCTTCTTCCGTCCTTTCTATCTTGTATGTACCGGGATCATAATCTGTTTTGCCTGCCTTCATGTTTTGTGCATTTTGTGGGGTCTGACATTGAGCCATAAAAGCCAGGCTCATACCGATTGATAATATCAGGGTGTGAACTGTCATCTTTATTGGTTTGATTGGACAGGCTGGACCTATCAATTCATTTACTTTTTTTGATTTTTTACTGCTTGAAGAACAACAATGGGAGGGGATTTGTTCAGCACATCAAGTTATAAAAAGCCACCTGCAAAAACGCTGTAAGCGGCTGATTATCCAGTTGTCCTGCAAGGGCTCGAACCATGACTCTTCTGATCCAGAAGCATGCGCTCTGAACCAACTGAGCTAACGCCCCGAATAATCTATGCGGTCAATTTGCGATGCGATGGCAAAGATATATAAAAATCAAAAATCAAAAGCGAAATGCACCGGGGCGTGGCTGTTAAAAAATCACTAATTGATCGGTTTTGGGTCCTGAAGACCCATGGTTAAGAATGCCATGGACCGGGATTTTTATTTAAATAGAGTATAAACTAGATATATTATATGATTTTTTGCTATAAATGGCGAATAAAAAATAAATTATGCATATATTGCACAGTGTAACTATGTCTGTTTGACTGATTTTTAGCTTTTTTTTGATCACAATAAGTAGCCCTGCTTTTGAAGAAACGGTACATCTGCCTTTGATTCTTATCAGGCATCTATTATTTGCGAGTAAAGACGAAAGATGTTGGCATCACCCTGGCGGTGCATATCACACAGTAAATTTATCAACCATTTAATTATTTGATGCTTATGCGAAACAAAAACTTCATGTTTAATGTACTTAAAGGTGTTTTTGCCCTCTTTGTTGCTTCGATGGTGGTTTTTTCAGCCTGCAGCAGCGATAGCGAAGACGAAGTCGAACCCGATTGCGACCTGGACAATGTGACCTATTCGGGGACCATTGCACCGATAATGGAAACCCATTGTAACAGTTGTCATTCCGGAGCCAGCCCTTCAGCTGGCATTGCGACTGCTGATTATGAAGGGCTGCGTGAATTGGCGGTTACTGGCAGCCTGGTGGGTGTTGTGAATCACGACCCTGATTACAGTGCGATGCCAAAGGGGCAACCCCAGCTTGATGAATGCCTTCGTGAACAAATCGCAGTATGGGTTAACGATGGTGCACAGGATAATTGATGCCATGACGCGAAAAACATGATTGTTAATTAAACAATCGGTAGCGTTTTTAAGTTAAGAGGTTACCGCCACAAACAATTATATATGTGTCCCCTGAAGCATAAGCCTTCAGTCTTTTGACTTTTTGACTTTACGACATTTCGACGTTTCGACAATATTTTAACATATGAAACCTCCATGCCAAAGGTTTGACACACAGGGGAATGATTATCTAATGGAGGTTTGGCTTCGCCGAGCTCGCAAAGTGCTCGGTTCATGAGACCTATTTAATCAAATGATAAACACATGAAAACCTGGAAAATCATTCTCGTGGCAATTGCCATATTTGGTGTCATCGCAGCATTGATTGTATGGTTTTTCGTATACAATAAACCACATCCCGATTTTATTGGCGCCGAACCCGACATGGAGCTTCCTGCGGAGCAACTGTACTTTGATTTTATTGATGACGAACAGCTGGCAAACGAAACCTATATCGATAAGGTGCTGCAGATCCATGGAGAAATTGCGGATGTGGAGCAAGTCGATGATATGGTCATCCTTAGTTTTGTGTTTCAGGATGGAATGTTTGGTGGAGAGGGAGTTAGGTGTACCATACATGAATCCTTCCATGAGGAGGCTTTGTCACTCGAGGTCGGTTCAGTTGTTACCGTAAAAGGTTACTGCACAGGCTTTACGGGTAGCGATGTGATTATTGAACATGCCTCGTTTCCGTGATTTGTTTTGACATTAAAAAAGGATTATTATGTTAAGAAAACTTTTGTTAGTGACGTTCATTTTTATGTTTGTGGCTCAAGCCCTTGCAGCACAGGTGTATCTGACGCGAAATGGTACGATACGCTTCTTCTCAGAAGCGCCGCTGGAAAACATAGAGGCCGTCAATCGCCAGGTAAACAGCGCCCTTAATGTTGAAAATGGTGAATTTGTGTTTCGACTGCCCATGCGCTCCTTTTCCTTTGAAAAGGCCCTTATGCAAGAGCATTTCAATGACAATTTTGTGGAATCACACAAATATCCCAATGCATCATTCCAGGGGGAAATTCCGGATATAGACGATCTGGATCTGACTTCGGGAGAAGAAATAGACGTTGTGGTGCAAGGTGAGCTTACCATAAAGGATGTTACAAAGATTATACGCGAAGCAGGTACGCTCCGGATGGAGGATGATACCATCCATGGCAAGGCGGTATTTATCGTTAAACCAGAAGCGTACAACATCAGGATTCCCAATCGGTATACCCGTAATATTGCCAGTGAGATAGAGGTTTCTGTTGACGTAACCCTTTCTCCACAATAAAAGCGTTTGGATATGTGCAGGATGTTTACCATCGTAATGATTGCTCTTAACGGGTTCATGACGCCTTCGCTTGCAGCCCAGGACCTTATGGATATGTTCGACGATCAGGAGGAAGAAACGACCTATGCTGTGAATACCTTTTTCACTACGCGGGTGATCAACGGACAGTCGGTTGAAAATCCTTATCCTGGCGACCTGAAATTCATTGTCTCTCATCATTTCGGACGTCTCAACCAGGGCGCTTATGAGCTATGGGGGCTGGATCAGGCCACCATCAGGCTGGGTTTTGAATATGGGGTCAGTGAGCGACTGGCATTGTCTGTTGGAAGGAGCAGTTATGAGAAAACTTTCGACGGCTTTGTGAAATACAAGCTGTTGCGTCAGAAAAGTGGCTCAAGAAATGTTCCGGTATGTGTGTCGATTTTTTCAGGTGCTTACCTGAAAAGTCTCAGGTGGCCGGAAGGCAGTGATTTTGAGTTTAAACACCGCATGAGCTATGTCCAGCAGCTTTTGATTGCCCGGCAGTTTTCAAGGCAGGTGAGCCTCCAGCTTACGCCGGCATGGGTCCATCGAAACCTGGTGCCTGCTGTGGATGACCCCAATGACTTTTTTGTACTGGGCCTGGGAGGCAGGTGGCGCTTCAGCGATTGGGCCGGCATTAGCCTTGAGTATTTCCACCGTTTTCACGAGCCCGAATCGTATGAAACACATAACTCCTTTTCCATAGGTATTGATCTGGATACTGGCGGACATGTATTTCAGTTGCATTTCACCAACTCACAACCCATGTTTGAACCCGGTTTCCTGACCGACACCAGGGGCGATTTCCTGGATGGCGACATCTATTTTGGTTTTCATATCAAAAGAACGTTTTCCTTGCGCTGAGCGGAGTAAAACATGTGCTTGACAATGAACAATTTGCTTTGCCATGCAGTTACATGTT
>PWKN01000181.1 GCA_003559735.1 Bacteroidales bacterium | reverse complement strand
TCTGCAACTCTTCCTCGTCAGCCAGTCCCTCTTCCAGTATCCTCGCCTGGCATTTCGGACAGGTTTCCCAGTTGGCCTTGTCGGCTTCGTCGCCTCCAATGTGTATATAGGTTGATGGGAAAATGTCCATGACTTCGGTAAGAACATCTTTCAGAAAAATGAACGTGCTGTCGTTCCCGGCACAATAGATATGGGTGATTGGCCAGACCCCCCCGGGCGGAACGCCCAGGTTCTCGCTGGTGCATGAAAACTGCGGATAAGCCGCAAGGGCAGACATCACGTGGGCGGGCATTTCAATTTCGGGGATCACCGTTATGTGTCGTTCAGCAGCATAGGCAACAACCTCCCTGAGCTCATCCTGGGTATAATAACCGCCATAAGTAGCGTTTTCGGGGTCTTTAACCAAAGGTCGCTCATCCCAGTGAACATCAGACATATCAACGCGCCAGGCCCCCACTTCTGTCAGGAGGGGATATTTTTTGATCTCCAGCCGCCACCCCTGGTCGTCTATCAGGTGCCAATGAAACACATTGAGCTTGTGCATGGCCATATAATCCAAGATCCTGTAAATAAAATCAATGGGCATGAAGTGTCTCGATACATCCAGGTGCATCCCACGGTAGGCAAAACGCGGATGATCCTTAATGGTAGCAGCCGGCAGTTTGTTTGACTCATCGGCTGTTAACAGCTTGTATATGGTTTGAATCCCATAAAACAATCCCGCCTGGGTGTTGGCGGTAAGAAAGACATGTTCGGGTGTGATTTCAAGCCGGTAACCCTCTGAACCGAGTTTCCTGTCATTGGGTTGTTCGATGTGTAACACCACAGCCTTTTTCATGTCCGCAAAGCTTACCGCATTTACCGGCAGTTCATATCCCAGTGGAAATGCCAGGCTGGCAGCCGCGAAAGATGCCAGTTCCTGAAGATCCTCGCCATGATAGGCGATGACCACATCATCGCTGAACGCAAAATGGCCTTCCCGGTGGACAACCTCTGCAGGGTAGGGTATGATGTTGATGTCCTGCGCCGTTGAGGCCTCAGGTAAAATACACAGGAAACAGGCCAGGAAAAGATGGCAGGCAAAGTTTTTGATCAGTGTTTTCATAGGTATGCTATTAATTGTTTATATTTCGGTATGCAGAACCGGACTCGCCCGACCACCGAAGGCACCCGGTTCATTATGATGGTCATCTGTTTGTGACTCCCTTAAAGGTCGCCACCCGCATCATAAGATGCAATTCTGAATGTCCATGCTTCATGTCCGGGCATTTCATTGTATTTCACGGGACTCGTGTCAATAATTAATTGTCCGTTTTCCCAGGTCCAGTCGAGTGCTCCCTGACGCCCCAGCAGGCTGATCTTTGTTCCCGGAGCAGGTTCGCTTAAAGGCAGCACAAACTGGTCATCAGGCCATTCGAAACTGATGGCATACAGGTTTCCGTGATTGCGGGTATATGCTACATATTGACGCATTGACCTGTATATTGCCCTCAATCCGTCACCTTCAGGGAGATCCTTATCTGTGAACAGGTTCTTTTGCGGAACGATCTCCCGTTCAAGGGAGGGACTTTCCCAATAAAGGTGTATGCGGGCATTCTGGACGGTTTCGTAGTATTCTATGCGGACAGGATATTTCTTACCGGCTTCAAGCTCAGCTTGTCCGTGACGAAGCACCCCGTCATCATCCCTCATGGCTTCCGAATCAGTCCCCCCGGCATCCTGTTCCCAAAGGTCAAGCACCAGGTTGCCGTCAATGTAGAGCCTCATTCCATCATCAACCACCGATGAGAACTGGTAAACCTCTGAATGACCAGCCTCGATATAACCATTCCATTCTGCAGTGAAATGATCTTCTGCGATCGGATACCCGGGAGCATTGCGCACCCAGTTAAAATCGATCACCGGATCGACACGTTCAAGGGTAACCTCCCGCTCCTCGCCGCTTCTTTTCCACTGCCCGGCACCATAGATGGCTTCTTCATTGACCCTGATCCAGTCGCCCAGCTGTTCAATCCTTTCCTGCTGCAACAATGGGATCTTACCGTCAGCCGACGGACCCACATTGATGGTTAGTCCACCGCCATATGCGACGGTCCGGACAAACAGGTGAATCAGTTCACGGCTGGTCATGTAGGCATCCAGTTTTTCGTTCCGGTTGAGTCCGAATGAACGGCCTAGTCCCCTGACTTCTGCCCATGGGCGGTCAGTTTCCACAGCTCCTGAACTATACTCGGGAGTGATGTAACCAATATTGCTGCCATGGCCCCACCGGTCATTCACAATGGCATCCTCACCCACCAGGTTATAGTACCAGGAGATCAGCTGCCGCGCATGCCAGTCCTCAGCATCATTGAACCATTCACCATCTGCAAACAAGAGGTCGGGTTTGTATGTCCCCACCAACTCTTTGAACTGGGGAATCATATGCTGTTCAACATAGGGACCGATCGCGTCATGGGGATCAATATACCACCTGTGTAGCGGATGGTTCCATTCAGGAAGTGAATAATATAGTCCAAACCGGATATCCCGTTCCCTGACTGCTTCTCCCAGCTCACCCACAATATCCCTTCCGGGACCAATGTCCACACTGTTCCAGTCACGCGCATATTCACTGGGCCACAAGCAAAAACCATCGTGGTGTTTTGAAACAAGGATGATGTATTTTGCACCGGCCCTTTCAAATATCTCAGCCCATTCATCAGGATCAAAAAGCTCGGCCTTCCAAAGGGGCGCAAAATCCTCGTATGTGAAGTCCTCCCCATAATTGTCTCTCATAAAATCGATCCTGTTCTGCGCACCTGCCTGCAGTCCTCTAAGATACCATTCGGCATATGATTCGGGACCACCGTAGGAGGGTACCGAATACACACCCCAGTGAATAAACACTCCCAGTTTGGCATCCCTGAACCATTGCGGATATGTCCGGTTACGCAATGTTTCCCAACTGTCATCAAGGGTATCCTGTCGGGCATATACCCCTTTTGATGCATATATTGCCAGCATGCCAACCATCATAACGGCCAGGAAAAAGATGTGTTGTTTTAATCGTGTTTTGCCTGTCATAATCAATCAGCTTGTATGTGTTTGTTTGTTATATGAGGTTTATACTTCAGCGCACCATGATCTCGTCAATGAACAACCAGGCCGGCTGTCCTTCACCCGGGTGTCCAGGCGGACAAACAGCGGTGTTCACTGCGCGGATCTTTACGTATTTTAATTGTCCGCCATTGACCGGTATTGTCAATTCATTGCGTCCCCCCGACCTGGTCTCGGCAATCTGTTGTTCATCAAGTCCGGCAAGGGTAAAAAAAGCATTGCCATCCGCTGATCCCATAATGGTAACTCCTTTGGGTTGAAAAATCCATGAACCAGGGGTATGCAAATATCCGATGGTCACCGCATCAACATGAGCAGTTTTCCCCAGCCGGATCGTGGCTACAAGGTCATCGCCCTCAAACCCAAGCCATTTGCCATCCATAAAGTCATTGGATGCCAGTTGCCTGTTAATGAGTGTGGCGGGACCTTCGGCAGCATACTGCGGTTTGGGCGGATATTTCAATGCAATATGTTCAACCGGTTGAACCCTGATGGTTTTTACCGCAACCACTTCACTCATATTATCACCATCAAATGCGGCTGCTTTAACCTTGCTATCGTCTGTCAGGATAAGCGGACCGGTATATGGTGCTGATTCTTTGCCGGGTTGCTCAGCGTTGAGCGTATACCGAATGGTCAGGTCTTCCTGTTCAACAAAGAACGCAAGCGTATCTGCCTTTGATGATATCTTGTCCTGAATGTTGCTGAAAGGTCTCGGTACATATGACCTTTGGTTTGCTTCTGACATCGGGTCGTCAGAAAAGGCACCGGATACCGGCCTTCCAATCCACGAATAGGGTTGTTCCAGTCCAAGCAGGTGTATAATGGTGGATGCGGTGTTGAACACATCATTTGGCTGTTCGATCAATTTGTCCCGTATCGTACCCGGACCCGATATAATCCAGGGGATCACCACCTCTTCCATACTGACACCCCCGTGACCGTAATCTATACCGCCATGGTCGGAGGCTACAATGAAAATGGTTTGATCAAACAAACCGGCCTCCTTCAGTACATCAAAGAGTATGCCCAACACACCATCCACCTCCCCGAGTGACCTGATAAACTCTTCTGACTCCCATTTATATTCATGACCCACCTCATCAGGGTATCCCATATATATGAATGTGAAGTCCGGCTGCTGTTCAATGATCCATGGCGTGATCACTTCAATTGATTCGTGATGCGAACCGGTATAGGCTACCTTGCTGATTTTTTCAGTATCAAAGATGTACCCAAGGTCTTTCCAGTCATATACGAATCCGGTTACCGCACCCGGATCCTGGTCCCTGATAACGGAAAACACCGAGGGAAAAAATCCCTGCTCATCTGTTTCTGTTGGTGTAAGGATGGTCGTAGCGGGTGTCCACCCGTTCATGGTAACACCATGCTGAACCGGTCCGGCTCCAAGCAGATGCGATGCCCAGTTGGGACCGCTGATTGTTGGCATTACCGCGCGCGTGGACAATGAGGTGGCACCCTGCCTGATGAGTTCATCGATATTGGGCGTTGAAGCCCGCTGCAAGCCAGGGTTGCTCATGCCGTCAATGCCAATCAGGATGACCATTGGTGCAGGTTCCTCATCCGGACTGGTTCTGCAGCTTTGTAACACAAGGCATACAGAAAATATCAACAGAATGCCATACAGCAAGACCTTACGGTTTAATACATTCATTTTCATTTTTTCAGATTTTGGTTTTTACTGTTACGATCGAAAGAGTCAGCCATACAATGATCATCTGGCTGTGGGATCAGTGATGCCATGATCCGGCTCATTATGGTTTTATAATTCACCTTCCATTGATTTTTCCAGTTCACGTGCGTGGGAAAGAAACTCGTCCACCTCCATCTCCTTAAAATAGAGCAATCCGTGTGTTGTACGAAGTCT
>PWKN01000152.1 GCA_003559735.1 Bacteroidales bacterium | reverse complement strand
GAACGCCTTTCAGGAGCATGACAGGAATCCCAGCTTTCTGCAGGCAGCTTAAAACATTAGCTGTCAGATAAAAAAGAAAATGGTTATTTGACCAAGTCTTCCGGTACATCCCTTTGATTCGGGAAATAAGAGGATCCTCGACATTGTGTCGAAGGAGGCTTTGGTATACCATCGGTAACAATCTCTGAGAGCCACTGTCCACCTCCTCCTCAAAATCTACCGTTGTTCTCCACTCAGCCCAGGCTTCTCTTGCTGGTTCTTTTTCAAAAAAAACAGCGTTTAGAAGCAATTGCTGTGAGGGGGAGGGGAAAGGACTGTATACAGACCGTTGCATTTACTCTTTCTCTTTGGGTTCCGGCCATCCTTCTTCTTCCACGTCATGTATGGGGTCGAGCAGCAACAGATCCTGCATATCGGTGTATTTCCTCATTGCCGGAAGAGAAAAACCAATGGCAAAGGACCTTAACCTTTCTGCCATTGAATTAACTTCCGTTTCGGAAACCGGATCTGTGTTTTTGCCATTTACGAGAAGTCCTTCTTCGATAAGCTCGGCAAGAAACTGGTTAACAGAAGAGGCAACCTTCTTATGTTCGGCCTGCCCGTGTTTTGTCAAAAGGTCGATGGCCGCCACGGAATCACCTGTTAATTGAATATAATCCCAAAGGGCTGACCCTGAATCGTTCAGACTGTAATAAAGGCCTTTGCGGAGATTGAGCAAAACGGTTTCCCCATCTATGGTTTCGTGCACCACATGTGGTTCGTTAACTTTTAATTGGTTGGGAACAGACATAACGGCAGAGCTCCTTGATTTGTATGAATAATGCGTGCTTTTCTGCAGGTCAAAGATATTCATTTTTTGTTTGAATGCCAGGCATAACAACGCAGGCAGTTTCGAATAAACAATTCGTTGGTTTTATTCATTCATGGCTTTTTGAACAGCTGCCGTCAGCACCTCCAAATGTTGCTCCATCGAAAAATTATTGCGGATGTTTTCTTTGCCGGCAGTTCCCAGTTTAATGGCAAGCTGTTTGTCGTTGAGAAGCTGTTCCATATGTGCGGCCATTTGCTCAACATCGTGTTCTTTGCAAAGCAGGCCAGTTCTGCCATGAATGATTACATCAGGGATGCCGGCGTGGATGGTGCTTATCACGGGTAACCCTGCAGCGCCAGCTTCAAGAATGCCAACAGGAGTGCCTTCCATATCGCCGTTTTCAGCAGTAATGGAGTGCTGCACATAACCAATGGATTCTTTAAGATACTCGCGATATTGACCAGGTGTTATATGGCCGGGCAACAATACATTTTTTTTAATCTTGAGATATTTCACCAGGTTATTGCAAGTATTTAGCAAGGGACCGTCACCACCAATGATCATTTGAGCATCGGGATGGTTTAACAGAGTCTTTTGAAAAGCGAGCAGGGTGTAATAAGGTGCCTTTTTGTCAACAAATCTGCCGATCCCAACAAATTGTTGTTTGCTATAGTTGGGCTTGACATCAAAAAATGCATCATCAGGGGCACAGACGGTGTAAACCAATTTGCTTGTCGGACAACCTAAGCCCAGCAGTTTTTTCTCCATGGAGCGGCTAACCACGATGATACTGCTGGCATAATCGAACAGCTGTTGATAAGCCTTCAGGTTTTTTTCAATAACCAGATGTACCGAAGCATCAAACCCATGAAAATGCGCTATTAAAGGCAAATTCAGGTTTCTGCATACATTCAGCACGCCAACAGCTGTTGTGCCATATTCAGCCAAAACGCAATCTATTTGGTGTTGCTTAAATGATTTCACAAGGGCTTCTTCTGGCAAACTCAGGTTCGTTCTTTTGTCGCGTTGTTGGCCAGTGCGATTCATTATGGCCCAAATGGTCTTAAAATCAACAGGTCCCTGGCCCTCCAGGAACTTTGGAACAACACCACCGTAATAGAAAAACACCTTAACACCAGGTATGCGCTTATGCGCCTGGATGAAGGTTTCGGAAGAAGTGTCATAACTGGGAGAGATGATCGCAAGGTTCATGATTAACGACATTTATTTGAAGCAGTTCCAAATCAGGCCTACGGGCAGGATATTCTCGCAGCAGGAGAGAACCCGGCAACACTTATGAAGTGATTGACGTTTCTCTGAAGAGATCATAGTGCTGTCATTAAAATCAATTTCTGTCTTGTGATATACCAAGACCGTATACCCTTGATCGGGGGTTAAACACACTTAAAAAGTTGTACACCCATACATTGAGGGGATAAGGCAGCAAGGATCTGAAAAAAGGGATCACGATGCCGACATACGCAAAAACCCCATACCCCAGCTTGCGATTACCCCTTAATCCGGTCTTAATACGATAATATCCCACCTTCACTGTATGGCGCCTGATATTTCTGTCTGTAAAACGGAAAAGCAGCAATGGTTGCGGAATATTACGAAACACATAGCCGGCCGCCGCACAACGGTACCAAAGGTCATAGTCGTCCTGCCGCGGACCGGCTCCAGGGTCATACCCGCCCAGAGCCAGGATCTTGTCTTTGCGAAAACATACCGTTGGATGAATGAAGGGGCAGGTCCAGACATACTGGTTGATTCGCTTCGTGGTGACCGGGACCACGAGCAACCGGCCCTGTTCTCCCTTGCTGTTGATTATGGTGGCCAGTGAACCCAAAACGTCGGTGTCAGGATTGTTTTTGATAAAGGTTGCCTGAACTTCTAAACGGTTAGGAAAACAAATATCATCGGTATCCATACGGACAACCCATTCGTTTCTGCACACCGCCAGTCCGGCATTTAAGGCGGCAGACAAGCCTCTGTTTTTTTCCAACTCGACCAACGACATGACACTGCCAAACTTTTCTTTCCATTTATCCCTGACCTGGTTAAGTCGTGATGTCAGCGGTCCGTCAATCACCAGCACGATCTGATCGGGTTTAAGGGTCTGATAATAGACGCTCTCCATCGCCGAGTCAAAATAATGCGGATTCTCTTCAGCATAAACCGATATGAGCACTGAAAACTTCATTGTTTTTGGCATTCAAAAAATGGTGTTAGCTATTTGTCTACACTGGACCCCAGAGAGGAAATATAACTAATATTACCAATTGGCGGCCATGGAACGCAATCTAAAAATCGCTTTAAGACCTAGCGGCATCAACAGCAGTATAACCAGGTCAATTGGCCGCATAGAATGAAAAAACAACTTGGTTTGCAAGGATTTGGCCATTCGTATGTTTCCATTTAAAAGAGCTTTAAACACTTGCGACCTGAGCTGGTTGCGCTGTAGTATCCTTTTTTCTTTAGTAGATAACGCAGCGTAATCTGCAGCATGTTTCTCACGTAAAAGACTTTGTGCCATGCGTTCCATTTCGAAGCTGTGCGTAAGGCTATCTCCTTTTGTGTCGTGATAATAGGTAGTAAGGGGTTTGTTCACATAGAGAAAAGGGTTTCCCTTTTTGTACAGGCGTATCCACAAATCATAGTCTTCAATGGGGATTAGTTTCTCATCAAAACCACCATTTTCCAGAAAGACATCTTTCTTTATCACGACCATTGAACTGCCTCCAACCAGATTCTTCATTATTAGCTGATTAAATGGATTATGACACTTGTTTATATTGCGCACACCTGAACGGTAAGAGATCTTTTCCTTCACCATACAAATGGTTGCGGGATGGTAAAAAACTTTTACCTGCGGGTTTCTGGCGATTGCCTGGCTGATATGCTGAAGTTTGCCAGGCAAAAAGGCATCATCGTCATCGAGAAAGGCAATCCATGTTGCTGACGCTTCAGACACACCCCGGTTACGGGTGGCAGCAGCACCCATTGGCGATTTGTTTCGCAGCTTCAGGCATTTCACCTTTTTTGGTGCATGGTCAAAGATCCGGTCATCAAGAGGTGGGTCTGAACCGTCATCGACTACGATTAGCTCTTTTGGCAGGCAGGTTTGAGTGAAAACCGACTGCACTGCCCTAAGCAGCAGACCATGTCTGTTATACGTAGGGATCACAACAGCAAAGGCAGGTTGCTTCATTAGTGCCGTATTGAAGAAAACAGCGATTTTAACAAAACAGCATCATACATCAGGCCGATGGTAACCGAAAACAGCATAACTGATACTTTGATCCAGACCATTACCTCTAAACAGAGGCCCCTTAACAAAATTATTTGTTTTTCAACAAGACATAATCGTCTACCAAATCACAACAACATAGATTCACTGGTAGCATTGCTTATACCATCGGAGTAAAATTGCGTCCGGGAGATCCTGTCTCGTGACAACAGATGGCAACATCCTGTTTTTACTTACCAGATAGTGTTTTTGGTCGTTCTGAGCCGACCATACTTCCTGATACCGTGAGTGCTATATATGAAGACCAGGTATAGACTCCGCAAGAATGGAAGCTTTTCTACGTTGCGATAAACTTTCCAAATGTACCAGATGGCTTTGAACTTGTTGCTTGATATGGAATGGGATCTGTACCTGTAGTAGCCAAGGGTTTCGGGATGGCTGTAAGCATAATCTACCTGTTTCAGGATCTTCAGCCACAGACCATAATCCTGGCGTTTGCGGATCATTGGCATATAGACCTTGCCCAGCTTTTCAGTGTCGTAAACGGCGGTGAGGCAGCCTATGTCGCAGGTGATTAGGATATCGTTGTAGTTGACCCTGCTGCGGGTAGGGGCAAAGCCGATGTTGTTGCCAGCTTCGCTGATGATTTGGTAGGGGGCAAAGGTAAAGGCGTGCCCGTTATCGAGCATGAAGCTGATCTGTTTTTCGAGTTTGTCGGTAGTCCAGATATCATCACTGTCGCAAAAAGCAATGAAACGGCCGTTAGCGTGTTTTATGGATTTGTTCCGTGCGACGGCGGCACCGGCGTTTTCTTCCAGCTTGAATAGCTTGATGCGTTCATCTTTAAGCCTGTAAGACTCTATGATCTCGCAAGTGTCATCGGTGGATGCATCATCGGTGATCAGCAGCTCCCAGTTGGTGTGGGTTTG
>PWKN01000042.1 GCA_003559735.1 Bacteroidales bacterium | reverse complement strand
CAGGGCATTCACGAATGTATCAATCAAGCGCGGTATCGGGTTCATGGATCGAACCCTGATTATGTGTATGTGGTACATTTGCTTCATACAAAACCAACCGATGTCAAACACATAAAAAACAAGCTGATGAACTATCTTGCAACACCCGACTACCTGATCATTGCCTGCTACTTTGTTGTTCTGATCAGCATTGGCTTGATATTAAGAAAGCGCGCATCAAAAAACATTGAGAGTTATTTTATCGGGGGAAGAAAACTGCCGTGGTGGGCACTGGGAATGTCGGGGATGGCTTCATGGCTTGACATATCCGGGACCTTGCTGATTGTGTCATTCATTTATCTTCTTGGTCCGCGTGGCATGTTTATAGAGTTCAGGGGCGGGGTTGGTTTGGTTTTGGTCATCATGATGCTATGGGTAGGCAAATGGCACCGGCGCTCGGGATGCGTTACCGGATCGGACTGGATGATCTTCCGTTTTGGCGACGGCATAGGAGGCAGATTTGCTGAGTTGTCGAAGGTTGCCGCTGCACTCATTGGACTGATTGGTGAGCTCGGATACCTGATTTTTGGTGCCGGGCTGTTTTTCTCAATGTTCCTGCCCCTTTCTCCTTTTCACAGCGCCCTGCTCCTTATCGCAGTAGCTACCATATATACAGTGTTGTCGGGCTTCTATGGAGTGGTCGTATCAAACATCTTTCAATCGTTCATTATTATCATCGCCATTGTATATGTTACCAGTCTGGCCATCGGACTGGTGCCGGATGCCGAATCACTGCGGCTCACAGCGATGGAGGTTACCGGTAATAAGGACTGGACAAGCACCCTGCCCCACTGGAGGACACATATGCCCGCCGGCTATGAATCATTCCAGTACCTGATGGGTTTTATGTTCTTTTACCTGCTGCGGAATATATTTATTGGTATGGGGATGGGCGATGACCCCCGGTTCTTTGGCGCAAGAAATGAAAGAGCGTGCGGCACCCTTTCCCTCACCTGGATCATCACACTGATGTTCAGGTGGCCAATGGTGATGAGCTTTGCCGTTCTGGGCATTTACCTTGTGCACGATCTGTTTCCCGACCCCACAATGTACAATGATGCGGCCCTGCTTATCAAAACACACATCCCTGATATCACAAGGGCCGAATGGCCAACCATCTTGTCTTCCATCATGAACAATCCCGGACATCATGCACCGGAGATGATTGCCGGACTCCAGGAAATTCTCGGGCAGGAGCATTATGCCAGCAAACTAAACCTTGTCAGCTATAATGGAACGGTCAACCCTGAGCGGATCGTACCCGCAGTAATGCTCCACAAGGTGGGGACAGGGATGAAAGGGTTGCTGATCGTCGCCCTGATGGCTGCAGGCATCTCTACATTTAACAACAACGTGAACTGGGCAGGCAGTTTTTTTGTCAGAAACGTTTACCAGCGGTATATCAGGCCAAAAGCGTCAGACAGGGAGATCATATACACCTCCTGGGTAACCACTGTAACCATTGTTTTTGTGGCATTCCTGTTTGCATTTACTATTGAAAGCATTAACGATATATGGGGCTGGATAGCGATGGGCATAGGCGGAGGCATACTTGTGCCCACGTTTTTGCGGTTGTACTGGTGGCGTTTCAATGGAGGGGGGTTTGCCACAGGCATGGCAGTGGGCCTGCTGGCTGCTGTTTTGCAAAGGTTGTTTTTTCCGGAGTGGGACGATATGGTCAAATTTTCAGTCATCCTGGCATTCGGATTCGTCGGTACCATAGCCGGCACATTGTTAACACCACCGACAGATAAAAAGGTTCTGACAAACTTTTATCTGACAACCCGTCCCTTTGGTTTCTGGAAACCTTTCAAGAGAATGCTTCCACCAGATGCCAGAAAAAAAATGGAAAAGGAGCACAAAAATGACCTGCTGGCCCTTCCATTTACCCTTGTATTCCACGTTACCCTCTTCCTGCTCCCCATGCAGCTGATCATCAAAAAATATGATACCTTCTTCTTCCTGCTTGGAGTGTTCCTGGTCGCCATAGCCGGCATGTATTGGTTCTGGTACAGAAACCTCCCACCGGGAACAGTTCACCACAATAAGTCAACCGAAAATACCAGCAATGAGCCAATCAAAGAAACATCAGCCAATGAAGAGATTTGAGTGTCATGTTATTTCAAACACCCACTGGGACAGGGAATGGGTTAAGTCTTTCCAGGAATCGCGGGTCAACCTGGCAGATATGTTCGATGCATTGTTTCATCTATTTGAGAATGATAAGGATTTCAAATATTATCATCTCGATGCGCAAACCATCCCACTCGAAGATTACCTTGCAATCAGACCGGACAATGTTGAAAAACTCAGAGGCCTGGTCAAGGATGGGAAGCTCCTGGTGGGGACATGGTATACACTTCCTGAAATGAATACCATTGACGGAGAATGCATCGTTCGCAACCTGCTGACAGGGCACCAGGTGGCGAAAAGTTTTGGCAGGGTAATGAAAACGGGATACACACCTACTTCGACCGGACAGGTATCGCAACTGCCACAGATATACCAGGGATTCGGTATCGACACCATAATCTTTTACCGTGGCATCAACCAGGATGTTGCTCCGGCAGAATACATATGGGAGTCGCCCGACGGAACCTGTTCCACAGCCATCAGGCCCCCGCAGCATTTCAGCCGATGCACTTTCTGGGGCTACATATACCTGCCGGTGATCCACAAATACCATGACCATATCGAGGAATCAAAGCAGAACTACTGGCACCATAATGGGTTTCTTTTCCGGATGGCAGAAGAGCAGGAAAATGAATGGACAGAACTCGATCCGGTTAAATATTTTGACAAGACCCGCCTGGAAGAAGCCCTCAACAGGCTGATGTCGGAAATCTCCAAACACACCCAGGGCAATGTTTTGCTTGCCCTGCACGGACACGATGCCAGCTTCCCGCACAAGGAAACACCCCGCCTTATAGATGAACTCAACAACATTTCGGAGGATACCCTGTTCATCCACTCAAATCTGGATACCTATGCAGAGAGAATTTCGAACCAGGTAAGATCCCGTAAAAACAACATCGTCCTGCGCGGGGAAATGCGCCATGTTAACCAGTCGCAGCCGTGGAATGATGCCCATCTGTATCCCGGGGTCATATCTGTAAAAGGACGGTTGAAGCGATGCAACAGGGAAACTGAAAACTTGCTGATCAGGCACGCCGAACCAGCATCGGCCATCTCATTAATGACAGGCGACACATACGAATCAGAAATCCTTGACATGGCCTGGAAACTGGTATTGGCCAACCACGCCCATGATACCATCAACGCATGCAGTCTTGATGCAGTGTATGATGATGCCATGCACCGGTTCAAACAGGCACAGGACCTTTGCCGCCAGGTTATCAGGCGTTCACTTGCAAGGGTTATAAAAAAGGTCAACCTCACAGGTTTCGACAAGGATGCAGTTTTGCTGACGGTGTTTAACCTTTCTCCCCTGGAGCGCAATGGAATAAGCCACCTTGCCATCGATATGCCGCATAATATGTCAGGTGACACATTGGAGCTGGTTGATTGCCAAGGGAAACAAGTTCCTCTTCAAATTCGCCACCGCAAAGCCCACAAAAGTCACGTTGACAAAACCGGATTTGGCAAGACACACCATTCAATCCGTTTTGATGTCCTGGCATATTTCCAAAAGCTCCCTGCAGCAGGCTACCAGACCTTCCTGGTGAAGCCATCACTGAAAAACAAGCACCAGGTCCCGCCAATGGCAAAAGGGAACACAATGGAGAACGAATTCATCACGGTCAGCATAGCATCCGATGGTTCACTGGCTGTGACCGACAAACAAACAGGAAAAACATTCGCTGGCCTCAACACCTTCTCTGATGAGGGGGAGCGTGGCAACGCATGGACTCCCGAAAGGATACCGGGAGCAAAAACATATCTCACCACTGGGAATAAAGCCGATATTTCACTGATAGAAAACGGTCCGCTGAAAAGCACTTTCAGGGTAGTGCACCACCTGATGTTACCGGCGGCCTCAGCAGGCAATTATTCGAAAAGGTCACAAAGGCTGAAAAAAACCGAGATCCGTTCCGAAATATCACTGTTGAAAGGACATAAATACGTAATGATCAAAACATCAACAGAAAACACCGTACGCGATCACCGGCTCAGGGTTCTTTTTCCAAGTGGCATAAAAGCCAGCCATTACTATGCCGCCACACCCTTTGATGTTGTGTCACGGCCCATACCAAAACCCTCGTCAGACGATTGGGTTGAACCGGTTGAACCATCCGATCCGCAAACCGGGTTTATAGGTGTTTCAGATGGCACGAACGGCCTGGCCGTTGTTAACATCGGATTATATGAAGCCGAAGTATCAAACGACAGTCAGCGTACCATCGCAATAACCCTTCTGCGCTGTTTCTACCAGCACGGAAACTGGACAAAGGAGCGTTGGCCTGATGAAGAGTTTCAAAATCCCGGCCACCATACCTTCAACTATGCCATCTGTCCACACAACGGAACATGGTCAGAAGGGATGATCCCTGACATACAAAACCAGACAGACAATCCATTTATCGCTGTACAGCATGGTACGGGAAAAGACGGACACCTCCCTGCAGAACATTCGTTTCTTAAAGTCACCGGAAAAATACAGATGAGTTGCCTTAAAAAAGCAGCAGAAGGGGAAGGGTTGATCGTACGACTCTGCAATCTGTCGGATGACAATCTGCAAGCATCGCTCCAGTGCGGATTTGATATTCAATATGCCGCATTGACCGACCTTGAAGAAAATGAAATTACCAGGTTGCCGGCAGAAAAACATTGTGTGCAGTTTCAGGCCCCGCACCATAAGATCATCACAATAAAGCTAATACCGGCAAAAAAATGATCTTCCCCGTTCATGTGCTGCCTGAAATGGCAGATGCATGACCATAAAAAGGCAAGGATTTACCGGTTACCGAAAACAAACATCAACCGGGCAGAAGAAGTGGTTGACAGGTTTGTATGCCATGAATTCGAACGACACAGAAAACAACTGCATATGGGAAAAAGACGAGACAAATACCTTGATACAAACCCCTGGGCGATCATTGAAACAGGGTTTCACCCAGGCAAGTCATTGGTGTCAGAATCCATATTCTCTGTTGCCAACGAGTATATGGGTGTGCGCGGATATTTTGAAGAGGGGTATTCAGGCGACCGCCTCCCGGGCAGCTACTTCAACGGGGTCTGGTCTGAGACAGACATCAGGCATGCCGTTATGTACAAGGGGTTGGCAACATCGTGGACATTTATGGTGAATGCAGTCGACTGGTTGTTTACCAGGATTCGCCTCGACGGGGAGACCCTTGACCTTGCCACATGTGAATGTACAGAGTTCCGGCGCACGCTTGATATGATGAACGGTTTATATACCAGGGAGTTTACCTGGTTGACAAAAACAGGCAAACAACTGAGTATTTGTTTCACAAGGTTTGTCAGCATGGCAACCCCCAACCTGGGAACACAAAAAATATCACTGAAGGCGCTGAACTTTGATGGAATTGTTGAAATAGATGCCGGTCTTGATTTTTCAAACATTCACCAAACCATTGAACAAAGAAACCACTGGTGTATTGAGAGACAACTTTTTGATACGTCGTGTACATCAATAATGGCAAAAGCCGAACGCAGCCATATTTATTTGTATTCCTCGTTCAGACTGGCTTATGATGCGGTGCCGGAAGAAGAAAATTTTTCTCATGGCAAGTTGATTGGAAAAAAACTCACTTTCCAACTGGAAGAAGACAAGACAGTAAATGTTTACAAGCTGGTTCTCAACCACACAGACAAAAAGGCAAATGGCGATCCCCTGAAAGTGTGGGAACAGGGCAGTGCGCTGGCAAAAAAGCAGGAACATCTGACATATGACCAGGCGCTGCTTGATCATACAAGGCACTGGAATAAAGTTTGGGACGATCTTGACATAGAAATTGAAGGCGACGCAGACAACCAACAAGGGATCCGGTTCTGCCTGTTTCAGCTATACCAGACCAACCATGGCCAGGACGGGTCGAATAACATAGGGGCCAAGGGACTTACGGGGGAGATTTACAGCGGACATACATTCTGGGATACTGAAGCCTATTGTTTGCCTTTTTACCTGTTCACCAATCCGCCCGCTGCCAGGAACATGCTCCTTTTTCGGCACAAAACACTCGGCCAGGCAAAAGAATGGAGCCTGGAACAAAACTGCCGGGGAGCATGCTACCCGATGGAGACCATCGATGGCAGGGAAAGCTGTCCGGTATGGTGGCACGGCAACCTCGAGATCCATGTATCAGGTGCCGTAGGTTATGGCATATGGCATTATTACACAGTAAGCGGCGACAATGCATTTCTGTATAATGAAGGCCTTGATGTCCTGATAGAGATCTGCCGCTTCTATGCCAGCAGGGGCAACTGGCGCAAAGACGGATATGGATTTTACGGGGTAATGGGTCCGGACGAATTTCATACGTTCATCAACAACAACTACTACACCAACCTGCTGGCAAAAAAGATCTTCCTTTTCACAATCGACACAATTGAAAGAGTGCCTAAAACAAGGGATAAAAATACAATACCGGATGCCAGCGAACTGGCTGAATGGAAAAAAATGGCCGGCGACATGATCCTGCCCCGGGATGAAAAAACAGGGGTATATGAACAGCATGAGGGGTATTTCCTGTTGCCGCATATTGATATTCACTCCATCAGCAAAGAGGAGTTTCCCCTATACCACCACTGGACGTTACCCAGGATCTATCGTTACGATATGATCAAACAACCCGATGTGCTGATGGCGCTGTTTCTTTTCAGCAATGACTACTCCCCCGAAGAAAAAAAGGCAAACTATGACTTCTATGAACCCAGGTGCATTCATGAGTCATCACTGTCACCATCGATCCATTCAATCATTGCTGCAGAAACAGGAAACCAGCAGCAGGCAGCCAGTTTTTTTAAATACGCTACCCGGCTCGACCTCGACAACTACAACAGGAATACCGGAGAGGGACTGCATATCACATCGATGGCCGCAGCCTGGTTAAATATTGTATACGGGTTTGCCGGAATGCGCAGCGATGGCGGGATCCTTTCCTTTGCACCCACCATGCCGCCAGGTTGGACAAAGTATTCATTTTCCATACTGTACAGGGGAGCCAGGATCAAGGTCGTTGTTACACCGGAAAAAGCTGTATTTTCGGCCGCGGGACAGATCGATGAGCTGGCTGTCTCTGTGTACCATTCGCGCGTTAAACTGACAGAAACACCACAGGGAATAAACCTGCAATAAAACATAATCATGGCAAGTACATCACATATAAAAACCATTAAGGTCATATCCAATACTCACTGGGACAGGGAGTTCAGGCATTCATTTGAACGGACCAGGAAAAACCTGCTGGTGATGATGGACAAACTGCTCGATATTCTTGAAACGAACAGTGACTATCAATCATATACCCTTGACGGACATACAATCCTGGTTGACGACTACCTGGAAATGCGCCCGGAAAAAAAAGAGACTGTTAAACGGCTGATCGAATCAAAGCGCCTCATCGCCGGTCCGTGGCACACCCTGCCCGAACAGTTCAGCATACCCCATGAAGCCCTTGTAAGAAACCTGCTATACGGCAGAAAAACGATCATAAAACATGGCGGTGAACCAGGCACGGTGGCATACACACCGGCCTCCTGGGGCCAGACGGGACAATTGCCCCAGATACTTCGGCAGTTCGGATTGGATAAGGTGATGTTCTACCGTGGTATATCCCATCACGAGTCAGATGCGGAGTTCCTCTGGCAGGCGCCCGATGGAAGCGAGGTCTGGGCAAGCCGGTTTGGTTTGTACGCACGTTATAATTGGTATTACCAGGTACACAGACCGGCAACGCGCAACGGCAGAGTGTTTGACAAACAATATCACTGGGGTGAATTTGACGAAGTGCCCTGTCGCCTCGCCGATTCCACTGGTGAAGATGATCCGTCATTTGGTCTGAAAGACCCCTGTCCCGCGTACGACCCATCAATAGTTGCAGAGGCCATCGAAAAAATGATCGCCGCAGAAGGGGAGCATTTTACCACGCCGGTATTCCCTGCCATGCACGGTCACGACATATCCGTAGCCCATCCCCGTGAAACAGAGATCATCAGGGATGCCAGAAAGGCCCTCGGACATATTTACCGCATTGAACAATCAAACCTCGAAGAATTCTGGCATGAGGTGATCAATCACATTGACAAAAAGAAGCTCTCCCTGCTAACCGGCGAAAGGCGTTCTTATCTGAAAAAAGGGATGTGGACATACCTGTTTCCGGCAACGATCAGTGCACGGACGTATCTTAAACAAGCTGACTTCCGTGCCGGATTACAACTGACCAGTTATGCAGAACCCCTCGCATCACTCACGTTTTCACTGGGTGATCGCTATCCGGAAAAGTACACGGACAGGGCATGGAAATACCTTCTGGCAAACCACACCCACGATGCCAACGGTGGTTGTGCACCTGATAAAGTGTGTCTGGATATGGAATACAGGTACCGGAAAACGGTTGACATCTGCGATATAGTCACAGAAGACGCCATGTCTTATGTGGCAAGGAACATCAATGCAGGCACATCCGGAAGGAAAGCCATACAATGCATCCTGTTCAATCCACTTCCGTTTGTCCGTGATGCCATTGTCAGGACCGACCTGGAGATCCCCTCTGAGTTCGGTGCACGATCCGTTAAACTTGTGCACAACAAGGAGACACACACCGAATATCAGCCCCTGTCAAATGAGAAAAGTTCCGTATTTGTCGACAGCATCTGGGATGTCCCCACCATCCTGGAGAGTGACCGGATGGTTTTTTATGCCCATTTCAAAAACCTGCCTCCCCTCGGATACCGCTGTTACGAGGTAGTTCCTTTAAAAGATCAGGTTTACGACAACACCAGCCTGATAACAGGCACAAACACGATGGAGAATGAGCACATCCACATAACGGTAAACAACAACGGAACGGTAACGATCATACATAAAGACACGGGACACACCTATCATGAACTGAATTACCTTACCGACCAGGGTGAAGGTGGTAACGCATGGCAACACGAAGACCTCGAACATGACCAGAAGATCAATAGCCTGGGTGTCTCCTGCCAGATATCGGCAACAGAAAGCGGACCCCTGGTAAGTACCCTGACCGCCAGGTTCTCCCTGTTGCTGCCGGTTGACTATGACGATGGACGGCGCAGGAACAGTGTAACAGCCGAAATGCCGGTTAGAATGGATTATACGCTCGAGAAAAACACCAGGTACCTGAAAGTAAAATGCTCTTTGACAAACAACGCCAAAGACCATTGGCTCAGGGTGAATTTTCCCAGTGGGATCAAAACCAGCCACTCGGTTGCTGACAGCCATTTTGATGTGATACGAAGGCCGGTCACCCTGCCAGACCCGTCGGGTTGGGTCGAACAACCCAGGGGCACCCATCCGCTTCGGACCTTTGTTGATGTCTCTGACGGTCAGGCAGGCCTGGCCTGTTTTACAAAAGGGCTGTTTGAGTACGAAGTGTTTGATGACGAAACGGGAACACTGGCTGTAACACTCATCAGGGCATGCCGGATCAGGTTAAAAGTTAGTGAGGAAAAAACCACAGAACGCTCCGATGAAGGGATCCAGTGTCCCGGCAAACATGTATTCGAATATGCAATATGTCCGCACCACGGAGATTATATTGATGCCCGTTTGATCAGACTGGCAGCTGAATACCATACTCCGGCCAGGGCATTGATGGCTGGCAGGGGGAAAGGGTCTTTGCCCACCGAAGCCTTTCTGTTCGATATCGACAATACAAATGTGCATGTTACCGCGGTTAAAATGGCAGAAGACCGGTCGGGACTGATCATCAGGATGTTCAATTCGACAAACGTCAATCAGCCTGTACAGATAAATTTTCCGTTTGCAGTGACCGCTTTTAAGGTGAGGATGGATGAACAGGGTCAAACAAGGATCCCCGCCAAAGAGACCACCATTGAATACAGTTTGCAGAGAAAAGAGATACTGACATTAAAAATCACCAACCTGGGCAGTCCCGCAAAACACAAACAAGCATCAGGAACACAGGTTGATGCAACACCAGAAAAAAATGCAGGTTATGAATAACACGCAAATCATTATAAAATGAACACACCAGGCATAGGTCATACCGACATCGGGCACAGTAAGGATTTTACCAGTGTGTCACAGTCTGGAGACAGCTTGTGGCAAGAGGGTGTTGACGGGGTCGTGAAGGTGCTCACACTGAAAGACAGGAAAGCAGAATTTGTGGTCTTCAAAAAAAAGACAATAGTGAACATCAGGTCTGCAATGGGTTATCCCGCCATGTATGAATTTAAGGACGATGTCTTTGAAGGTCCGGCCAGATATGTGTTGATGGATCTTGACGGAACCAGCGTGCACAGTGAATCGTTCTGGGTTTGGATCATAGAACGGACGACGGCGCAGCTGTTGAAAGATCCTGCATTCACGCTCGAAACAGATGATATGCCCTATGTATCGGGGCACTCTGTATCGGAGCACCTGAAATACTGTATAGACAAATACTGTCCCTCAAAAACAGTAGAAGAAGCACGCAGCTGTTATTTTCAGATCACACAAAGGGAAATGAATGAAATCCTTCAGGGCCGGGGCCGTTCAGATGCATTTGTCCCGGCTTCCGGACTCAGGGAGTTTTTGATGACACTCAAAGCACACCGGATCAAAATAGGGCTTGTTACATCCGGCTTATATGAGAAGGCCTGGCCCGAGATCGTTTCTGCATTCAAGACAATGAAAATGGGCGATCCCGTTGATTTTTACGACGCCATCATCACTGCAGGCTTTTCTGTAAAAAAAGGCCAGGCAGGCACCCTGGGTGAATTGTCACCCAAGCCCCACCCCTGGCTGTATGCGGAAGCAGCCCGTGTAGGACTTGGTGTCGAACCCGAACAACGTCATAAGGTGATCGGACTGGAAGACAGTTCCGCAGGTGTCTTGTCTATCCGTCTGGCAGGATTTTCTGCTGTGGGCATTGAGGGGGGAAACATCAGGCAAAGTGGGGCAATCCCGCTATTGCGCTCCTATGAAACAAATTTGATGGATACCCTGCCTGTCATTCTGGGAGGATCTGCCCCCCAATAAAAGTGCCCTCAACTCGTCCGGACATCCAATTCAAGACATCAATCCCCCGCAATTCCGAAAAAGGTCTGACAAGGCAGGTACTGATCCCATGTGGGTGCATACGACCCGCAGTTCAGCCAATAGTCAAACACACCGGCTGCTTCTGACCATTCAAGCTTTCCGGAAGAGCCAGCCCCCTCGTTGTTGACCAGGACAAAACCAAAGCGCAGTGCATCCTGCTGTTCACAAAACATGTTGAGTTCCTGGCGTGGGATCGCTATTTCATATACAGTGACCTGCCTGGTTTCATCCCTGTTAATGACAATTTTCCCACCGGGAATAAATCCTATGGTTTCGACCGGGTCGGTCTGAAATCCATTCATCCTTGTTGTTTCAGGCCCCCATTGCCTGATTAGCTGTGGTCCCTGAGTCGAAGTATAGGCGAGATAGAGATAATCAGTATCATAAAAATGGCCTTTCCAGGAAAGAGGATCGTTCATTTGCCGGCCAAACCCAGGTACCCTGTCACGAAAACCAAACGCCAGCATCAGGAGGTCACCCGTATACCGCGGATGGGTCAGTCCGCCAGGCATACCCAGCATATAGCCGGTATCAAACCCATTGATGAATGCCGGAGATCCTGCATTGTTCATTAACGTGTCTTCAAAGACTTCTGCAGCCACATAAACAAACTGATCATCATAAGCAGTAAACACTCTGGCTGCAACATATTTGTCACCCAAGGTTTCAAAATCAGGTCTTTCCAGGTCAGGGTTAAACAAGTACCTGGTGAGATCTGCACCCCTTTGCATCATCTCACTGTCGATCAATACCGGTGTGCTGTCCTCCCAGTCGTTCAGCTTTCCGTCAATTATCCTTGACCCCTTACTGAACAAGGCACGCTGAACAAGTTGTTCCCTCACATATCTGCCATGTCCTGTCGATGCTACAATTTTGAACGGATACATTTGGTCTGCATCCGGCGCGATATCCTTCAGGGGAACATACAGCTCATTGAGTCCGGGTTCCGCATAAAATGCCGTGCTCCCTTTAATTTTGCCATCAGCATATATCCTGATCTCCCCTTCAACATCTTCGGCCAGGAGGTTATCCATGCGAACATGGAGCACCTGGTCTTCTTCAGGTTGCTGTGTCAGTGAAGAGGCGTACATATTGAGGACGGTCAGGTCACGGACAGTGGCACCGGCAATGGCCTGATGCAGTCCGGACACATCCAGTTCTTCGGTCAGCAGGTAAACAGGGTACTCATTAAAGGGGACAACCAGGCTATCGCCAGGAGCGGGTATTTGCCTGCCTGTGCAGTCATATGCCCGGATATGTTCAGCATCATGAATAACAAGTCTTCCCCTTGAATCAAGTGAACCGGGAGAAGAACCTGCAAGCGAAAAAATCACGGCTACTTTTGTGTCAGGATGTTTTGCGTCATCCGGAACATCCGTTGACCACCTTGCTGACAGTTCTTCAGATCTTGGCTGGTCTTTCACCCATTGATCAATGTGTTTGGGATGGGCAAAAACCCCACCATACAAAAGGCTTGTTGAAGGCCATATATCCGTGACAACCGGCCTGTCTTCAAGAAAATGATGGCAAACGGCCAGTGTCGCATTGCTGCGGGTCCATGCCGGTCCATAACCAAGGTTCCACTGAATGTTGTTCTGGTACGCACCGTGTATGGCTCCCATAACTGTATACTGTACCGATTTTGATGCATTGACGTTGTTGTTGTATTCCCGTCCGGGCTCATCATCCAGAGAAACATACAGTGCATCAAAAAGCTTGTCAAGTATCGACCGGGTTTTCTTGTTGCCTGAAGCCAGCACCTTCATGTTTTCTTTCAGTTCCCCTTTGTTCTCCATGCTTTCTTCTGCCCGTTCACCTCCAGTATAAGGATATGAAGCCTTTGCATATAATTGTCTGTACCTGGTAACCATATTAACCAACTGTTTGCCATGTTTCCGGTCAATAAGCTGCCTGGACAGTGATTCGATATCTTTTGCTGCAGCGGAAATATGGCCGGGAGTCGAATACAGTGAACCACCTTCGGTTATGTAATAGTATGGCAGTCCCATCCTGTTGTTGACCAAAAATCCGTAATCGATCGAACGGATCTGTGCATTGTGGCGCAGGGATCGTGCTTCTGCATGGGCATACGGATGATGTGATGTACCATGTATCAATCCTTCCCATATCTCCGGGAATGGTTCAATATTGTCTTCCACGAACATGCAGCTGTTCCCTGCAATGATCCGCAAATCCGGGTCAGCATCCAGCACCTGGTCACACCACAGCTTCTGCAACTTGCGATAATCCTCTGCATTGGCAGCCCACGTCCATTCAAATATCCACGGCTCATTCCACAACTCATACACCCTGATGCCGGGAAATGTTTTTACAATGTCGCGCCACGACAGTGCAAATTCTGAAAAGTGCCTGGGCGGACCATGCATGTTCATGTTTTTGGCAAGCACCGACCTTGTGCCCGGGAAAGCGTACCCTGCAATAGGCAGCACCCAGATGCCCCTGTTCGCCGTTTCATTGAACTCGGCTGTCAGCCTTCCATAATCAAGGCATAACGGCTTATCTGAGGGGATCTCCGGAACCTGGTCAATATCCGGATAAAAATGGGTGCGCTGTACCTTGATGCCAACCATATCAAGCAGGTCAAGGTCTTTACCCAGTTTGATGTCTGAGGTATTGGAAGCAAAAAAAGAGTTGGGGCGCAAGCCTTTGACGGTAGGCGGGACAACACCAATTTCCGTAAAACCCATATCAGCTTTTTTATCGTTATTGATGGCGGTCAGACCTATTCGATAGAAGCCGTTAGAGAGTTGCAGCTGCACCTCTGCCGGCACTTTTTGTTTTCCCGCCGGCACATCCAAAACAAACGACGACTGTTCCAATTTGACCGGCCTGCCGAAAATGTCTTCTGCCCTCGCCACTATTTTTACGGTTCCGGGTTGAGCATTGATAAACTCAACAGGAATGACCACAGCGACACTGCCGCAATCTCCTGATAATAAACTGTTTCCCGCTACCAGGTTGTACACACCTGTTTCTTTTACCCTCACTTCGAATTCAGGCCTGTTGCATGAGGTAAAGAGAATACCACACACCAAAACAATAAAAGACACTTTTCGATACATCACGTCAGTTATTTGGTTTACAATATATATAGCTTTATTTGCCAAATGCCAGCTGCAACAACCGACACATCTCTATGCATATCTCTGTCAGAATGTTTCATCAGGCAAACAGGTCATTGATCCTTTCCGCCGGAACACTGTATTGCTTTGTTTTACTCGTCAAAGGAGCTCCCACTGGCATTTTTTTTTATAATAGAGGATAGAAGTAAAAGTACCACTGTTGCCAATACTTTTTACGGCAGACATTGTGTTTGCATCATATCAGCCTTCTGTTTGTCTCATTTGTCATAGCAATGGCATTAACCAGTGTCTGTCTCTACTTGCCGGTATCTGCGTTATGCTTGTTTTGAAAACAGGTTTTTACAAGAGGGAACTCCTTGGTTTTCAAAACTGCGCAAGCCTTTGAAGCCGGACATTATAGTTCAGAAACCTGACTTTCTGGACTGTGCAATTCTCCTGTAAAAACCCACCAACATTTTGCGTGAAAAATTACAAAATGCTGGCGTACAGGAGTAACCGCCTGCGCTTTCCCATAAAGTTCTTTCATGCGTGTGTGTGGAATTTCGCATGAAAAAAAAATTATGTAAATTTGTGTGTTGCACATCCTGTTCTTTGTATTTTTTTTATTCACGATGTACCGATGACTGAGTCCTCCCAACAATCATACCTGTTTATTCTTACGGCTTCTCTGCTTTTTTTCCTGTTGCAGACCGGTCATCTTTTATCACAAGTTGCCACACCTGCCAGTCCGGCTGATTACATATTCAAGAAGCTGACTGTTGAAGACGGTCTCTCCAATAACATTGTCAGTGCCGTACTGGAAGATCACTACGGATATATATGGATTGGCACAAACCGCGGATTAAACCGTTATGATGGTTACCAGATCAGGTCCTTCATCCACGACCCGAACGATTCACTGAGCATTGCTGACGGATCCGTTACAAGTCTTGCCGCCGATCATTCGGGCAACCTCTGGATAGGGACAGAGAAGGGGCTGATGCGCTTTGATTATGCATCAGAGCAATTTACACTGTATCCACAATCGTTGCCGCAAAAAAACACCATCAGGAGCCTGTTTGTCGACGACAACAATACATTGTGGGCAGGCAATGAACTGGGGGTTTACACGTTCGACCGATCATCCGGTAAATTTTTGCTGAAGCATACGGCCGATAAGGGAATTGCAGTCAACCATATAACAAAAGACATTTTCAACAACTATTATTTCGGCACCTGGGAAAAAGGTGTCCTGATGAAGAATGCAAACTACAAAACTTACATTCTAAGGGACCTTGCAGCGATCACCCAGACAGACAACAGAAATTTCAACATCGTTGCGGCCATCCATATTGACCATTATGGAACCGTTTGGATTGGGACAGTTGAAGGGTTGTTTACTACCAGGATCAGCACCGACATCTCTTCATCAATTCCGCGCTTTTTTGACTTCAGGGAAGAACGGGGTACCATAAACAATTTATCGAACAATCATATCCATGCAATAAATGAGGACAGCAAGGGCAATATATGGATCGGTACGGAATACGGCTTAAACATATATAACCCGCAAACCAATGAATTGAAGAACATCCTCAATGTGCATAATGATCCGGGTTCTTTAAGCAATAACCTGGTCAGGACCATCTACCGCGACAGCAATGGAATTATGTGGGTTGGCACATACCAGGGTGGATTGAATATCTATTATCCAGACTATAACCGTTTTCATGATCATTTCCCGGAGGTGAACAATTCAGAAATTCAGATGCAACGATATATCAAATCGATCGCATCTGACACTGATGGCAATATATGGATTGGTTCGGATTACGGATTGTTAAAAACCAGTTTTGAGAACAAAGACATCAGGTATTACACCCATGAGCCAGGCAACCCCGCCTCGCTGAATAAGGGAGGAGTGAGTGCCATCCATATTGACAGGCAGCAAAGGATGTGGATAGGTACCTGGGGAGGGGGAGTTCATGAATTTGACCCGGTCGCCGAAACCTTCAGGCGACTACCCTGGAAAGAGAGTGAACGCAACAACCCATTATACCAGGGCGACATCAACATCAGGGCAATTCACGAAGACAGGGAAGGGTATTTATGGTTTGGTTCCACCAGAGGATACCTCGACAAATACAACCCTGATACAGGCTTATTTGAGCATTTTTTTCTTTCGCACCCCGATTCAGAGATCAATGCTGAGGTCATATATATTACCAACGACACGGAAGACAATGTCTGGATTGGCACTCTGGCCGGCGGACTGTATCAGTATGAGAGAAAGAGCGGCAAGATCACTCAGTACTTATCGGAAGGATACAGGGGGGATCAGGCCTTTGGTTTACTGAGCAGTAACGATGCCTATTGCATCCACTTCTCCGGTGAACAAACTGCCTGGGTGGGAACCAACAATGGACTGGACTTTATCAATTTTAAGACGGGCGAAAAAAAACAATATACTGCCAGCGACGGATTGGCCAGTAATCTTATCTATAACATCCAGGAAGATTTCTCAGGTAACCTTTGGCTGAGCACCAAAAGGGGATCAGCAAATTCAATGTCAGCCGCAACATTTTCATCAACTATGACGCCTCCGATGGTGTCAGGGTCAATGCAGAATGCGGCCACGCAAATGCCAAGGGTTGGATCTTCTTTGGAGGCGTAAACGGGATCACTGCATTCAATCCGTCAGATTTCAGGGAAAACGAACACATCCCACCCATCGTCTTTACCGAGTTCAAGATCCACAACCAGGCCGTTGAACCCGGAACCGACGCGGTATTGCCAAAACACATCAATGAACTGGAAGCCATTACGCTAACGCACAACCAAAATGTATTCTCTGTTGAGTTTGCAGCATTGAACTATGTTGATCCGGCAAAAAACAAATACATGTATCAGCTGGAGGGATTCGATAAAGAATGGATCTATGCGGGCACCTCGCGGGAAGCAAGATACACCAACCTTGATCCGGGAACATACAGGTTCCTGGTAAGGGGTTCAAATAATGACGGACTCTGGAATGAAGAAGCAAGAAGTCTTGAAATCACCGTACTGCCTCCATGGTGGAATACCTTCTGGTTTAAATTAATTATCCTGATATCTGTACTTGCCAGTATCGCATTTTGGATCACCTTCCGCACATACCGGCTAAAACAATACCAGGTCGTATTGAAACAGCGTGTCAGGGAGAGAACGCTTGAAATAGAAGAACAAAAGCAAATGCTCCAGGAACAGGCCCAGAAACTGCACATGGCCGACCAGATGAAAATAAATTTCTTCACCAATATATCTCATGAATTCCGCACCCCGTTAACCCTGATACTTAACCCGCTGGAGAAACTGTGGACTGAACTGTCACACAAGCAGGAATACGCATTGCCTTTTACAGTCATTAAAAGGAATACGCTTCGGCTGGTATCGCTGATCAATCAGTTCCTTGACATATCTAAAATTGAGGCCGGTGCCCTCAGGCTTTCTGTCGGGAAAGGAGATATCATTAAATACATAATGGAGATAGCCACAACATACAAAATGGCTACAGAGCAAAAAAACATCCGCTACACCATCAGGTTGCCACAGCAACGGCATATGTGCTATTTCGATGGTGACAAAATTGAGAAGATCCTGTACAACCTCCTCTCCAACGCTCTTAAACACACCCCTCCAGGCGGCCGGATCGATGTGTCAGCCAGCTTTGCTGCCATCGAAGGAGAAGGTATTGACCCCGCAAACCAAAACGACAACAATAAAGAAATCCCTGGTCACTTAATTATCAGGGTTAAAGACACTGGGAAAGGGATTCCGAAAGAAAAGATCGACAGGGTATTTGAACGGTTTTACAGGGCTGATGAGGATTTGGGACACATTGCGGGAGGCACTGGGATCGGACTGTCACTGACAAAAGACCTTGTCGATTTATACAGGGGGAAGATTGAAGTTAAAAGCGAAGTGGATGCCGGGACCGAATTTTCCATCCTGTTGCCTGTTGAAAAGGCACTTTTTCATGAAGATGAGATCGT
>PWKN01000183.1 GCA_003559735.1 Bacteroidales bacterium | reverse complement strand
CGTATATACACTCTGTGTATCATTATAAGAAAACATCCTGCGCACTTCGAACCTGATCTGTTCTTCAAACAATGATTTCAGCACAACAGCGCCTGCACCTTTTTTGTCAATCAGTTCAAGATTGTCCAAACTCTTTGTCAGTCCGGAGCTGCCGACAATAACCGGACTGCGCAGATGGAGTCCCATGTAATTCGTAGATAAATCTGCCATGTGTAAAATATTATGTTACAATTGATCATTTGAATCATTTACTACCGGCAAACCTACATACAATTTGTTAAAATCACAATAAAAAAACGACTGCAGTGTGATCAATCACCATCTGTTGTGATGTCGCTTCACGACCGCAGTCGTTTTTTTTGTACCTTCGTGCCCCCAAAATTGATCACAGAAAAATGCAATGATTATTTATGGCTCATTCATCTTATCCCGCTAATACATCAACACAATCGCATCCGGAGGCATTGCAGCGTTCGTTCCGCAACCTGATGGAGCCGTTGCTGGTATTATTCAACAAAGCGGTGTCGCTGGTACTGAAGGATAAGGAATACTACATTGCGTACAGCATTCCCGGAGGTGTATACGGGTACTTCGAAAACCATGTTCCAAACGCGGAAGAGCTGAACCAGATCACCATGCATATCAGGTATATGATATACAGGAATGAGGGTATTCGCATTGAAGCCATGAGTGAGGAAAGCATTGTGCACTATTTTGCGCAGAACCGCCGCAAAGACATTGTGCACCTGATAGAATCGGGGAGACACAATGGAAGCACGGGGGGACTTCGCCTGGCGCATCTCAACGGCAATGGCGAACTGCTTATGAACGACATCCGGGAAAATTATGAACGACTCAAGGATTTTAAACTGCAGGCATTCAACCGTGGCTTTTTTTTGATCGCCGATCCCGGGTTTTTTGACCGTGTTATGCCGTCTCAACCGGAAAAAAGCAAATATTTCGTTGGGTTTGAGGAAGCCGAAGAGACCATGAAGCATCTGGGGATCGCAAGCTTTGCAGAGCTGAATGACGTAATTGCGCGTGGCGACCTTCCTGAGTTCATCAAATTGTCGGAAGCCTGGCAAAACAGGAAAATAATTCAGATTGCCGATGAGATCGTGAACGCCTCTCCTGGCTGCAGGGTTGTTTTCATGGCTGGCCCCACTTCATCGGGGAAGACAACATCGGCTAACCGGCTGGCCATTGAACTTAAGGTAATGAAAAAAGAGGTGCTGATCCTCTCAATGGACAATTTTTATCTTCCACACCGTGTCATTCCTGATGATCCCAAAACAGGAATGAAGAACTTTGAACTCATCACTGCACTGGACCTTGATCTTTTCAAATGCAACATTCGTGACCTGCTGAGGGGAAAACCCGTCCATTTACCGAAATACCATTTTGACGGTGAAGGGGCCCGGCCCGAAAAGAGACCCACACAAATCTCCGGCAATACCTATATCATCGTTGAGGGGATTCACGGACTAAACCCGGCGTTATGGCAGGATGTGATGGATGCTGCATCATACCGGCTATACGTATCGGCACTCAGCACGCTCAACATTCACGACCACCTGCCTTTCTCCACCTCCGATCACAGGCTGATCCGCAGAATGGTGCGCGACCACCTGTTCAGGGGCTATAGCTTTAACGAAACAATCAGCCGGTGGCCCGACATCCTGCAAAACGAATACCAAAGCATTTTTCCTTTCCAGGAGAGTGCCCACGCCATATTCAACTCAGCACTAATTTACGAACCAGCCGTTTTTTCTCATTATGCTCCGGCAATTGTGCAGACTGACAAAGCTGAAAATGACCAGATCCGGGATGAGACAAACAGGCTGAACCGAATCCTTTCGCTGTTAACACCAATCAATCCGAAAGACATACCCCCCACTTCCATTCTCCGTGAATTTATCGGTGGCAGCAGCTTCCAATACTGACAGACCTCATTTTTTGCATCACCGGGACAGCAACCTGCATCATCGGCAAACAATATGGCACCGGAAGAAAAAAAACAAACATTTGTTTAATACTTGCGTTTTTTTATTATCTTGCGGCCTTTTTATTACCCTCAAGTAAGTTTGAATTCATTCACCAAAACAATGTAAGTATGCGAAAATTGATGATTAGTGCCGTGTTGTTGTTGATGGCTTACAGTCCGGCTAAAGCGGGCGGCTACCAGGTGAGTTTGCACGGACAGAAACAGATTGGCATGGGATTGATTGGCACTTCCCTGCAAATGGATGCAAGTGCGGCATTTTACAATCCGGGCGCCCTTGCCATGATGCCGCAACGGCTCAGTGTGCAGGCAGGTATGAGTGGTATTTTGGCCAGCACGGCCTTTCAAATGGATGAACCATCCGTATACCAGGCTACAACCGACAATCCTCCGGGGACCCCCTTCTATGTGTATGCTGCCGGTATGATAACGGACCGCCTGGCCGCAGGTATTGCTGTGAACACACCCTACGGCAACAGTCTTGCCTGGGAAGATGGGTGGGCAGGCCGCTTCCTGATCCAGGAAATTTCGCTGATGGCTATTACCGTTCAGCCTACCATTTCATACAGGCTTACTGAAAACCTGTCGCTGGGTGCAGGCTTTGTATATGCATTCGGAGCGGTCGACATGGAACGGGCATTGCCGATCCAGGGTCCCGAAGGTGAAGGGCGTGTGAATATCGAAGGGAGTACGGCCAATTTCGGCTTTAATGCGGGCATTCAATATGCGCACCCTTCCGGACTCCAGGCCGGTATCAGTTATCGCTCGAAAATTGACATGGCAGTAGACGACGGAGATGCATACTTTACTGTCCCATCCTCATTATCACAGGCCTTCCCTGCCACGAACAAAGTGGCCGTTACATTGCCGCTGCCGGCAAACCTCGATTTCGGCATTTCCTACCAGGCAACACCAGACCTGATGATCGGCATGGCGCTGAATTATGTGTTCTGGGACGTATATGAAGAACTACATTTCGATTTTGAAACAAATACCCCCAACCTGCAGGATAGCCGCAGTCCGAGGGAATACAGCAGCAAGCTGATCGTCAGGACAGGCGGACAATACAGGATCAATGAAGGTTTGTTTGTCAGGGCAGGTGCTTATTACGACCCCTCACCCGTCAATGACCAGTATTTTTCGCCTGAAACCCCAAGTCTGGATAACCTCGCATTTACAGGGGGAGTCTCATTCCTTCCCTTTCCAAACCTGAGCATCGATGCCAGCCTGCTGTTTATTATAGGACTGGAGGGAAACAAATACTTTTCACCAGAGAACTTTGGGGGTACATACAAGTCGAGGGTGATCATTCCCGGTCTTGGAATCAGCTACAGTTTATAAACAGAAAAAATCATACGTCATGCATAAGAATCAGATCAAGTATTTGTTAATCCTGCTCCTCTTGCCGGCTTTCTGGGCTTGTGAGGCAGAAATTGATCAAGCCACTCCTGATGCAGGAGAGATAGACCTAACCACCTTTGTTGCCATCGGCAACTCATTGACTGCAGGGTTCAAGGATGGAGAGCTGTTCCGGTCCGGACAGGAGCATTCACTGGCAAACATTATGGCCGGACAGTTTATGCACGCCGGACTCTCATCATTCAGGCAGCCTTATATGAAAGACGATCTTGGCTTTGGCAACCGGCTGGTTCTTGCTGATACAGAAGGTGGCCCCATGCCTGTTCCGGCACCCGGTACACCCGATGCCGGGAACTTTCAGAATATATTCCAGTCAGAGGGTCCTTTCCACAATATGGGCGTACCAGGCAGCAAAGCAGGTCACCTGCTTTTTGAGGGATACGGCACCTTATACCCATATTTCGGAAGGTTTGCATCCAATCCGCAAACCAGCAGCGTCCTGTCTGACGCCATGGCCCTGCACCCCACATTCTTTACTTTGTGGACCGGCAACAACGACGTTCTGTTATATGCAATAAGCGGCGGGGAGGGCGATGGCATTACGCCAGTCATAGAGTTTGAGATGGCCTATCAGGCCATTGTTGCCCAACTTACGGCTGCCGGGGCAAAAGGCGCTGTTGCCAATATCCCAGACATCAGCAGCATACCCTTCTTTACCACTGTTCCTTACAATGCCCTGCCACTACTCGACCCGGCGGTGATCACCCTGCTCAACACAGCGTATGAGGCAGCCCCGCATATCTCATTCTCAACGGGATTGAACCCCCTGGTGGTTGTTGACCCCGGGCATCCGGCCGGTATCCGGCAACTGGAACAAGGAGAACTTGTTCTGATCACCGCACTAAACGGAATACAAAATCAGGGATGGGGAAGCCAGGAACCGCTGGCAGCTGAGTACTATCTGAGCCTGGAGCAGATTGAAGACATTAAAGAAGCCAGTGAACAGTATAATTCAGTTATTAAAGATGTTGCTGAATCATACGGACTGGCCTTTGTCGATATTGAGGCGCTGCTGAAGAGGGCCAGAACGGGTTTGTATTATGATGCCATACCATTTGACACGCAATTCATTTCGGGAGGGGTCTTTTCACTCGACGGGATACATCTGAGCGTCAGGGCTTCTGCCGTCGTGGCAAATGAATTTATTGACGCCATCAACCACAAATACCACGCATCAGTCCCAAGGGTAGCCATCGGGAACTTCCCGGGGATCGTATTTCCCTGACAGCAACTAAGGTCCCGTGCCGTTTTAATCCCCTTCGTGGTTCATAAAGCCCTGATCGTGCAACACATCGAGCAGGACACGGCTGAAATGCAGGTTGTCCTTCTTCGTATAACGCTTAAAGGTGAAAATCTGTGCCAGGTTGTCCAGCTGGTTTTCATCGATGAGTTGTGCGGTCAGCGGCAGTTGTTCCTTTTCCCTGTATATACGGTCTATGTCTTCCGGACTATAGTCCTTGTATGTTTCATGGTGTACCACGCCTTCAGCGGGCAGGCGGTCGACCTGATCCGGGTTCTCATCAGGATATCCGACCACCAGGGTTGTAACAGGCACCACCCCGGAAGGGAGATCAAAAAACCCGATCAGCTTGTCAGCCTGGTAAGTGGTTGTCCCCAGGTAACAGATACCCAAACCGTGTGCTTCTGCTGCAACAGCGACATTCTGAGCTACCAGGAGCGCATCGATGGCCGCTGTAAAAAACGACAAAAAGTTATCATAACCCGGATCAGCATCCCGTTGACGGCACCATTTGTTGAACCGGTTGAAATCGGCACAGAAGGTCAGCAGAACAGGCGCCTGTTCTACCATCTCCTGGCCAAAATGTATCTTGCACAACTCTTTTCTTTTGTCCCTCTCTTTCGATACAATGACCGAATACACTTGCATATTGCCTGTGGTGGAAGCCCGGAATCCGGCATCAAGGATCTCATCGAGCACCTTGTCGTCGACCGGGTCACTTTTATACTTCCGGATTGTTTTATGTTCCAGTAATGTCTTGATGGTTTCCATACGATACATGTTTTGTTCAGGATTACAAAAATTGTTTTTAACCAGCTATCTTCGTTTTGTATAAAAAACATCCATGGCCACAAGCATGGCCATCATACCCCAAAAGGGCACGGATGCCTTATCGGTATCAAGGAAATTATTGAGCAGGCCATGGGTGAAATAGGTTATAAAGCCCAGGGTGATCCCCAAAGCCAGCAAACGCATTTCACGTGTAGGGGCTTTTTTATAGAGCCTTACACCGGTGGCAAGCACAGCAAGCACCATTGCGGTGAAAGTGAGCATACCGGGGAAACCACTCTCAGAAAGTGGTCCGATGTACTCACTATGTGCGTTGCCCAGGTCGCCAAAATGGGTGGTGATGATGGTGTAATCTTCTGATCGCTGAAAGGGGGCATATACAAACTGGTAGGTACCGGGACCCCAGCCCACCAGTGGACGCTCCTCAAACATGCGGTATGCCGAGCGCCACCTGTTTATCCGTTCCAGGTTAGACGCATCGGAGGTGATGTTGGAAGCCGAACGGATGTGCTCCGCAAAATCGCCCGACGATTCCTGCTGGTTGCGTTCGAGGTGCATGATGATCTCCGACTGAAACAGGTACAATCCGCCAACCACAAGTACCAATCCCGCCAGGATAAAACGAAACTGCAAACGAAGGGCCAGAATGACAAATCCTGCAGCAGAAACAAAAATGCTTAGCCAGGATGCCCTGCTGTAGCTGAATACGATCCCTGCACAAAAAACCAGGAAAAAAACCAGGGCCATGTAACGGAGCCATCCTTTGTCCGTCCGGTTGAATGTTAATACAATAAAAAAAGGAGCAACCAGGGCAATTACCGCTGCATAGTGCGTGTGGTCGTTAAAGAAGGGACGAACCACCGCATAACCCATATCCCTCTCAAAACCAGCCTGGTAGTGATTGTATGTCACATACAATACCACCAGTGCCAGTGCAGCCCCGAAAAGCCACATAAACCGTTTGATGTTGCCAACCTCCCTGAAAAGAAATATCGCTGCAAAAAAGAACGTTGTCACAAACCATAGACGGGATAATAAGTGTTTGACCGATACCAGGGGAATCTCACTGGTGACTGTAGAAACAAACATCCACAGAAGGTTCAGCATCAGGAATATGGTTACCGGATGACGCAATACACGCACATTATAATTGCCCTCATAGATCAGCCTGAAAAAGAACAAAAACATGATGGCCACAATGAGTGGCTCTGTCGGAAAGCTGATGGTAAATCCCAGGTCATAGTGTTCAAACTTAAAAGTAAGCGGCGTAAGAAACACCAGCAGCAAAATCAGTCTGTCGAGAGAAAACAGGAACATCATGATCAGGATCACGGCAACCGGCAATGCATAGAACCAGTAGACCTCTTTGGTTATGATCAAATAGATATTGAGTGCCACAAAAAGGGCACTTCCGCCATAAAACCATAACAGTCTGTTTGCTTTTGGCACGGGAACGTTACGACTTTGAGGTTTTGGGTGCTTTTTCTTTGATGATTCCTTTTTCAACAAGGTTCTCATACACCATGAGGATCACAACTCCCATAAACCCGGCAGCAAAAGTGGTCAGAAAAACAATCAGCCAGCGGACCGGATACACTTTTCTATCGGCTTCAAAGGCGGTATCCAGAATAAAGTGAAAAGGAACAACATTCTCCTTGTCGATCTTTGCCTGCAGGTACCTGTCTTCCACTGCGATCAACTGATTACTGGCATGGACCAGGTAGTTTTCGTTGAATACAAACGAACCGCCATGGTCGGCCAGCATATCCAGGTTTTCTTTCAGCACATCAACCCCATCCTTATTGCTCGACGACAAGTCGATCGCAAGCTGCCGGGTGAGCATTTGTACCTGGTACTCGGGATTCGATACCCCCATGCTCATGATGTGACGCAAGGAATTTTTGGCTTCTTCCTTTTTTGCCAATAATGTTTCATATTGTGTTCTTGCAACCTTATAGGCAAGTTTTGCACGCTCACGAAGCAGATCATTCTGCAACGTGTCGGCCAGAATGGCCAGTTCGTTGGCAATATCAGCAGCCATAACCGGATCGCGGTCCCTTACCCTGATCTCAACAGCACCAAACTGGGTACGGCGGAATTTTATGTTGCTGCGGTATTCATCAATCATATAAGTCTTGCTGTACCTGGCTCCCTCAGGTATGCCATAATGTGTATGGAGGTCAAAACGTGCCACTATCCTTTCGCGCATATTGGCCGACTCAAGGATCTGCAGCAACCTTTCGGCTTCCTCCACTTCACCATAGGCAAGAAAATCGGGGTCGGTGCCAACAAATACAGAACGGGATAAACTTCCTGTGGTAGCCGGAAACATGGTAACTGTCGATTGAAACTTCGGTGTAATGAACCGGGGTGAGGAAAAAATGACCGCAGCAACTGCAGCTACTGCACAAATTATGACTAAATGTAACCACCAACGAAGAAAAAATACAAAAACATTGGTTGAGTCAAACGCATTGTCCTTATGCTCCATAATATATTGTATTTATTTATTACTTGTAACAATAACGCTGTATAAATCCAGCTTATTGGAGAAATGACGCCAAAAGTACACAAAATTTTTTTATGCGAACCGGGCGATGGCCACCGCCTGGATTCGAACCAAAGACCATTCCGTCCCTTGTACCATTCCTGTTATGCTTCCCCGTAACGTATCAGCTGATAGATCTGCCGGAGGCTGATCAGCCTGACACCAAGAGCCAGCAGGATGCTGCCCGTACCCATAATGATCAGGTTGATTTTCCATGAAAAAGGCAACATCAGCGAAAACCACCCGGTCATAACAACACCCGCGAAAAATACCGCCAGCGTAATGAGCAGGCGGAGGTTTGTCTGCAGGCAAAAAAGTTTGCGAACAACGAGGATCTGCACGCCTGCTACCAGCAATTGGGTAAACAAGCTGGCCACTGCCGAGCCAATGGCAAAATAAACCGGTATCAGCAGGAGGTTTAAAAGAACGTTCAGCACCATCCCTGACAGGGCGATCAGGTTCAGTTGCATCAAACTGCCATTGGCGGTAAGGAGCGTGCCAAAAATATAGGTTGTGGCAATGGCCATAAAACAGGTCATCAGCAAGGCAAAAACAACCGACGACTGGCTGATCCTGTATTGAAAAGCCTCAACCGTCTCTCCCGAATGGATGGGATACAGCAGTTCCATGATATGGCCTGAATAAAAAAATGCACCGGCAGCAATGATGATCGCCAGGGTGATGATCAGAGTAAAAGAGAGTCTCACAAGTTGTTCAACCGCCTGTTCTTGTTTGATCATCCGGGCAAATATGGGCAACAGCAATACCGCAAAAAGATAGGCAATCATATTGGTGGCATCAAGAAGACGGTATGCCGATGCATAGATCCCACTGTAACGGGCACCATCATCCAGCAACCGCTCCAGCATCACGCTGTCGATACGGTTGTAAAATGTCATGAGCAACACCAGGATGGCATAAGGAAAGCTCTTTTTAACAACCGCCAGCAGAAAAGGGAAATTCCAGTTCAGACGCAAAAAGCGTCTTCTGACATTACGCATCACAAGGAAAAAAGTGACCGATGCCGTAATGCAATAACCAACAGTTTGTGCATATATGTAATAGTGAATCCTGAACTCATCCACCACGTTTCCCCAGATCAATACCCCGCAGATAATGATCATGAGTGTCCGGTCGAGCACCGATATCATGCTGTCAGTACGAAATAGATGCAACCCGCCAAGATTGGAGCGCAGATAAAGAATGAAACTCAGCAAAAACTGGTTAATGGCAAGAAAATAGAGCAGGCGAAGCTGTTCCTGGCTGTAGTTAATAAACAACGCAGAAACAAACGTAACGATCAGGTACAACAGAAACAATAAAAATTTTAAAACCAGTATGTTAGACAAGTATTTCGTAAGCAGCGCCTTGTTTTGCGCTATGCTGCGGTTGTTAAAATTGGTTATGCCAAGGTCAAGAAGAATGTTGAAAAGGAATGAAAAATTGAATACCGCAAAGTAAAAACCATACTCTTCGGCACCAACCGTGTTCTGAACTGTCCGGTCAATGCCCAGTATCCAGAAAGGCTTGATCAGCAAATTCAGTACCAGCAATAGAACGAGATTCTTTATAAATTTTCCCTGCATCCAACTGTGGGTTTACCATGGTTAATCAGTGTCTGTCTCTTCTATCCGGTTTCTGCGTTATGCCTGCACAGACGCTGACAATGTAACCGGATTATCGCAAAGTTGCTTCGTCAAAATTAGGAAAAATCCCTTCCTGTTTGCACTTTCACCCTGTAATAATCCTGCAGGCAAGATAATGTATCGCCAAATCATGCCGGCATGCAGCACCCTGAAAGATGCTGCCTGCCGGCAAAGACAGCAATCAGCTCCTTGGTATTCAGACCGCAGGAATTATCGACATAAAAAGATTGTCAGAATTCTGTTAATTTTGCATATTATTTGCTGTGGTTACATTAAAAGGTTTGTTTTGCCGTTATTATTGCAGCATAAAATCGTAGCAGCCATGAAATTCAAAGTAGGCGACAAGGTGTTGTTCCTGAATGAAAAAGGGGGCGGCATTGTTACCCGTATTGTTGATGAAGAGATCGTGCACGTATCTGTTGATGATGGATTTGAAATTCCATATGCAGTTGGCGACCTTATCAGGACAGCACATGACGAAAGGGAAGAACCAAGCAGTCTGGCAAGCATCAAGTCCCCATCAGTCACCGGAGACCACAGGCACAGTCCGCTGCAGTTGCTCCCCCACCAGTCAGACGGCATCAGGCAAGGCATTTATCTTGCCATGGTACCACGCAACCAGGACCGGCTGCTGTTCAGCGTGCTGGATTTTTACGTGGTAAACCATACCACATGGGCGTTTTATTTTGGTTTGTTCATGAACAGGTCGGGGCACTTTCACGGGGTGATGTCTGACATGGTGCTGCCAGGGTACAGGCGCCACGTCAAAAAAGTTGAAAGGAACGACATTGAAGAGTGGAATCATTCGCTGATGCATGGTTTTTTTTATAAAGAAGGCAAAACGGAAGTGACAGACCCTGTATCAGCCCACATCATTTTTAAACCTGTAAAAATTTACAAAGAAGAAAGTTTCGCCTTTAACCCATTGCTGCATCAGAAAGCCATGATGGTGAATGTTTGCAACATCGGCAAGCATGGCATTTAAAACCGTTGCTTTCTGGTTCTCTTTTAAGGAAAACAGTGTAACGGTTTCAGATTGCAATACGACGTGCCCGTTCCTTAACAGGGCACAAGAATACAATAATTTAGGCAAAGAGGCAGGTTGTCCTGTCGCGTCCTGTCAGCCGACAGGATGAGGAAAGTCCGGGCAACACAGAGCAGCATACTTCCTAACGGGAAGCCGGTCCCGTTAAAAGGGCCGAGAGAAAGCGCCACAGAAAAAAACCGCCCGTAACTGGTTGAATCCAGGCGGGTAAGGGTGAAAACGTGAGGTAAGAGCTCACGCCTTGTCCGGGTGACCGGATAAGGGGGCAAGCCTTATGCGTTGAAAGGCCAAATATACCGGGGATTGAGGGTTGCTCGCCCGAACCCGGAGGGTAGGCCGTTAGAAATAACATGTGAATGTTATTCCAGACAAATGACAGGAAGCACCTGTAGCAGGTGTTACAGAACCCGGCTTACAGACCTGCCTCTTTTTTCATATAACGTGTATGATACCTGGAAAAACGATGACAAAAAAGTATTTCTTGCTGCTGCTGGTATGCAACCTTGCCGCTGTGCAGAACGCTGTTTCACAGCGAACAGCCATTTATGACGAACCAGATGCCACGTACCGGCAGGCTGTTGAATTGTATAAACAGGAAAAGTTTGGAGCGGCCAGACATTTGTTTCTGCAAGCCATTGACCGCATCGATGATCCAAAAGACGCCCTGCATGCCAATGCCACCTTGTATGCAGCCATTTGTGCAGCAGAGATCAATGAACCCGATGCATTAAACCTCCTGCAGGCATATATTGACAAACATCCTGCACACCATGGCAAAAACCTGGCCTGGTATCATATGGGCAACGTCAACTTCCGTCAGCGAAATTATGAGGAAGCAGCGAAATGGTATGACAGACTACATGCCCGCGACATAGACCAGGATGCAAAGGCTGAATTTATCTTTAACAAGGCTTACAGCCATTTTATGACCGGCTCATACAACACGGCTGCACAACTCTTCAGCCAGATAAGCAGCAGCGACACTGAGTACTTTAACCAGGCAACCTATTATGCCGGACACATTGCTTACGTAAAAGGCAATTATGAGGCGGCAATGGAATCGTTTCAACTGCTTACCGGCGATAACCAGTTCGGTCCAATGGTGCCTTATTATATTTTACATATTTACCATTTGCAGGAACAATACGACGAACTGATTGCCCATGCATCCACATTGCGGAAAGAAGCCTCGCCAAGAGATATGGCTGAGATCGCACGCCTTACCGGGGAAGCCCATTATCAGCGATCACAATACCGGGAGGCCATCCCTTTCCTCGAAGAATACCTGAATCACCGGAGGGGCATGGGCAGTAACCAGGATCATTACCAGTTGGGCTATGCACTATACATGTCGGAACGCTACGAAGAAGCCATCCCGCACCTGGAAAGAGCCATTGCAGACGACGACCAGTTGTCGCAAAGTGCCTATTACCATCTTGCCTCTGCATATATTGAAACCGGACAGAAACGGTTTGCACGCAACGCCTTTATGCAGGCCTACCGGATTGGCTTGCAGGAAAACATTGCAAGGGAGTCATTGTTTCATTATGCCCTTTTGTCGTTTGAATTGTCTTACGACCCGCACAATGAAGCCATACTTGCTTTTCAGAAATACATATCTGAATACCCCGGCTCACCCAGGATGGAGGAGGCTTTGGGTCACCTTGCAGACCTTTACTTTACCACCAGTAATTACAAAGACGCACTTTCGTCACTCGAAAAAACAGCATTGAACACGCCCCGTCTGAGGGAAGCCTACCAAAGGGTGTCGTTTTACAGGGGTGTGGAGCTGTTTAACAATGGCGATTTTGAGGCAGCGATCAATCATTTTGAAAAAACACGACGCTTCCAGGAAAACAGGGATCTTGAAGCTTCAGCCATGTACTGGATGGCTGAAGCGTTGTATCGTCGCGGACAGTTTAATGAGGCCATACGCCTTGTAAATGCATTCATGTCTGTCCGGGCTGCAGGCAGACTACCCGTATACAACCAGGCATACTACCTGGCAGGATATGCACATTTCAAACAAAAACAATACAACCAGGCCATCAGCAAATTCAGGGAATATATCACTGCCACGGGTGAAGACCAGCGGATGATCAACGATGCAATGCTGCGAATTGCTGATTCATACTTTATCACCAAACAGTACCAGCCGGCAATGGATTATTATTCGCGCGCCATACAAATGGATGTTGTCGACACTGATTATGCTGTTTTTCAGCAAGGACTCGTGTATGGCATAACAGGTAACTACATTGAAAAGATTGCCACATTGGAGTCGTTGATCAGCGATTACCCGCAATCGTCATTTGTCGATGACAGCAAATATGAAATTGCCAACTCGTGGCTGACGCTCAACAACAACAGCCGCGCCAGGAATTATTTTTACCAGATCATAAACGAACACCCCAACAGCTCATATGTCCAGAGTGCCAAACTGAAAACCGGACTGATATATTTTAATGACAATGAGGACATGAAGGCTCTTGACATGTTTAAAAAAGTGGTTGAACAATATCCCGGTACTCCCCAGGCTGAAGAAGCCCTTGCTTCTATCCGCAACATTTACGTAAGCCTCGACCGGGTTGATGAATTTGTGCGGTTCACGGAGGATGTTGGCATAGCCGATATAAGCACGGCACAGGAAGACACCCTGGTTTACCGGGCCGCTGAGAATCGTTACATGCAGGGCGACTGTGCCCATGCCATAACGAGCTTCACGAATTACCTCAACCGTTTCCCGAATGGAGTATTCGCAACACATGCCCATTTTTACCGCTCAGAATGTCTTTTCCGTACCAATGAACGTCAGCAGGCATTGGATGGATACCTTTATGTGATCGACAGGCCAAGGTCAAAATTTCTTGAGAATGCCCTGCTGAGGGCTTCCAGCATAGAATACCATGGCAACAATTATGAAAAAGCACTCGGACATTTCAGGCATCTGGAAACAATAGCCGAGATTCGCTCCAACATTCTTGTTGCCCGCAAAGGCATCATGCGTTGCCTTTACCATATGGAGCGCTTCCAGGGTGCCCTGGAAGCGGCCACAGTTGTACTGCAGACTGATAAGCTGCCGGATGACGGCAGGCAGGAAGCACTGCTGATACAGGGTTTGTCGGCAATGGCCACAGGCAACAAGCACACCGCCAGGACAGCCCTGGGAAAAGTCACAGAGATCGCACAAAACCGCCGGGCAGCCGAGGCCATGTATAACCTGGCACTGATCACTTTCAGGGAAGGCAATTATGCAGAAGCCGAAGAACAGATATTTGACTACATAAACAAACTCTCGGCTTACGATTATTGGCTGGCAAAGATCTTCCTGCTCCTGGCAGACGTTTACATAGAAACCGGCAACACATTCCAGGCAAGACACACACTGGAAAGCATTATTGAAAACCATGACGGAGAAGAGCTGAGACGCCAGGCAGAAGAAAGGTTGCGGTTTATTGACAATCAGCAGCAATAACAGGCAGCACAATGATGACCGGACAAACGACAGTCATCCGTAAAACCAGAAAAAACGGCAGAATTAATTAATCCAAGGCAAAATGAGTGATCAGATGAGAACCCCGTTACCGACAAGCATCAGGCACTGGCTAAAGGTCATACCGTTGTTCACAGCAATTATATTTGGAAACAATGCCAGCGCCCAGAGGTTTTTGGATATTGACGAGATACAGGTAATTGCACCTTATGAGCCAACCATATCAGACGCATTCAAAATCAATACCAATCCGGTAATTGAAGATACCGTCCGCATTGACCTGGACCTGGCTTACGATATACATCCGCAAAAGATCATCACAAGGTATCAGGCAGACACGATCACACCAGTACGTTTGCCACGCCCCCGGATGGTTTCACAACACCAGGGTCAGGTTAAGGGGGCCTATGGCAATTATCAGACACCATGGTTTGAAGGGATATTCAATACCTCGCATGCCGGGGTGTATAACCTTGGGGTACATCTGAGGCATATCTCATCCGGACAGGAAATTGACGGATACCCCCATAGCCTGTACAGCCACAACAAGGCAAACATTCACGGACAACGTTTCTTTTCCGGAACAACGCTTGGTGCAGGTATCGTATACGACAGACACGTGGTGCATTATTATGGAAAACCTGATGAAATAACATTGCCTGAAGAAACCCCGGGAAACGACACCATTGGGTTACCGGTCGCCGGCGATATCAGGCAGCGATATGACCTCCTCTCGTCGCACGTGCATTTTGGGAACAACCATAAAGGCTCTGACCGGGTCAACTATCATGCCGGACTCTCCCATCAATGGTTGAGTGACAGGTATGATGGGAATGAACATCATATTGGGCTAAAGGGCGAAACAGGCAGAAAGATCGGGGCCGATCCTTTTGATATCGCTGACAGACAATCTTTCCGGATGGACGTGCGTGCCGATCATTACCGCTACACCAACCTTTCAGACACATCAAGGGCGGGAATATACAGTATGCGGCCCAAGCTCTTTTCGGAAATCGACAGACTCCGTTTTCACATCGGGGTGAATTTATCTGTAGAAGATGACAATGCAAACTTCCTGCTGAGGGCATACCCGCTGGCAGGACTCGAAATGGAGCTTATTCCTGACCGGCTTGTCGCACACCTTGAAGCATCAGGTTACCAGGAAGTGCAATCGTGGCAAAAACTCTCTCAAATGAACCCGTTTGTCCAATCCGGACCCGGCATGACATTGTCCAACGTACGGTCAGTCATTGAAGGGGGTATCAGGGGATCGATCTCCAGCCGGGTTTCTTACAGACTTGGATTGTCAAACAGCATTATTGATAACTACCCGCTTTTTGCCCTATTTGCTGACCAGGATGCCGTCCTTACCGATACCTATGCAGGCTATGACGCTTTTTCTGTGATCTATGACGACATCCGCAAACTGGCATTCCATGCAGAACTGCTGGCCCGTTTCGGTGAACGGTTCTCTCTGCGACTGCGTGGCGACTATTTCGATTACTCGATGGAAAACCAGCAAAAGCCGTGGCACAAACCCGACTTCCTGGCAACAATGAATGTGCGTTACAGCCTGTTTGACAAAATTAACCTCACAGCCGACCTGTACGGACGATCCGGTGCGTATGGTGCGCTGCTGTCAGATACCGCTCCTGTTGTCCCCCTCTCAGAAAAAAAACTGCACGACTTTTATATAGATGCCAACCTGGGGGTCGAATACCGCTACACCAAAAACTTTTCGGTCTTCCTTCTCTTTCATAACATGCCAAACGAATCTTACCAACGGTGGCTCCATTATCCCACACAGGCATTCAGCTTCCTGGGGGGTGTTTCCTATGGTTTTTAACCCTTTGTTTTTATGAGGGTTAAAAGCTTGTTTCGCACTCTTTTTTTGTAGGTTAAGTGGATTAAAAAGCCTATCTTTGCACGTTACGTTTTTTCAGGGTAACACCAACGGAAATAAGGTCTGTTGGCATGCACATTATCAATCAATAAAGAAAAAATATTTTAATATGAAGGCGCCATTAAAGCCTGTTGAGCTGTAAAAGATCAATTACGATGCTGCAAGCATCCAGGTACTGGAGGGACTGGAGGCAGTGCGCAAACGTCCTGCCATGTACATCGGCGATGTTAGCAGCAAAGGGTTACACCACCTGGTATACGAGGTGCTCGACAATTCCATTGATGAGGCCATGGGGGGGTATTGCGACCAGATAGACCTGATCATCAACGAAGACGGATCTGTTACGGTTGTTGATAACGGGCGGGGCATCCCTGTCGACATACATGAAAAAGAAGGGAAGAGTGCCCTGGAGGTAGTGATGACAGTACTTCATGCCGGTGGAAAATTCAACAAGGATACCTACAAGGTGTCGGGCGGACTCCATGGTGTGGGGGTATCTTGTGTCAATGCCTTATCACAGCACATGCTCGTTGAAGTTCACCGCGACAACAAGATCCATATCCAGGAGTACAGCAAGGGGTCGCCGTTATACGATGTAAAGCACACCGGTGAAACGGATATCAGGGGTACCAAAGTTAATTTTACGCCAGACAAAACCATTTTCCAGACCACCACCTTTAATTATGAAATACTGACCAACCGCCTGCGGGAGTTGTCGTTTTTAAACAAAGGGGTGCAACTGACGCTCACCGACATGCGGCAGCGTGATGATAATGGTCAGCCACTGAAGGATGTTTATCTCTCAGAAGCAGGTCTGCCGGAATTTGTGGAGTACCTTGACGACACAAGGGAAAAGCTGATCGAGAAGACCATATGCATGTATTCGGAAAAAAGCGGGATCCCCGTAGAGGTTGCCATGCAGTACAATGCATCATTCACAGAAAACGTACAGGCATATGTCAACAATATAAACACCATAGAAGGGGGCACCCACCTGGCCGGATTTCGCAGGGCACTTACCCGGACCCTGAAATCCTACGCTGAAAAATCGGGTATGCTCGCCAAGCTGAAATTTGAGATCAATGGTGATGATTTCAGGGAAGGACTAACTGCCGTGATATCTGTAAAAGTGGCAGAACCGCAGTTTGAAGGCCAGACCAAGACCAAGCTGGGCAATTCTGAAGTAAGCGGTGCTGTCGACCAGGCAGTCAGTGAAATGCTCGCGCATTACCTTGAGGAAAATCCACGCGATGCGAAAACAATTGTCAACAAAGTCATTCTGGCCGCAACAGCCCGGCATGCTGCAAGGAAAGCCAGGGAACTGGTGCAACGCAAAAGCGTTCTGAGCAACACCGGATTGCCAGGCAAGCTGTCAGACTGCTCAGAGAATGACCCGGCATTGTGTGAGATCTTCCTGGTGGAGGGTGACTCGGCCGGAGGTACCGCCAAACAAGGTCGCGACAGAAAGTTCCAGGCCATTTTGCCGTTAAGGGGAAAAATCCTTAACGTTGAGAAGGCAATGCCACATAAGATCTTCGACAACGAAGAAATTAAAACGATCTTTACCGCCCTGGGATTGTCTGTCGGAACCGATGAAGACTCCAAGGCACTCAACCTTGAAAGGCTAAGATACCACAAGGTGATCATCATGACAGATGCCGATGTAGACGGGAGCCATATCGCAACATTGATCCTCACATTCTTTTTCCGCTATATGAAAGAAATGATTGAGCTGGGATATATATATATTGCAACACCCCCGTTCTACCTCATCAGGAAAGGTAAGGATGAACAGTATGCCTGGAATGAGGAAGAAAGGAAAGAGATCGTTTCAGAATTCTCAAAAAACGGAAAAGAAACCGGCATACACATTCAACGATACAAGGGTTTGGGAGAGATGAATGCCGAACAGCTATGGGAAACAACCATGAATCCGGCATTCAGGAAACTGCGCCAGGTTGACATTGAAAATGCAGCAGAGGCAAACCGTACTTTCTCCATGCTCATGGGTGATGAGGTTCCGCCCCGGAGAGCATTCATAGAAAAAAATGCCAAATATGCCAATATCGATGCATAAGAAAAGACCGGAAGCATGATCTTCCGGTCTTTTTCAATTTCCCCGGCATCATTTATGCTGATCATCCAGGTTAGGGAAACCCCTTGCCTAATTTTCTTTTTAAGAACGGGTAGCTGAATACCGATATTAAAATGATCAGGGCACCCAGGTAAAATCCCCCCGACATTTTTTCTGTTTCGGGAAAGAAAACAAGGGCCATTACAATGCCATATACCGGTTCGAGGTTTATGGCGAGCACCACCGTATAGGCCGAAAGCATCCTTACAATGTCTACAATGGCAGTAAATGCATAGGCTGTACAAACAAAGCCAAGCAGCAGCAGGTAGACAATATCACCCGACGGCACCATGAAAAGTCCGGCTCCGGCACGACTGGTAACGACAAGGAAAAAGCCAATGAACAACCAGCCCCCGATCATTTCATAAAAACTAATAACAGACGGATGGTGCCGAAGGCTTATGTTTCTGTTCAGCACAACAAATAACCCATTCCCAAAAGCTGCCAGCAATGAATACAAAATTCCCTCAAGATAATGAAACTCATACTGGAAGATCAGGTAGATCCCTGACAGGATCACCAGTCCGATGAACACTTCGAGCCAGAAAATGCGTCGTTTTTGCGACAAGGGTTCCAGAAAACTCGTAAAAAGGGTTGTGGAAGCAAACACCCCCAATGTGACCGATACATTCGATACTTTAATGGCATGGAAAAAAGCAATCCAGTGAAGGGCCACCACCGCTCCTATCCCAAGCAATGGAATGATTTTGCTGAATGGAAGTCTGAAAGGTATTCCTTTATACAAAAACCAGATCCACAAACCGGCAAAAGCCAACAGCATCCGGTACCATACCAGCTCAACGGCCGGCAAAGAGATGAGCGCGCCAAGTATTGCCGTTGCTCCAAGGAGGATAACAACCAGGTGCAGCTGTATATGCTTTCTCAGCAGGAGGTGGTTCATTATTCGTCTTCACTAAACATAAAGGCATCAATGGCATGTATGGCATTGGCCAGCCGTTCCCCTTTTTGTCCGCCGATGATCCTGTAAGGAAAACCATAATCCTCCAGCTCCTTGCGGAACCAGTTAAAAAAGAATTCACGCTTATCAGGATGTTCACGCAGTGGGTCGGGTTCCCATGGCAGATCAACATTGCACAAAAGATAGAGGTCATACCTGTTTTTTTTGATCTGATCCAGGATCCAGGGATGACAAGTTTGGTATTTATATTGTTCCCATATCTTTGTTACGATGAGTTCGGTATCACAAAACAAGAGTTCTTTTGCACCCTTTTCTGCTTGTTTCTCCCTTGCAATCTGCATTTTTGCTATGCGCAGGATGTCTTGCTGCCGGTATGACCCCTGGAGATTTTCCATATACTCCCGGGCAACCTCCGGCACACAGGCGGATTGGTAGTGGGCAGCCAGTTGTTCACACAGCTGACTTTTGCCGGTCGATTCCGGACCGGTGATGGCAATTTTCGTAACTGTCGTCAAAACCTCAGCAAATAGATAACCATCAAAGTTTTACCATACTTGTCCTTTTCTCGGGAATGATCACCTGAATAAATGCCACATCGTGCATTTCATGGCAGGTGTTACAGCTGCCGGCAAATCGGACAAAAGACTCCATGAATGCGTCCCGGTCACCTGCTTCGATGGTTTCCATCAGTTGCGGAGCGTTTGCATTCAGAAACTGGGCCGAATAGGCCTCCCTGGCGGGCCGGCGCACAAAACCCCTTTCAATGCTTCCAACAATCTTTTCGAGATGGTAATCCGCATACCCCCAGTTGCTGTCGTAACCTGCCCAGTAAAGTTCGTTATAGCGGTAGTTTGTCTCGATCATGGTTTGATCAAAACCACCAAACTGGTTTTCGATGCTGGCAATGATCTCTTCCATCGTTTCACCCGCCCAGCGGGTATCATAACGTTTATTTGTTTCTGTCTGGCAGGCCGATATGATGATAGCGGCCATGGCAGCAACAAACATAATGCTTGCAAATCGTTTCATAATACACGGTTTTATAATTCTACAATGAATGTCAACAATACATCCCAATCGGGTTATCAGTGCAGACCGGCCAGATCAATCAGGAATGCATATTCCCTGGCCAGTTCCCTGAGACGGCTAAACCTGCCCGATGCTCCACTGTGTCCGGCCTCCATGTTGGTATAGAGCAGAATCTTTTCATCTCCCGTATGGTGTGTTCGGAGTTTGGCCACCCATTTGGTGGGCTCCCAGTACTGCACCTGGGAGTCGTGAAGTCCCGAAGTCACCAGCATATGCGGATAGTCTTGCCTGGACACATTATCGTACGGAGAATAAGACAACATATAATGATAGTATTCCGGATCACCGGGGTTACCCCATTCATCGTATTCGGCCGTGGTGAGCGGAATGGATTCATCCAGCATGGTGGTTACCACATCTACAAACGGCACTGCAGCAATAACCCCTTTAAAAAGGTCAGGTCTGTCGTTGATCACCGCCCCAATCAGCAATCCGCCTGCACTGCCACCAGATGCAAAAAGGCGGTCCGGACGGGTATACTTCTTGTCAACCAAAAAGCCGGCACAATCAATGAAATCATTAAATGTATTTTTCTTTTTAAGCAACTTGCCATCCTCATACCAATGCCGACCCAAATCCTGTCCGCCCCGCACATGAGCAATCCCATATGCAAAACCCCTGTCGAGCAAACTGAGCAAATTGACGTTGAATCGCGGGTTCGCGCTCGAGCCGTATGAACCGTAAGCATACAACAGGAAAGGATTGTTCCCGTCCAGTTCAATTCCTTTGCGGTACACTACGGTCAAAGGTACGCGTACGCCGTCCCGTGCCTCCACTTCATAGCGTTTTGTCTCATAGTTGTCCTGACAAAAGTCGCCCACCACCTCCTGTTGTTTCACCAGCACCTGTTCACCGGTTTCCATATTGTAATCAAGACTGCTCATCGGGGTTGTAAGGGAGGTGTAGTTGTACCGGAGAAGGGGTGTGGACATTTCCCTGTTCACCCCCAGATGTGCGGTATAGGCTTCCTCGTCAAAGGGCAGGTAATGACTGGAACCCGTTATTTTATTGATTATTTGTATTTGTGGCAGTCCGTTCTGCCGCTCCTGTATAACCAGGTAGTCGTCAAAGACTTCAATGTGTTCAACAAGGACATCCTCACGGTGCCCGATGACTTCACGCCATTGGTCCAGGGCTGTCAGTCCGCCTGTCGCTTCCATAAGGCGGAAATTTTCTGCCTGGTGGTTTGTCAGTATATAAAATTTCCCGTTGTACGACCATACACGGTATCTCAGATCGGGCCTGCGCGGCTGAAACACAGTGAAATCCCCTTCCGGCTGTCCGGCATCAAGCAACCATACCTCATTGCTCAATGTGGCGCTGACAGTGATCATCATCCAATGGTTGTCTTTAGAACGCGACACCCCGATATAATAAAAAGTCTCGTCATCTTCTGTGTATACGACCTCCGGTTTGTCCTGCTGCTGAACATTCATCCGCTCAACACGGTTATAACGCAGGGTGGCAGGATCGATGGTGTTAAAGAACAGGTGTTGGTTGTCATTTGCCCAGGCCACATCCCCGCCGGCATTGCTGATGCCTGTAGGTTGGATGATCCCCGTGGCCAGATCTTTTATCATGATGGTGAATTGCCGGCGGCCCACCGTGTCGGCGGCAAAGGCCAGCCAACGGTTATCCGGACTAACATCAAAGCGTCCAACCCTGTAATAGGCATACGGTCTGGCCAGCTCGTTTACATCCAGCATCACCTCTTCAGGTGCATCCAGTGTCTGCCGCTTCCGGCAATACAATGGGTACTCCATCCCTTCTTCAAACCGGGTATAATAATAATATCCGTTACTGTAATAGGGTGCTGACTCATCATCCTGCCTTATGCGTCCCTTCATCTCCCTGTACAGGTTCTCCCGGAGATCCGTGGTATGTGCCATCACCTCTTCCAGGTAGGCATTCTCCGATTCAAGATAGGCGATCACCTCCGGATTGTTCCGGTCATTCATCCAGTAATAGGGATCAACGCGCGTATCACCGTGTATCACCAGCTTCTTCTCAATCATTGGGGCAACGGGAGGCATTTTCTCTTCGCGCTCAGAAACCGGTCTGCACCCAAAAGCCATAACGAAAAGCAACATATATATTGCGGTGTTTTTCATGTTTTATAATGTATTAAGGTAGCCAAAAATACAAAAAAAACAATCACCGGGAGCGAAAAAACCGCCAGTGCAGCCTTTTTTGGACAATGGTCACCTGATGGAGAAACGCTTTTGTGAAATACCGTCAGTTTCTTCAATTTCCGTGTTGACCACCCTTGCCATCGGAGGTCCCTTCCTGCACCATCTGATAAAATGTTCAATATGCTCCTGTTCCCCGGAGGCTTCAATATACACACTGCCGTCACGCATATTCTTTACATATCCGGTAACACTCAAAGAATCAGCTATTTCTTTGGTTGAATAACGGTATGCAACCCCCTGGACCCTTCCATATACCCTGATGCGATAGCTTTTCTTCATTTTAATGACATTCTTTTAACCATCAGCACGACATTTTCAACGTGGTGGGTATGCGGGAACATATCTACTGCCTGACTCCTGGCAGGCCGGTATTCTTCTGACAGCAATTCCACATCCCTGGCCTGTGTTGCCGGGTTACAGCTAACATATACAATGCGCCCGGCACCCGACTCAAGTATTTGTTTTATCACGGCCGGATGCATTCCTGCACGTGGAGGATCAGTGATGATCACGTGCGGACGGCCATATTGTCTGATCAGGTTGTGGTTGAAGACTTGCGCCATATCTCCTGCCAGAAAACGGGTGTTGTTCAGACCGTTGATCCTGGCATTATGCCTTGCATGCTCCACCGCCTCTTCAACGTATTCGATGCCCAGCACTTTCTTTGCCTCGACAGCCATGAAACAGGCAATGGTTCCTGTCCCTGTATACAGGTCATAAACCAACTCATGCCCCTCAAGCCGGGCAAAATCACGCACAACAGAATACAATTTGCCGGCTTGCAATGAGTTGGTTTGATAAAATGATTTTGGACCTACCTGGAACGACAGCCCTTCCATATGTTCTGTTAAGAAAGCATTCCCTTGATGGATCGCCGGGTGGAGATCGGCAATGCTGCTGTTCTTTTTCTCATTGACCATACAGGCCAGCGACCTGGCTGACGGCAACTGCTGACCAAGCCATTGCATCACCTGGTCAATATCATCCCGCCGGTTTTGTCCGAAAACCACCAGCACCATCACTTCCCCTTCGGGCGTGTTTCTGACGATAAGGTTTCTCAACAATCCTTCATTGGAGCGAAGGTCATAAAACGACAGTTGCTGGTCAAGGGCAAGGGCTTTCACTGCCAGCCGTATTTCATTGGATGGGTCTGCCTGCAGCCAGCATTTCTTTATGTCGAGCACCTTGTCGAACAGACCTGGGATATGAAATCCGAGTGCATTTGTATCTGTTATTTTTCTTCCCGAGCTGATCTCTGTGTCAGACAGCCAACGGCGATTGCTGAAGGTAAACTCCAGCTTATTCCGGTAAAAAGTTGTTTTTTCTGACCCGGCAATGGGCGTCACCTCTATTGCATCCATATCGAGTCTGGCAATGCGCTGCAGACTGTCAATGCATTGTTGTTCCTTATGATCTAGCTGTTTTTCATATGGCAGGTGCTGCCACTGGCAGCCACCACATATGCCGAAATGCCCGCAAAACGGCTCGATCCTGTCTTCCGACCAATGATGCGTCTGACTTATGACCCCTTCCAGATAATTTTTCCTGGATTTTTTCACCTGTACATCCACTACATCGCCCGGGGCAGCAAAAGGCACAAAAACTACCTTATCATCTGCACGGGCAATCGCCCTGCCCCCGGCTGCCATCCCTGTGATCCTGACCCTCTCGAGTAAAGGGAGGGTTTTTTTATTCCTTCGCTTAACCATTCGTCCCGTTTAAGGTATTATTTGTTGAAAAACCACGGAGCCATCCGCATTTCCTTTTCTTCAAAAATACGACTTTTTCGTTACCTTTGCACGTCTGTCGACCGGTCACGCCAATATAGAATCGTTTACCACAAACCGGCAGGAAAGGGACCAGACCATGACTGCAGATGGAGATGCGGACAAATGATCATCTCCTGGCATGGTTAGCCCGGACGGGGACACAAGCACCGTGTATGCCGGTAAAAAACCAAAAACTGAACACATGAACCAAAAGATCACCGAACAGGAAGCCATTCGTCGCGAAGCACTCAATCAGTTGCTGGAACTGGGTATTGACCCCTACCCTTCTGATACTTATGAAGTGAATGCCACAGCAAAAATGATCCATGACCAGTTTCCCGGCGACAACAGTCTTTTCCAGGATGTTCAGCTGGCAGGCCGCATCATGAGCCGCCGCATAATGGGAAGTGCTTCATTTGCAGAACTGCAGGACGACAGCGGACGCATACAGTTGTATTTCAACCGCGATGAAATTTGTCCGGACGGAGATAAAACAATGTACAATACCGTTTTTAAACGATTGGTTGATATTGGTGATATAATTGGTGTGAAAGGATTTGTGTTTACCACCAGAATGGGTGAAACCACCGTTCACGTAAAACAATTTACCATTCTCTGCAAATCATTACGACCCCTTCCCATAGTGAAGGAGAAAGAAGGCAAGGTATATGATGCGTTCACAGATCCGGAGCAAAGGTATCGTCAGCGTTACCTCGATTTGATCGTGAATCCGGATGTCAAAGAGGTTTTCCGCCTTCGTGCCAGGCTGATACAGAGTATGCGGGAGTTTTTGCTGGCCCGTGATTATCTCGAAGTGGAAACCCCTGTATTACAACCCATTTATGGTGGGGCAGCCGCGAAACCTTTCAAGACTTACCATAATAAGCTCGACACCACGTTGTATTTGCGTATTGCCAATGAGCTTTACCTCAAACGCCTGATCGTGGGCGGATATGATGGAGTGTTTGAGTTTGCCAAGGATTTCCGCAATGAGGGAATGAGCCGTTTTCATAATCCGGAGTTCACACAAATGGAGCTTTACGTTGCCTACAAAGACTACATCTGGATGATGGAGCTGGTGGAGGAGATGACAGAGAAGATCGTGAAAGACCTTCACGGCACCACCAGGGTTACCGTGGGAGAACACCAGATCAATTTTGAGCGTCCGTGGAAGCGGTATACAATGTATGAAGCCATTGAACACTTTACCGGGACCGACATTTCATCAATGGATGAAGCAGCCATGCTGCAATATGCCAGGAGCATGGGAGTGCAGGCAGACAACACCATGGGTCGTGGCAAGCTGATCGATGAGCTATTTGGTGAACAATGCGAGCCCCATCTGATCCAGCCAACCTTCATCACCGATTACCCCATCGAAATGTCGCCCCTGGCAAAGAAACACAGGAGCAAGCCAGGACTGGTTGAGCGATTTGAGGCCATCTGTAACGGTAAGGAGATCTGCAATGCCTTTAGTGAGCTCAACGACCCTGTTGACCAGAGGATGCGGTTTGAGGAACAGCTCGAACTCGGACGCCGGGGTGATCCTGAAGCAATGGTACTCGATGAGGATTTCCTCAGGGCCATTGAAACCGGGATGCCCCCGACAGCGGGTCTGGGTGTGGGAATCGACAGACTGGCCATGATACTGACCAACAAGCCCAGCATCCAGGATGTGTTGTTCTTTCCGCAAATGCGACCTGAACAGAAACATCGTCAAAAGCCAGACGAAGACACCATTTGATGATCAGACAAAACAGGTATCTGTTTTTTTGTATTTTTACACCGCAAACATATTTAACCGGATAAAAGCCTGTCGTCAAATGCCCATATTAGGTTCCATCATTAAACGTGCCATTGAGCTTCGCAGCAAAATGCCCGCCATTTTCCAAACCAGGGATGCTGCACGGACCCAGAAAAAGGAATTAAAAAAATTACTGAAAAAAGCGGGCAGCACTGCTTTTGGAGAACATTACGACTTTCCTGGCATCCTGAAAAGCAAGGACCCTGTCGGTGCATTTCAAAAAAAGGTACCCATTCATGATTACAACGACATTTTTAAAGACTGGTGGTACAGAACACTCAACGGCGAACCTTATGTCTGCTGGCCCGGCCGGGTAAAATACTTTGCCCTGAGCTCAGGCACGTCGGGGGCTTCAAGCAAGCACATACCCGTAACAGGCGCAATGCTGAGGGCGATCAAAAAAACAAGTGTTAAACAGATCTTCTCCCTTGCCCGCTACAAATTCCCAAAAACCTTTTACGAAAAAGGGATTCTGATGCTGGGTGGCAGCACCCATCTGCAATACAACGGCACCTATTTTGAAGGAGACCTTTCGGGGATCACCACAAAAAACATCCCGTTCTGGTTCCAGCATTTTTATAAACCGGGAAAACGGATCTCCAAAGAACGTGACTGGCCCACGAAGCTGGATGAGATCGTTGCAAAGGCCAAAGACTGGGACATCGGTGTGATCGTGGGAGTGCCGGCATGGTGGCAGATCTTGCTGGAAAAGATCATTGATCATTACCAGCTTAAAAACATTCACGAGATATGGCCCAATTTATCAATCTTTGTTCACGGGGGCGTATCTTTTGGTCCGTATGTCAGGGGGTTTGAGAAACTGCTCGGGAAACCGCTGACTTATATAGAGACCTACCTGGCATCTGAAGGTTTTATTGCATTTCAAAGCAGGCCAGATACCAACGGCATGCAACTCTCCCTTGACAACGGGTTGTTTTTCGAATTCATACCGTTTAATTCAGACAATTTTGATCAGCAAGGCAATATCAATCCGAATCCGGAAACACTAACCATCTCTGAGGCAGAAGAAGGGAAGGATTACGCTTTGTTGCTGAGCTCATGTGCCGGTGCCTGGCGTTACCTGATTGGTGATGTGATCAGGTTTACCGATCTTGAAAGAAACGAGATCGTCATTACGGGACGAACAAAGCATTTTCTCAATCTGTGTGGCGAACACATGTCGGTGGAGAACATGAACATGGCCATCAAAATGGCAGAGGACCAGCTGAACATCGAGATCCGTGAATTTACCGTTGCCGGTGTAAAGCATGGCAGTATGTTTGCACATAAGTGGTTCATAGGTACCGACAGCAATGTGAAAGCCAGTGACATCAAAGTGAAAATTGATGAAAACCTTAAGGTACTCAACGATGATTACCGTGTTGAACGCATTGAGGCCATTAAAGATGTCATTGTGTGCGTGCTCCCCGCTCGTGTTTTTTACAATTGGCTGCGCATGAAAGGAAAGGAAGGTGCACAGAATAAGTTTCCGAGGGTGATAAAGGATGAACTGCTCGAAGAGTGGGAAGAATATGTCGGACGATTTGAGTAACCCATTGAAATTCGCACTGCATGGATGAACAAACAACGCATGTGCGAAAAAAAACATCAATCAGCCACTATCTATGAAAGACCATACATCTGTAAGAGTAAGATTCGCACCAAGTCCGACAGGCCCGTTACACATGGGTGGGGTGCGTACCGCGTTGTATAATTACCTGTTTGCAAAAAAAGCGGGCGGCCATTTTATATTGCTCATCGAAGATACCGACCAGAAACGATTTGTGGCCGGGGCAGAAAACTATATCATGGAGTCGCTCAAATGGTGCGGGATCACCTGGGATGAGGGTCCGGACAAAGGGGGACCTGCCGGTCCCTACCGCCAGTCAGAGCGAAAAGACATATACAGTCAGTATGTCAGACAACTGGTTGATAAAGGCCATGCATATTATGCATTTGATACCCCCGGAGATCTGGATGATATGCGCAAACGCCTTGAGAAGGAGAAAAAGGGCAATCCGCAATACGACAGCCAGACCCGCATGGAAATGAAAAATTCGCTGACCATGCCGGCCGCTGAAGTAAAACAGATGCTCAATGACGGGGTACCCTATGCAGTACGCTTAAAAACCCCTGAAAACGAAGAAGTGGTGGTTGACGACCTGATCAGGGGTAAAGTACGTGTTCACAGTAATTTATTGGATGACAAGGTTTTGTTTAAAAGTGACGGAATGCCTACCTACCACCTGGCAAATGTGGTTGATGATCACCTGATGAACATTACACATGTAATACGTGGTGAAGAGTGGCTTCCATCGGCACCATTGCATGTTTTGCTTTACCGTTACCTTGGCTGGGAACAACGGATGCCGGCATTCGCTCATTTGCCGCTCCTGCTGAAACCTGACGGACATGGAAAACTCAGTAAGCGGGATGGCGACAGGCTGGGGTTCCCGGTTTTCCCGGTAGCGTGGAAAGACCCTTCAAGTGGCGAAACAGCCTCTGGATACCGGGAAGCCGGATATTTCCCGGAAGCATTCGTAAACATGCTTGCACTGCTTGGGTGGAACCCTGGTACAGAACAGGAGCTGTTTTCCATGACAGAGCTGGTCAAGGGCTTTTCGATCGACAGGGTCAGCAAAGCCGGCGCACGGTTTGACCCGGAGAAGGCAAAATGGTTCAACCACCAATACCTGCAAAATAAGTCCATCGAGGAAATCGCAGCGCAGTTTTCAATCCTGCTGAAGGAAAAGGGATACCATCCGCCGGAAGACAAACTGCTGACCATTACATCACTCGTCAGGGAACGGGCCAGTTTTATCAGTGAACTGTGGGACCAGGCATCCTATTTCTTTGAACCACCTGAAGGGTATGACGAGAAGTTTGCCAGGAAGAAATGGAAAAACACCACACCTGCCATTCTTCTTCAATTGTCTGAAAAACTGGCCACCACCGAACCGTTCTTGCGTGATGCAATAGACGATGCCCTTCAGTCATTTATGGATGATACCAACACAGGTGCCGGGGCACTAATGCCTGCCCTTCGGCTTGCCTTGGTGGGGGCGGGCCGCGGACCAGATGTGAAAGCGATCATGGAAGTGCTCGGAAAAGAGGAAGTGACCCGCCGTATCAAAGCGGCGACCGAAAAAATTGTTGTTTGACGGCCAATACAGCTTATATGTTTTTGTTGGAGAAGCTGTAACGTACATACGCTTCAAGTTCGTCATACCACTGTTTGCCATATTTACGGATCAGGGCATCTTTGAGAAAACGGTATACCCGTACATTCAATTTTTTCCCTTTTTCACGTGCACAGTCACATAGTTTCCAGCGATGATAGTTTAGGGCTTCGTAGTGCGTATACCGGGTGATCCGTATGGGATACAAATGGCAGGAAACAGGTTTCTGAAATTCGATGAGCCGCTCTTCATAGGCTTGCTCAATGGCACACCTTGCAACCCCATTGCGGTCATAAAACACATAGGCGCATTGCCTGTTTTCAACCAGCGGGGTGGTAAGCTCATTGTCACCGTCCCTGACCCAGTAACCCAGCTTGTTCACCGCAGCGATCCCTTCGGGTATCATAAATGGCCCCACCCTGCCAGCAATTTTTTCAAGTATAACGGTCTCTTCCTCCAGAAGCGGAGCACCGGCATCGCCTTCAACACAACACCCGCCCCTGCACACGGCAAGGTCACATACGAAACGCTGTTCGTACAGTTCGTCTGACAAAACGCAGTTTCCAATGATGATCATCTGTAATGGATGATTGAGAACGATTGCATGGCTCAACTCTTCCTGATCATCAGAAACAGATAGATACTGAAAATTATGGAGGTCAATAATTGCAACAACAGGGGTATGCCGATCACCGGCTCCGAGGGCATCACCGTCATAATGGCCAGGTATTTCATCCCATAATACAGCCCCTTGCTGATCCATATGCTCGCAAAGATGGCCGGCAGGGTATGGATGCGCCGCACCAGCATATGGAACACAAACACCATAACCGTCAGTTCTATTGTCATTAACAAGGCCTTGACAAAAATTGGGTGGGCTGAAATAAAAAAGGAGAACAGAGGCAGGGTGATGGCCAGAATATAGGCATTCTCACGCCGCGTATGCACCATGGCAAGTATCAGCATCAAACGCATCGGCTCAACCATATACAATGGCAGGCTGAGCATATGCGATACTGCGGGCAGAAAATAAATAAAAGCGAGGGCAAAGCCATCAAACAGCATAGCCTTTGTATTCGTTTTGCTAAAATAGCCGGCAACACCTGGTTGTATCTGTGACATAATTATAAATGTATTTGCTGATTCGATCCGGTAACCCTGCGACCAGTCTTATCAGGTTGAACAATTAAACTGAGTATAAATAAGCGTTTCTAAGTATTTTTAGCCTTCAAAATTAAGAAAAAAATAAAATGAAATGATAATTTTGTAAAAAATATATAATCCAGATACCTATGAACAGACGACAATTTATTCAGAAAAGTGTAATTCTTTCAGCGTTGGGGAGTCTTTACGCTTCAACCATTGGAAAGATTCCGGGTTTTGCCGCATCTCCCGCATCATCTGGTCCTGGCCTTTACGACCTGGTTGCTGTTCGTGGTGGTGAGCCACTTGAGCTATACCGCCGTGCAATGGAGGAGATGGGGGGTATGGAACGATATGTAAAGCAGGGACAAACAGTGATACTGAAACCCAATGCCAGCTGGGATACGCCTCCTGAAAGGGCAGCAAATACCAATCCTGACCTGATGGGAGCCATTGTGGAGGATTGCTTCAGGGCGGGTGCCGGCAGGGTGCTGGCTTTTGACAATACGTGCGACAACTGGGAAAGGAGTTACGAGAACAGCGGAGTTGCCGGTGCTGTGCGCAGGGCTGGCGGTCAAATGCTCCATGCACACCTGGAACGCTATTACAAGGAAGTCAGTATACCCGGGGCCAAACGGTTAAAAACAGCCCAGGTCTATGAACACTTGCTGGATAAAGACAATGTATTTATCAACATTCCTGTTTTGAAGCACCACGGATCAACCACGATTACCATCGCGATGAAAAACCTGATGGGGGTTGTGTGGGACCGCCGGTTCTGGCACAGGAATGACCTGCACCAGTGCATTGCCGACTTTTGCCTGTTTCGAAAACCCGATCTGAACATTGTGGATGCCTACCTGGTGATGACCCAAAACGGACCAAGAGGTACGTCTACCGCTGACCTGACGCGTATGCGCAGCATCCTGGTGTCGTCTGACATCCTTGCTGTTGACGCAGCGGGTGCCAGCATGCTCAACCACGAGCCGGCCGATATTGCCCACCTGCGAATCGGACAGGAGATGAATATTGGCAACCTGAACTTGTCCCAGCTGAACATCCGTCGCGTGTCATTATAGTCTGCATGAATGATGCAGGATAGTGCCTCCGCGTGCAGCCTCGTAAATTGCTAATTCAACTTTTGCCTATGGGTTTGTATCATCTGAAAAAAATCAGAACGGGATTGTCCCTGCTTTTTTTTGCTGCCTTGTTGTTTGTTTTCATTGGCATTGAAACCGGACCGTTCCGGGCACTGGGTGATGTGTTGCTGCGGTTGCAGTTCTTTCCCTCGATCATCCGGTTTGTCGCCATATTTTTCTCTGTCTGGACACTCGGTTTTTTATTGATACTGGCACTTACCTTTTTGTTCGGCCGGATATATTGTTCTTCTGTTTGTCCGCTTGGAACGCTTCAGGACATCGTGACCAGGATCGCCCGCTTGTTCAGGAGAGGGAAAAAACGACGTTTTTCCTTTTCGTCAAACCGCAAAATGATCCTCCGTTATTCGATCCTGGCTGCCACCATTATACTATGGATCTTTGGAAACATGTTCCTGGTAAACCTTCTTGACCCCTTTTCCAATTTCGGGAAAATATCGGTCAGTCTGTTCCAGCCTCTCTATATTTGGATCCATAACAGTTTCACGTTTCTGCTGGAAGGTTTCGATATATACATGCTCAGGCCTTTAAGCATGCATGCACTTCCGTGGGATGTGATCCTGGTTTCGGTGGCTGTTTTCCTGGTTGTTGCGGTGATGGCTGCATGGCGCGGCCGCCTGTTCTGCAATACAATTTGTCCGGTTGGCAGTATCCTTGCCCTTGCGGCAGACAGATCGCTTTTCCGGATCACGTTCCGGGATGAAGCGTGCACATTTTGCAAACGTTGTGAGTTTGTTTGCAAAGCTGAGTGTCTGGACAGTATGAACAAACAGGTTGACCAGGGACGATGCATCAACTGTTTCAATTGCTTCACGGCCTGTCCCAAAGGAGGTCTCACCTACGCACTGGCATCAAAGAAAACACAGGAAGAGCACACCGCCAGCACCAGTGATGCAGGCAAACGGACATTTTTACTAACCCTTGCCTCGGGGGTTTTGAGTATGCCGCTGCTAAAAATGAGATCATACGGGCAGGGAGCATCAAAACCCGGAATGATACCTGTCGGGGAGCAACAACCAGTAACGCCGCCTGGCTCCATAAGCCGGAGTCATTTTACCAATCACTGCATCGCGTGTTATCTGTGTGTAAGTGCCTGTCCAACAAAGGTGATCGTGCCCGCATTCTTTGATTATGGCTTACAGGGCTTTATGCAGCCAAAGCTCGATTTTCACAGGAGTTTCTGCAACTATGACTGTACAAGGTGCACGGAAGTTTGTCCTACCGGCGCCATTACAAAGCAAAGTGAAGAAGAGAAGAAGCAGATCAGGATTGGGGAAGTCAGGTTCCTGGTAGAGAGTTGCGTGGTTACGGTTGACCGGACCGATTGCGGTGCATGCTCCGAACATTGTCCGACAAAGGCCGTGCAGATGGTGCCCTGGGAAGACGGACTGTTTATTCCTGAAATATATCCTGAGCTGTGTGTTGGTTGTGGTGCCTGTGAGTATGCTTGTCCGACCGAACCCTACAAAGCCATTTATGTCAGCGGATTACCGGTACACGGGAAAGCCCCTTTGATAGACGACGGTGAAGGTCCGAGGGAAGATGATACGGATGATTTCCCGTTTTAATGAAAAAACCGGCCACCCCATCAGGAGCAACCGGCTGCTGTCATAACAAAGACGTTTTGATGAGTCCTGTGGCTGCAGCTATTTCCTGGCTATAATGTCAAGCGTTAGCCGGAAGTCATCATGAATCAAATTGTCGCCAAGGTTATCAAAGAATCTTCCTGAGCCAAACCTGACATCCCATCTCGTACGGTCAAGCGTAAAATCAGCATATGCCAACAGGCTGTCCTCACTTGTCCCGATCAATGCATCAAAAGCAATTCCATGGGTGATCCCCTTAATGGTCATATTGCCAAAGACACGGTGCGTTTTCTCTCCGGGAACAGGAACCTCAACTGCCTCAACTGCAGTTATCTCGAAAAAGGCTGAAGGGAACTTTTCCACCGAAAAGAAATCGTCCGACTCAAGGTGGGCTTTTAAACGGGCATTACTGCCAGGATCTTCGATATCAAGGACAACGATTTGCTGCATATCGACAACAACCTCTCCTGCCAGCAATTCACCGTCAAACACATACAATTCGCCGCGATCCAGTGCAATTGTACCGTCGTGTGCTCCGCCAATTTTGGTACCAACCCAGGCAATGGTGCTTTCTTCTGCTGATATACGGTAGACATCAACAGCCTCAGGGATCTCTCCTGCTTCCAGGCGTTCCATGATCTCGGCCCTGTTTTCACCGGGACCCCCGCAGGAAGCAAGGTAAAACAAAGCCACAAATGCTACAATCAACTTACTTGTTATTTTCATCTGTTTAGTTTTTTTTGTTAATAGTTAACCTAATTTACTCAAACACGCAAAGCCCGGTAATGTTCAATTTTAAGATTTTTTAAGTTGTGAATTGCGTAACAAATGAAACTTTTTGTACATTTGCATCTTGTTTGCAGAAGATTCAAGGCATGTCAGGTTCAGTGGCATTCTTTTTTTTTCTAATTTCGCATCGCTGTTATAACCTGTTTTAATCATGCGTATCGTTCAGGTAAAGCTACCCTGGGTATAACGCTGCAGGGCACTAAGGCAACAAAAGCAGATCAACAATCATCTGACCGGAAAATGGCGTGGCATCTCCACCGCGGTCATGACCACAACGCTTGATGATGGCGGTCAGTTGCGAAAAAGTTCCGGAACCTGGGTAAGAACCAAAAGGTCCGGTCTGCCAGGACAAAGTGTTTGGCGTTTTCTTGTAACAACAATATATATGGTATAAATAATACAATCATGCAGAAAAAACTTCAGCAGCTCACCGAAAAGATTTACCAGGAAGGTGTAGACAAGGCAAATAAAGAAGCAGAAAAGATCATTTCCGATGCCAAAAAAGAGGCAGGCGAAATACTTTCAAAGGCAAAAAAAGAGGCTGAGACCCAAAAAGAAAAAGCAGAAAAAGAGGCCACTGACACAAAGCAGAACGCCATGAACGAATTGCGGTTGTCAGCCCGGCAAGCCATATCTGACCTGAAACAGGAAGTTGTTGGTTTAATCCTGACCAGGACCATCGAACCCCAATCAAAAGCCGCTTTTAAGGAAGAGTCGTTCACCCGCGACATTATTCAGACCATCGTAAAGAACTGGAACCCCAAAAGCGATGATAACGTTGACCTGGAAGTGCTGTTGCCTGAAAAAGACAAAAAAGCATTTGAAGACTTCTTTAAGAAAAAGGCAAAAGACCTTCTCGAACAGGGCCTGGAAATAAATTTCAGTGACAAGATCAAAGGCGGATTCAAAATTGGTCCGAAAGATGGCGGATACCTTGTTTCTTTCTCAGATAAGGATTTTGAACATTTCTTTAAGATGTATATGCGGCCAAGGCTGATCAGCATGCTTTTTGAAGAGCAGGATACAGGCAAAAAAAAGTAAGTATTGATATCATAAGCTAAATACAACCCCGTGAAGCGAAATTATTATTACCTGGTAGCAGGACTTCAGGATGTCACCCTTGATATTCACAAGCTGACGTTTGATCAGCTTGCCTTCAGGGAAGAAATTCGCAAGGATCTGGATCCCCGCGATTTTCTTTTGGTTGAAAAGCTGTTCCTCCCTTATGATAATGATAACCTTATCAATCTGCTGGAGAAAAACAACAAGGCATTCAGCGAAAAAGGGAATTTCTCAAAGGAACACCTTGAAGAGATTATCAAAGAACCGGCCGACCTCCCTGCATATATGGTGAAATTCATTACAGCCTTTAAAACCAAGGAGCCGGTCTACCCCGATATGAGTCCGGAAAACGAACTGACCACTCTGTTTTACGATGAGGTCACCGGCAAACTGCACAATGAATTCCTGCGCAATTGGTTCCGGTTTGAGCTTAACGTAAAAAACATCATGGCTGCGCTGAATGCAAGAAAGTATAAGGTTCCCTATGAACACGAGATCATTGGGACCGGTGAAACCTCCGGGACAATACGCAAGAGCCATGCCCGCGACTTCGGACTGGGTAGTGAGCTGGACTATATTGAGGAGCTGACCGCCATATCAAAGAAGGAAGACATCAGGGAAAGAGAGCAGGCCATTGATGAAATGCAGTGGAAGTATCTCGACGAAGAAACCTTTTTTCATTATTTCACCATTGAAAAGATCCTGGCCTTCATTATCAAGCTGGGTATGATCGAACGGTGGCTGGACATAGATAAGGATCACAGCAATGAGTTGTTTAAAAAGCTGCTGAGCGAATTGCAGGCAAGCTATCAATTACCCGAAACTTTTACAGATAAATAGCCTATTACTATGAATACAATTGGGAACGTAACCGGCATTATTGCCAACCTGGTGATTGTTGAAACCGAGGGAACGACCGCGCAAAATGAGATCTGCTTCATCAAGCAGGACAATACCCGCCTGATGGCCGAAGTGATCAAAGTGGTTGGAAACAAATCATACATTCAGGTGTTTGAGAGTACCCGCGGACTAAAAGTTGGGGCAGAAGTGGAGTTCATGGGACACATGCTTGAAGTAACGCTTGGACCCGGTATCCTGTCGAAAAATTTTGACGGACTCCAGAACGACCTGAATAAGATGGAAGGGATTTTCCTGAAAAAAGGAGAGTATACCGAACCGCTGGACATGGATCAGGAATACGAATTCAAGGCACTGGCAAAGAAAGGGGACAAAGTGGTTGCCGGATCATGGCTGGGCGAAGTGAAGGAAAACTGGATACCGCATAAGATCATGGTGCCGTTTACATTCAAGGGAACGTATACCATAAAAAGTCTGAAGGGCGACGGAGCATATACCCCCAAAGAGACCATAGCGGTCCTCACCGACAACGAGGGCAAGGAGCACAAGGTGACCATGGTACAGAAATGGCCGGTGAAAGTCCCGATAAGGGCATACAAAGACAAACCCCGTCCGTTCAGGATCCTTGAAACAGGGATTCGCGTCATGGATACCCTGAACCCCATGGCCGAAGGTGGTACAGGCTTTATCCCCGGCCCTTTTGGATCAGGGAAAACGGTGCTGCAACATAACCTGTCAAAGAACGCCGAAGCCGACCTTGTGGTGATCGCTGCCTGCGGTGAACGTGCCAACGAGGTGGTGGAGATCTTTACTGAGTTTCCGGAGCTGGATGATCCGCGCAGTGGACGGAAGCTGATGGAACGTACCACCATCATTGCCAATACATCGAACATGCCGGTGGCTGCCCGTGAAGCCTCTGTCTATACAGCCATGACAATAGCTGAATATTACAGGGCCATGGGTTTGAAGGTACTGCTGCTTGCCGACTCTACTTCACGATGGGCACAGGCCCTCAGGGAAATGTCGAACCGGTTGGAAGAGCTACCGGGACCCGATGGCTTTCCGATGGACCTTGCGGCCATTATTGCCAACTTCTATGCACGTGCGGGTTTTGTTTACCTGCCCAACGGCGGGAGCGGGTCCATTACCTTTATCGGCACCGTTTCACCTGCAGGGGGAAACCTCAAGGAGCCGGTAACCGAATCAACAAAAAAAGTGGCAAGATGCTTTTATGCATTGTCGCAGGACCGGGCCGACAGCAAGCGCTATCCCGCAATCGACCCCATCGACAGTTATTCCAAATACCTGGAATACCCCGAAATTGCCGAATATCTTAATAAGAATGTAGCTGAAAACTGGACCGACAGTGTGTTCAAGGCCAAAGACATTTTGCTGAGGGGCAAGGAGGCTTACGAACAGATCAATATCCTGGGTGATGATGGCGTACCCATCGACTATCATATACGGTACTGGAAATCAGAACTGATCGACTTTGTCATCCTTCAGCAGGATGCCTTCGACAACATAGATGCATCCTCATCATTCGAACGCCAGAACTATATGCTTCAAAAAACATTGGAAGTGACAGACATGACCTTCCACTTCGACTCGTTTGAAGAGGTAAATCCCTATTTTAAACGCATCATCAATGCACTGAAACAAATGAATTATTCTGAATTTGATTCGGACAAATTCAGGAACAACGAGCAGGAACTGAAAAAGATCCTCAAAGAGCAGGAAACAAGGAATACGGGGGAGAAAGAAGAATCAGCGGTCGAAGCGCAGTCATAAACCAAGAGAAAACTTACTGAATAATGGAAAAGGACACAAAAGCATTTCAGCGTGTATACACAAAACTGTTCCAACTAACCAAGGCCACCGTGTCGCTGTACGCCAGGGGCATTGGCAACGAAGAACTGGCCATTGTTGATGGCCGGCTCGCACAGGTGGTAAAGATCATTGGTGATCTTGTTACCCTGCAGATCTTCGGAGGCACTGAAGGCATTGCAACAAACGCCGAGGTAATATTCGCGGGGAAAGCACCCACCATAAAGGTTGGTGATGACCTTGCCGGCCGATTCTTCGACGCCTACGGTGATCCAATTGAAGGAGCAGAGATCATGGGACAGGAAAAAGAGATTGGCGGACCCAGTGTGAACCCCGTCCGCCGAAAGCAGCCGTCAGAATATATTCCAACCGGTATTGCAGGAATAGACCTGAACAATGCACTGGTAACCGGACAAAAGATCCCTTTCTTTGCCGACCCCGACCAGCCGTATAACCAGGTAATGGCCATGGTTGCATTAAGGGCCAAAGCCGACAAGATCATCCTTGCAGGGATGGGGCTTACGAGAGACGATTACCTGTACTTTAAAAATGTGTTTGACAATGCCGGGGCACTCGACCGCATCGTTGGGTTCATTAATACCACAGAAGATCCGCCGGTTGAAAGGCTGCTCGTGCCAGATATGGCACTGGCCGCCGCAGAATACTTTGCCGTTGAAAAGAATGAAAAAGTTCTGGTACTGCTTACAGATATGACGCTTTATTCGGATGCACTCAGCATTGTATCCAACCGGATGGACCAGATCCCGTCAAAAGATTCCATGCCCGGCTCATTATACTCCGACCTGGCACGCCTTTACGAAAAAGCCGTACAGTTCCCCGATGGCGGATCCATCACCATCATTGCCGTTACCACCCTGTCGGGCGGCGACATTACCCATGCAGTACCTGACAATACAGGGTATATAACCGAAGGACAGCTTTTCCTGAGAAAAGACAGCGATATCGGCAAAGTCATCATCGATCCCTTCAGAAGCCTTTCGCGACTGAAACAGCTGGTGATCGGCAAAAAAACCAGGGAAGACCACCCACAGGTGATGAACGCGGCAGTGCGCCTGTATGCAGATGCAGCCAATGCCAGGACAAAACAGGAGAATGGGTTCGACCTGACCGACTACGACGAACGGTCGCTGGAGTTTGCCAAAGAGTATTCAGAAAAACTCCTGGCAATCGATGTGAACATCGAAACCGATGAGATGCTGGAGACTGCATATGGCTTGTTTGACAAACATTTCCAGCCTGAAGAAGTCGGTATCAGGCAGGAGTTTGTCGAGAAGTACTGGAAAAAACAATAACCACATTAACCCGGTTTAGTGTACACCTATGGCCATTAAGTTTCAATACAATAAGACATACCTTCAGCGACTGAAGAAGCAACTGGAGGTCAGGGAAAAGGCACTGCCCACGCTTAAAAACAAGGAAGCTGCCTTGCGCAGTGAAGTAAAAAAAGCCAGGGAAACGGCGGAGGCATTTGATGAAAAACTCGAAAAACAGCTCCAGGCCTATCAGCATGCCATTGCCCTCTGGGATGAGTTTGACAATGAACTGGTAAGTATTGAAGATGTGGAATTGTCGGTTAAAAAGATTGCCGGGGTAAAAACGCCGGTACTTGAAAATGTGCAGTTCTCCATCAAGTCGTTCAGCTTGTTCAACAAGCCGTTATGGTACCTTGACGGTATCGATATTGTAAAACAACTGGCCAGCATAGCACTGGAAAGAGAAGTGTTTTATCAGAAAATGCAGTTGCTTGACCACGCACGGAAAAAAACCACCCAAAAGGTGAACCTGTACGAAAAAGTACAGATTCCTGGTTTTGAAGCAGCCATTCTAAAGATCAAACGCTACCTGGAAGACGAAGAAAACCTGTCAAAGGCAGCACAAAAGATTGTTAAAAACAGACTACAGGAATCGGAGGCAAACGTATGATCGTTCCCATGCATAAGTTTTCTTTCCTGGTATTCCATCAGGATTATGAATCATTCCTCGAAAATGTCAGAAAAATCGGAGTGGTTCACCTCATTGAAAAACAGGAAGAAGTATCAGATGAGGTCAGGGATCAGTATGACCTGATCAAAGAGATCCAGTGGGTTGTGAAGCAACTCAGCAAACGCGATATTTCCAAAAGCGACGCCGGGAAGCAAACAGGCGGCAGGGAAGCCTTTGAGGAAGTCCGCCGCCTCTACAACGACCTGGAAGAAAAGTATCAGCAGCTCACCCTGCTCCAGAAAGAAATGAGCCAGGTTAAGCCGTGGGGCGACTTTTCGAAAGATACAATTGATCAGTTGGCCGGTGAAGGGTTGTATGTTAATTTTTACAGTGTTCCCGCAAGCCGGTTCAATGAAGAATGGTTTGAAACGTACCCCGTTGAGGTAATTGGTCAGCACGCCGGACAAACATATTTTGTGCTGATCAGGAGAGAAGGTGAGGAACCAGACATCGATGCCGAAGATGTTCGTCCGCCCGAAAGACCCATATCAGAGCTCAGGCATTATGAAAAAGAATTGATAAAGGAAATCGGGGCGATCAACAGGGAGCTCGACAAACACGCATCAAAAAATCTTGAAGCAATAAAAACCTATGGCTACCAGGTAAAGGAAGAAGTAGATTATACGCTGGCCGTTGCCAACACCGACAAGCAAGCGGATGACAAAGTCATGCTGCTCGAAGGATGGGTGCCTGGAGAGAAAAAAGAGGCCCTTGTTGGTTATCTCGAAGACAACGACATCCTTTATGTTACCGGAAAACCAGCCAAAGATGAACGTCCCCCCATCCTGCTGAAAAATAAGAATTTTTCCAGGAAATTTGAAATGCTGGGCGACCTCTATTCATTACCAAAATATAATGAACTGGACCTCACTCCTTTCTTTGCCCCCTTTTATATGCTGTTCTTTGGCTTTTGCCTGGGTGACGCTGGCTACGGCATCCTGATGGCCATCACTGCCCTGTTGCTTAAGAAGAGGGTGGCCAAAGAACTGAAGCAGATCATGGGACTGGTGTTCTACCTGGGCGTGGCTACCTTTGCCTTTGGTGTCATCTCGGGTGTGCTGTTTGGTGTGGATCTTTACCAGACCGGACTGCCGGTATATAAAGACCTTGCTGCACGTTTTGAACAGCAGGGGACAGATATCAACATGCTGCTGTTCTACCTGGCACTGATCCTCGGGGGGATACAGATCATCTTTGGATTGATCCTTAAGGCCATCAATGAAACCAAACAGTTCGGATGGAAACATGCAGTGGGTACGGCAGGCTGGATCCTTTTATTAACCGGAAGCATTGCACTTTATGGGATCAGTGAACTGACAGGGATGCCATTTGAACGCCTGCATCCGGCACTGTATGTCCTGCTGGGCATAAGCGGGGTAATGATATTGCTGCTTAATAACCTGAATCGTAATGTTTTGATGAACTTCGGACTGGGACTCTGGAATACCTATAACATGGTTACAGGCATCCTGGGCGACCTGCTGTCTTATATCCGTTTGTTTGCACTGGGAATATCCAGTGCCATCCTCGGGTTTGTCTTTAACAGCCTGGCCATCTCCATGAGTGGCAGTATTCCGGTACTGAACATTCTGATCATGACGGTCATCCTGGTTGTTGGCCATGGGATCAACCTGTTCATGTCGGGCCTGGGTGCTTTTGTGCATCCCATGCGTCTGACCTTTGTTGAATTCTATAAAAATGCCGGCTTTACCGGGGGAGGAAAAAAATATCATCCATTTAAAAAAATCACATAACGTTTCACTTTAAAGAACTATCACATTATGGAACCAATTATTTTAGCGTACATAGGGATTGGACTGATGATCGGACTGGCAGGTATTGGCAGTGCATTCGGCGTATCAATGGGCGGTAACGCCTCCATAGGGGCCCTTAAGAAAAATGATGAGGCATTTGGTAACTACATGGTACTGAGCGCACTTCCTGGAACCCAGGGACTGTATGGCTTTATGGGATACTTTATTTTGTCAGGCTATCTTACCGCCGGAATGACGTGGGCTACCGCGGCTGCCATTTTTGGTGCCGGACTGGCACTTGGTTTCGTCGGACTCCTGTCAGGGATTCGCCAGGGACAGGTATGTGCCAACGGCATCGCTGCCATCGGATCTGGTCATAATGTATTCGGAAATACGCTCATCCTGGCCGTGTTCCCCGAACTTTATGCCATCGTGGCTTTTGCCGCCACATTCCTTATTGCTGGCACCTTGCCGCTCTAAGAATATGCTGTTACAGGTTAAGCACAAGGGCTTATGCCACTGTTTCACTAACAACAAACGGCATAAGCCTTTCCGGTTTGCTACACACCCCTTCTGGCAATTCTTCGCTCGTACACCATCTGAACAACAAACATCATCCCCAGCAAATACACTGCATCCTCAACAGGGATGGTGAATATCCGGATGCCAAGGTTGTGAACATCATCATAGCTAACCACCGGCATCTCTGTAAACATTCCGGTTAATGCGCCATTGACCACCAGAAATGGGATAAGCATTACCACATAGGTAAGAAAGAAATGCGACAACCATTTTTTGTGTGACGAGAAAAAAGGTTGCATCAGCAACAATGTGCCGGTAAGCAACGTGACAATGAAGGTATACAAACGGTGACTATTCAGGATCGCCATCACGATCAGCGCAATGCCTGCAACAAGACTTACGATCAATGCTGTCTGCCGAAATTGCAACCTGGGAAGAAAATACCGGAACACCTCATAGGTAAAGACAATACAGTATGGGATCACAATGAAGAACAACCACTCCTCAACGGGCAACCCGAACAGGTAAAGTCCGATAACATAAAGGTGGTTGAACGACCATATACCGTGATGGGCAAAGAGGATGTCCCACGGAATGAATATGCCCATCATCACCAAAATGCCTGCAAAAAGCGCCGGCCATTTTTCCCGGAACCTGACCCGCTGCTCGAAACTTCGTATCAGCGGTATGACAGTGCTGACAAGCAACAAAAAAAGATAATAGTATTTTTCCATGCCTCATAAACACATTTCACTGTGCATTTGTTTGTACATGATTTTTTTTATGCGTCTGTGTGAATTTTCGCATAAAAAATTTTATGTACATTTCTCCTGTAAAAAACCCACCAGCATTTTGTATAAAAAATTACAAAATTCTGGTGTACTGGAGGAACCGCTTCGCTTTCCCATAAAATTTTTTCATGCGTCTGTGTGAATTTTCGCATAAAAAATTTTATGTACATTTGTGGGGCAGGCATACCTGTACACATCAAGACACGAACCAACCAGCCGGCCACCATGGGAATTTTTGTTGCATTATTGATCATACTGCTGTGGGGTGTGCATTTGGCATATACACTGCTGCATGTTCAGGTGTCGCTGACAAACCCATGGATGTACCTGCACATTCTTTTTCAGGCCTATCTGTTTACCGGCCTGTTTATTACGGCTCATGACGCTATGCATGGCAACATTTCATCAAAAAAACAGGTAAATACCTTCATTGGCTACCTGGCATCATTCTTGTTTGCCGGTATGTATTACAAACGCCTGCTTAAAAACCACAAACTACATCACATCCATTCTGCCACAGAGCAGGATCCCGATTTTTATGTGCGGTCACAAAATTACTTCAGGTGGCTGGGCATATTCTTTTGGCGTTATGTAACGCTGATCCAGCTGGTTGTCATGGCTGTTTTCTTTAATGTTTTGATACGCATACCGGGTGTTACCGAGGTCAGTGCCCTGACATACTGGGCCATTCCTGCAGTGCTGGGTACGCTCCAGTTGTTCACCGTAGGTATTTACTGGGTACACCGTCTTCCGCACACCAAACAGATGGGTCCACACCGCGCGCGTACACAACACAAGCACCATCCCTGGGCCATGCTCAGCTGTTACTTCTTCGGATACCACCGGGAGCACCATGACAATCCCCGTATACCCTGGTGGAACCTTTACAAACAAAAAGGCTGAGCATCATCACCTGCACATACTTCCCTGTCCGTTCCTGAACCGCTCCTGGTATATCAGCATATCTTGTTATTTACAATTTAAAATAAATCCGGATAAGCTGAATGCAATAACCGAATCTTCTTCGGGTGCATAGTAAAAACAAATGAATATTACATTCTTCAAAACAAACAAAACCACCTGTATCAAACATAAGTTTAATTTTTTTACAAAGTCCTGTAATATCAATTGTTATAAACAAAATATTTTATACTTTTATGTAATATTTGCGTAATATATTATTCCTTTTGATATGGATAATGTAAATATGTTTGTTTTATTCTTGTTTTATGGGTTGGTTCCAAAATATTTCATATTATAAAGATCATTATCGCCTTTTTTATCTTTCATTACTTGTCTTGTTGCCAGGGAGTGCTCCATTTGCAATGGGGTTGAAGACGACCGGATCAGGCCATACCGGTGGATCCATTATCAGCAGTGTATATCCCGGTAATATTGAATTCACTGGTTACCCACAGCTATTTGAAGTGTTGGCTGATGAAAATGGTGATACATCACTGTCCGCAACAGTAATTTCGGAAGATGTGTCCTGTTTTGGCGGAAATGACGGCAGCATCATCATCACTGACCCCCAGGGTGGCTCAGGAAACTACCAATACAGCATTGACGGAGGCGACACCTGGCAGGACAGCGGGATCTTCGAAAACCTCGGACCAGGCACGTATGATGTACAGATCAGGGATGCAGATAATATCGATATTTTTGTCACGCTCGAAGATGAGCTGGAAGTCGGGGTGTTGGAAGATACCGCAGATCCTGAGGCAACATGTGTCGAAGACCAGGTTAAAAATACCGGTACAGGCGAATGCACCTACACGCACATTGGTATCGGGTGGGACGCCACGGCCACCGATAACTGCGAAGTGGCATCGGTTACCTACGAACTAACAGGCGCCACCATTGGCACAGGTGCTTCCCTTCACGGCGTATCATTCAATCCAGGTGAAACCATCGTTATATGGACAGCCACCGATGCCAGCGGAAATACAGACAGCTGCACCTTCACGGTGACTGTAACAGACAACGAACCTCCTGTTTTTTTAAGCAACCCACCACTGCAGGATGTAACAATTTATGTTGACCAATCGTGTAATTACAATGCCGACCCCTCAATAACAGGAACTATTGCAAGCAGCAATGTATCTGACAACTGTACTGCCCCCGGTGATATTGATATAAGCTTTGAGGACGAAACCCTGCCGGGCCCATGCCCGGGCACCTTTGTCATTACCAGATCATGGACCATTACAGATGAGGCAGGAAATACAAGCACACATGAACAGATCATTACCGTTGCCAATATCAGAGACCCCATCCTTAACCGGCCCCCGGATATTACAATCGAATGCGACCAGGACCCTGCTGATCTTTCGATAACGGGTGAAGCAACCGGACACGATGCTTGTGGTGGTCCGGCAGACATTAGCTATACCGACAGCATTGCCGACAGACCATGTCCGCCGGAATACAACATCTACAGAGACTGGACCGCTGTTGACTGCAACGGCAACACGCGTACACGCAGACAGATCATTCGGGTCAGGGACAATACCCCACCAACGGTAGAGGAACTCGTAACTCATTCAGTGCCTTGTCCGCAAGATATACCCGAACCCGATCCTACACAAATTGTCGCAACAGACAATTGTGGCCCTGTCACCATTGAGTTTCTCGCCGAAATTGCCTACGGACTCGATATTCAGCCAGGCTATTGTCCCGACAGCCTCGACCACGTGTACAGGGTAACCGGCATTTGCGGCAACTATACCGATATCGTTCAGCGAATTATCGTTGAGGATGATTGTGGATGTAGTCCGTGTGATGGTGATGAATCATTCCATACAGTAGACATGATCGGGCAACCTACAGGCAGCATGACCATTGAGAATGTTGAACGTCATGATCTGTGCTGCGATGCAACAAGACCAAGGAGGTGTGCCTCTTTCAATGTCAGGATTGATGACAACGCTGTTGGTGTTGAAATTTCAGTGGACGGAGCTACTCCAAATCCAATGGACTGGAATGTAGACTGTGAAGATTCTCCTCTTGTTGATGGCCATATCATATGTATTCCAAGCGGCAGCTTTTATTTATTCACCTATTGCAAACCAGGTGGCGACAGTAATGACTTTACCTTCAAGTCAATTCCAGGGGCAGTCGTGGAACGTGAAATATCAACAAGGGTGAGTTGTAATACCGAAATAATTGTTGAAGACAATATGAATGAACCAGAATGGGTCAGCATATACCCTGGAGAGCGAGGCGAATACAATCATTATTTGTCTTGCACGGATTGCCTGGATCCGGTGTTTTATCCCGATGAAAATGCACCACGCGAAATTCATTACGAAGTTTGCGGCGACCTTGGTGAGACCCCCTGTACCGGTGAAGAAAACCATGGCTGTGCAACGGTAGTCATCTACGTGTTGGACGAAATTGAAGTGGAATTCAATGTTGACCCGGGTGCATTCTGCGAAGATGAAGTGCCCGAGCTGATACCCTCTGTATATCCCAGCGGAGACTATTTCTATGAATGGCGCGATGGCCATTATGATTATGATAACCCGGGGCCACCAGTGTCGACTGAACCTGCCTTTATTCCCCCATCTGCTGGCGAGTACTCCCTTAGAGTTGTACACGAAGATGCAGGCATCCTTTGCAGCGAATTCATTTACGATTTCTTTGTGGCGCCCAACAATACCCCACCAGTAGTTACCGCACCTGATCCCCTCGTGCTTCAATGCAATGACCCCAACGAAAACAATCAGCAGCTAATCATTGACTGGCTTAATAGGGCATCGGCAGAAGATGACCATACAGAAGAAGATGACCTCATTGAATCAAATGATTACACAGGTATTGAACAATTTTGCAACAATGTGATCATAGTCACCTTTTATGCCGAAGATGAGTGCGGCAATATTGGTTCTGCCACATCCACCATCACCATTATCGACACCATACCACCAATAACAGGTCCGGATCCACCCGGCGACATTGTTATTGGACCGGATCCGGAAACCTGTGCGGTTGATTTTGAAGATGCAGGGCTGACACCCCCATTTTTTAGTGACTATTGCGATGATGATGCCAGTCTCCTGATCACCAGCGACGCTCCGGCTGCGTTTCTTCCGGGAACCACAACGGTTACATGGACCGCAACAGACAGCTGTGGAAATCAGGCAAATTATGCTCATTCAGTTACTGTATATGCAGCTGAACCTCCCATTGTACAATGTCCGCCGGATCAAATCCATTATACCGGTGAATTTCAGTGCGAAGCAACAGTGGAGGTAAATCCGCCTGATGTTATCGACCCCTGTCCCTATACCATGACCCACAACTCACCTTTTGCAAACGAAGGCAATTCACCCGACAATGCCAGTGGGACCTATCCTGCAGGCACCACCACCATTACCTGGACAGTAACCGGTGTTTTTGATGGTGTGACCACCTGTACTCAAATTATTACCGTAATAGATAACCAAAACCCAACCATCTCTTGTCCCCCGGATCTTGTAAGAGATGCCGACTGGAACGAAGATTTTGCATCTGATGTTGAGCTGGATCTCCCAGGCTACAGTGACAACTGCGAAGTAGAATCATTAACATGGGGCATGACGGGCACCACAACCGCGAACTCATCACCCAATGGGATCAATTTGCTCGAAATGCATGACTTTTATGCTGGGTTAACCACCATCAGTTATACCGCCACCGATCCCTCCGGAAACACTGGTACCTGTGCATTTACCGTGACCATCAATGCCAGGCCGGTAATCGGGTGTCCCGATGATATGACTATATCCACTGACCCTGATCTGTGCACCGCCATGCTTGATACCGGCGTATTAACCCCGGAACTACGCTCCGGAACCGAGCCGGTTGAGTGGGCGTGGGAAATGACCGGAGCAACAGAAGACACCGGTACGGGCATTCCCATTACACCCAATCCCTATTTGTTTAACCAGGGAATAACCACCATCACCTGGACGGCACGGAATGAATCGGGAGCGCATACCTGCACCCAAACCATTGAGGTGACAGATGACCAGCAACCCACCTTCAAGACTCATGGACCCTTTGAGTTTTGCGTTTTGGAGATCATCAATGCCACTTACAACATGATGCCTGAACCAGATGCTGATGTTCATCCCGGTCGTCCGGATTGGTACATAATCGAAGCAGGCAATACAGAACTAGATATCAGTGAAATGGAAGACAACTGCTGCGATCCTGATGAAATGACCATTCACTGGGAAATTGAATTTGACCCTGTTACCGGGCAACCACCCATAAGCGGAACAGGACAGCCCTCTGAATATGATCCGGACAATACAGGCGATCCACAGGAAATACTGTTATGGGGCGCCCCAAATAATACAGCGGTCTTTCATACCATCACCTACCAATTGGTTGATTGCAATGGAAATATATCCGGACCTGTTGTGGAAGAAATAAATGTGCTGCCAAGGCCTCATGTGATTAAGCTCATCCAGGAATAACGATAAAAATCATTTGTCACAAATAAAACCATACACAAAACAAAATGCCTATGATGTATTGAACAACTGATCAAACAATGTGTATCCCCGACTTTTTCAACCAAGTGTAGCAAGTGAAGCTTTTTAGGGGATTTGTATCCTTCTGCGGACCTTTCAAGGGATTCCGATCAACCGGTCTTCGTCCCGTCAACACAGGGATGAAGATCCTGATAAACGGATGGTGTTGACAAGAAAACTCTCTTTCCTGGCATACACTATTGTGTGTTGAGAATCAAATTTATGTATTTAACAAAAAATTACAAGAAATGAAAAAGCAAATTTTAATTACAATCCTGATCTTCCTTACAGGAATATCATTTACTTGGGGACAAGCAACGCAAAATTCTGCCCCAAGACTATTGGAAGAATGTGAAACCGACGCGCTCAACCCCATTGCAGGTGTACCATATGTATATGAAGCCAATGCCAGCCCAGACGGGGGAGCAGCGTACTGGTATGCTACCTTTTCAGAAACATTTATGGAAGACTATGTAAGGGTTGCTGACGAAGAAGCTGCAGGTGGAGGAACTGTTGCCTCCGGTAGTAATTATATGGAAACAATTGATCCGGCAAATAACCCGATAGGTACCACCATTACGTGGACAACTGATGGTCTCGCTGCAGTTGATGAAACCAATCCATTGTTTGTGGTATTGGAATATGCCTCACCAGAGTGTTCAAACAACCTGAAGGTATACCGGATCAATCCGATGAATGCATTCCTTGTGAATATTATGAATCTTGACGGAGAATATGATGTCGAAGCGAGTTCGTGCTTTGATGAAGTGAGGGGTGCCACATATAATTTGGGTACTGATATGATGGAATATGATTTCGGAGAAAACGTCATGGCTTTTGAGGTTATCGCCGCAAACTTTACCGGTTCATACACCCCGGAATTTCGCATAGAAGGACTGCAGGCAAACCAGGAAGCGGAGATTTTCTGGAGTGTGACCAACGATTTCGATAGTGGTGCGTCCATTGGAACACTCGATTCGGATGGCGTAATTGAAGGTGCCCCCGTGTCGACCGATGTGGAAGACACCTCGCTGGGTGTTTCCATATATGTTTGGGTGGTTGTGAGTCACAACGACTTTGAAGGGCTGGGTGATACCCCTATTACCCTGGCAGTTGCAGGAGTGAACTCTGCTGATCAACCCAATGTCAGTCACCTGGACTGTACTGAAGAAATTGACATCAATGCAGATCTGCTGGCTGCCAACGGACCAGACCATGCAACACACAGACTGCAACCCAGGCCCACTGTTACTCCGGTTGATCCACTGGAATTTGAAGAGCAGGTACAACCCTAAGCTGTTGGCATAGCGAACATCAATTTTTTTATGCCCGGCAATGATAACCCTTCAGATGAATGGTATTCATTTGTCCGGGGTTAAGGATTCCTGATTCTGGAAATCTTCTGATCATCTTGTCTGAACAATACAGACAAGACCATAATAACCAATCATATTTACCTATGTATCTATAATGATAAAATACAAAAAAGACCATACATACTGTCGCGGACCAACACCCATAAAAGGGTATTGTCTGGAGGGGGTTACGGAAAATACCATTACTGACAGGCTGGACAGGCTTTTCGAAACCTGGAATGCCGGACTGCCCATCTGCACGTACTCCACCCAACCAGTATGGCGACGATGTGTCGAATGCACATCAGACAACAGGCCGCGAGACAGTTTGGACACCGCAGACACGGGGGTCCGGAACCCCATTCCGGGAAACATTTACGGAACCATTTGGTTGTGCCGTAGTCTTAATATTTCATATGCCACTCCCAGGTTCCCACCCTGGACTTCCATCTGTTGCCAGTCGAGAGACTGGATATTTTCTACCCGCACCGGAGAAGAAAACAGGAAACCGGGCGGGCTTAACCAAACCTGCAGATCACCACAAAATTTCACAGCCGCCAATCAGCAGCGCGGGTGGGGTATGCCTGTATGTGAAAAAATCACCAGCAACCAAACCAGTTTTAATTATTAACCAATGACTCATTAACACAACAGATATAATTGACAATAAGCTTGCAACATAACATCCTAAAGATGACAGTCTTCCTGTCATTATTGCTGACCATGTTACCCGCCATGGCCCAGGAAGGGATTGTTGTGTTCGCAGGACAAACCTCCACGCTGGCAGTTGAAGCAAAAGACGGACACACTTACACATGGGAACTGTACCATGAGGTGGATGGTTTGAACCTGGCTACTGAACCAGGTAATTGTCAGACAAGCGATGCTTACTTTATCGACGGGATAAACACAGGTGCCAGTGTAGAAGTAATGTGGCTGTCGCCCGGAACCTATTTTTTCACAGTGACTGCAGCAGATGAATGCTCCAACAATCTGAAGGCAGGAAAGATCACCGTAAAAGAAAGCATCCCTGTTGCATATTTCCTTGATCCATTGCCTGTTTGTGCAGGAGATCCCGCTGAACTAACCATTGAATTGGCAGGTGTGGGACCATGGGCCATTGAGTATACGATCGAATCAGAAGACATTATTCATACTGAAACCGCCGAAATAACAAACAGTCCGCATACAATTGAAGTGATTCATGAAAAGGCCGGAACATACCTTTACACAATCACCTCTGTAACCGATGCAAACGGTGTAACCAACAACGAACCTACCGGACAAGTGTCGCTTGAAGTGCTTCCAGTGCCGGTAACATCGCCCATTGAGCGGTATAACCCATTAAGTGAAGTAAAATGAAATGCTACGCCTTCATAGGATGGATCATTTTGCTGCTGACCACAAGTAAGCTGGCCGGAGGGGAGATAGCTGTTATAGACAGCGTCTGCTCCGGCTCTGAATATCATTATCGTGTGTTTGGCGAAAATGGATCTACCTATGAATGGGTGATTTCCTTGCCTGATGAAACCATTGAGGTGCTCCATTCCAATGCCGACACCATCCTTATCCATTGGGATTATCCTGCGGGCAAATACAGGCTGACAGTGATGCAGTTTAACGATGAGTACGAATGCGAAGCAATCCCTCAAAAAGGAGATGTCATTATTTTTGATCAACCGGAGCCCCCACTGGCAGAAAACCCAACGGTATGTTATGACGGCAACGAACATACTGCCCATGCAGTTTCATCCGATAACAGTGACATCATATATTACACTTCAGAAACAGGTTATGAGGAAACCGGTCCTCCCACGGGAACAGTTCCTGGCATTTACACTGCCTGGGCAGCTGCTAACAACAAGGAAACAGGTTGTGAAAGCTCAGAACGTACCGTGGTGTCATTAACAATTTATGAAGTACCTCCGCAACCAATCGTGCAGGATGTCAGTGTTTGTTATGACGGCAGTGAACATACCGCAACAGCTGTTGTTGATGAGGGCTATTCGCTGGTATGGTATGAAACAGAAGATGGGGATGCAATCAGTGAACCACCCACAGCCATTTATCCAGGAATCTATACTGCCTGGGTTGCTTCCATCGACAACGAAACATTCTGCGAAAGTTCAGAACGCCTCCTGGTAACCCTTGAGATTTATGACGACCCGCCTCCTCCGGTTGTAAATGACATATCCGTTTGCTTCAATGGGAAAGAACATACGTTATCAGCCAGCATAGAACCAGGATATTCCATTCTTTGGTATAAGACCGAAGATGGGCAGGAAACCATTGATCCTCCATCGGCAATCGAACCCGGACAATATACAGCCTGGGTTGCTTCCGTTGATAATGAAACAGGATGTGTTAGCAATGAGCGCATCAGGGCAACCCTCGAAATATTCGCGTTGCCGCCTCTCCCGGTGGCCGGCAATATGGAAGTTTGCTATGACGGGGAAGAGCATACAGCGGGTGCAAGTGTTGAAGAAGGATATTCTGTTGTGTGGTATCAAACGCACGATGGGGATGAACGGGCAGAACAGCCGGCAGGCACAGAACCGGGCATTTACAGTGCATGGGCAGCATCGGTCAACTTAGACAGCTTTTGCGAAAGCAACGAACGTGTCAGGGTGT
>PWKN01000011.1 GCA_003559735.1 Bacteroidales bacterium | reverse complement strand
CCTTTATTACTGATCCTGTCCCTTCGCGTAAAACCTCACGCACTTCACCACAGCGCAGCATCATGTCCCCGAAGTAAGGGTTTTTGATATCTTCAAACTCACTCAACCAGTAGGCTCCACGGTCATCATCATACATCGGACAAAAGGTCACATACCAGGTTTGACCAATGGCACCCAGGGTGCGGGCCGTTTCGATAAAGGCTTCTGAAAGGGGTTCGAAATGGACACGCATCTCTTCTTTGTCCAGCGAAACAATAAGCTTTTCAATACTTTTTTCAATGTCTACATACTGGTCCATCCAGAACATGTGGTGCTCACCATCCAGGGAGTGCTTGCCAACATCAGACAGTTGTTCTTTCAATTTTCGTCCATGCTCTCTGGCCTGATCCGGTGCGTCGTCGGCAAGGGCATTTTTCAGATCGAAATAGATATGGAAAAGTTTTTCCAGGTTGCTTTTGAAAGGTTCGGGGATGGCTGCCCTTTCGGGAGGGGCCATCATACTGTAGTGGCCACGCAGCTGCGCTGCCGCATCAATGGCAAATACCCCGCTAACGGCTATTTCTTCTCCTTCCGACAGGCCATAAAGTACCAGGTATCCATCTGCAGTTCGGGGACCGGTTTCAATCTCCCTAAACTCAAAGGTGAATCCGTTATCCTGCGATTTTTTTACATATACCACCGAACGTTTTCCCGTCCACAGAATGGCAGTTTCAGGCACCACTACCTGGTGTTGTTCTTCGCTGGTCAGGGTAGCATTGACCAGCATGCCTGGCTTGAGCAGGTTGTTGGGATTGGATACTGTAAGCCTTACCCTTGTTGTGCGGGTCTGGGGATTTACAAAGGGATCCACAAATTCTACCTGGCCTGTGAGCTCGGTGCCGGGACGTGCAGGTAGCGCAACCTTTGCCTGGTTTCCGGCACGGATCTGTCCAATTTGATTCTCATAGGCATCCAGTCCCACCCATACGGTGGCCAAGCCGGCAATGGCGAAGAAGGTTTGGCCGGTATTGACATAATCGCCTTCAGATACAGCCCGTTGGGTAAGGTAGCCGGAACGGGTGGCATAGATGTCGGTGGTGGCTGATGCCTGTCCGTTTTCTTCTATACTGTTAATTTGTGCTTCGGTCAGATTGAAAAGTTTTAATCTCTCCCGTGCAGCGGTATACGTGCGTGGCTGGTTCTCTTTGCGGGCCGCAGCCTGGATAAGTTCCTGCTGGGCCTGCATCAATTCAGAAGAATACAGGGTGGCCAGTCTTTCTCCCTGGCTGATAAACCTGCCGGTGTAGTCTGCATACAATCGCTCAATACGGCCCGGGAAATGGGCAGTAATTGTCCGCTCTTCACGTTCGTTGACCACTACCTTGCCGGTGAGCCGGACGGTGGTACCTGCGTGTTTGGCTTCCACCCTTTGTGTGCGCACATTGGCCCAGGTGCTGTGGGCTTCGCGCATGGTGAACAGGAAAGGGTCATCCTCCTGATGGTCATCTTCGTCGGATGCGGGAATCAGATCCATGCCGCAGATGGGGCAATCACCCGGTTCATCCTGCCTTACCTGTGGGTGCATGGAGCAGGTGTATTCAACAGCTCCATTGTGTTCGGCATGCTCGTGGTCATCATTATGGTGATGGTCATCGCTGCTTCTGCCAAAGAGAAGCCAACCCAGTAAAAGTCCTGCCAGGATAAGGATGAAATAAATTATGTATGAATTTACTTTTTGCTTTTTCATGATAATGTTTTTATTGGGCCAGCGGCCTCGAATTTTGTTACATAATAATCTGTCAGGTCAAGTGATCTGCAATCTTATTCAAAAACACTGCGTGCAATCAGCAAGTCCATTTCTGCCTTTGTCAGGTGCTGGTTGATCTGGTTTTCGAGCATCCGCCATTCGAGACTCAGTAACTGGTTCTGGATGCGCAACAGTTCGTCAAAGCCTTCATCTCCTGAAGCATAGGCATTAAGAATGAGGTCCCATGTTTTTTGGGTGATATCGAGTTGATGGTTATAAAAATTCTCGTCACGCTGCAGGTTGCTGATTTTTGCCTGTAATTGTGTCCATTGTGTTTGCAGGGTGTTCAGCACATTCTGCTCCCTGAATTGGGCTGCATCGGCCATTAACACCCCCTGCTGCCGCGTGGCCTGGTTTTTCCCCCTGAAGATTGGCAGGCTCAGTGATACCATGGGCATGATCATATGGCCGCCATCCATTTGTCCCATGGCAGCCTCTCCGGGGGCAAAATACGAATACTGCAAGCCCACTCCCAGCATTGGTCGTGTTTTCAGCCGGCTGACTTCCTGCATGGCTTCAGCGGCTTCTGTTTCCAGCATTCCTTTCAGTAAGCGGGGATTGGATGCAAAGGTTTCTGCATCAGGCTTTATTTCATGCTCCAAACCGGAAATGGATGGTAAACTATCGGGTGTGCTGATGGATGCCTGCATTTCACGGCCAGCCATGATGTTAAAGCTCTCTTTCAGGGCGATAAGCTCATCATGGATTTTTTCACTTCGGTTTTTCAATTCAGCCAGTTGTATTTCCAACCGGTAAATATCCAGTGCCAACCCTGAGCGCTGTTGCCCGGCTTCGTAGCGGGTATAGATAATGTCTTCACGGGCTTTGAGAATCTCCTTGTAGTGATCAATTATTATCAGCTCCTGTTCTTTGCGGCAGATCTCCAGCCACAATCGGGTCATATCCATAAACAGGCGGTTGCGCTCGTCGCGGAATTGTTGATACTCGCTATCGGCCATTTTCCCAGCAACGCTGCGTTGTTTCCCCAGGGTGCCAAACCAGGGAAACATCTGCATCACACCAACATCGAACCACTGATTTCCCATGAAACGTTCCATAGGTGGGGTGAAAAACCCTGCGGTCAACGTGGGATCGGGCAGGGCACCGGAAATGTCCACCTGTTGCTGAGCGGCTTCACGGGTTTTTTGCTGTGCCTGCAGGCCAGGATTGTTTTCCAGGGCCTGCTGCAGGTAGGGCTCAGGGTAAATTTGGGAAATACTGGTCTTGCTGGCCATGATAATAATAGTCAGTAGAAGTGCAAGTTTTGTTAAGATGATGTATGGTCTCATAATATTTTTTTTTGAAACGCAATGGATGCGAAAAGGACTCAAAGAAGTTTTTAGTGACCTTTACGTTTAATAATTTTCGCTTTTCTCTTCATTATTCCCGTTTCTTATCAAAAACTCATTCCAGGCCGTAAACAGCACCGGCACCAGGAACAGAGTGATCAACGCTATGGTCATTCCCCCAAATGCAGGTATCGCCATTGGTATCATAATATCTGCTCCACGGCCCGATGATGTGAGAATTGGCAACAATGCCAGCAATGTGGTGGCTGTAGTCATCAAGGCGGGTCGCACACGTTTCTGTCCTGCCTCCATCACAGCCTGATGCAGCTCTTCACGACTTACAGGCTTGTGTTTTGCAAAACTGTTTTTCAGGTAAGTGGCAATGAGCACTCCGTCGTCGGTGGCAATACCGAACAGTGCAATAAATCCCACCCAAACGGCCACACTAAGGTTTACCACATCCATTTGAAATAAATCGCGCATATTCACTCCAAAAGCATTGAAGTTCAGAAACCAATCCTGGCCATACAGCCATAGCATCAGAAAGCCACCCGAAAACGCCAGGGCAATGGCCGAAAATATCATCAGCGAAGTAGCTACCGACCGGAACTGGAAATACAGGATCAGGAATATCACTATCATGGACAATGGTATAACCAGCATGAGCCGGCGTTCGGCCCTCATCTGGTTTTCGTAGTTGCCCGAGAAATAGAAGTTTACACCCTGTGGTACACGAAGTTCGCCATTGGCAATTTTGTCGTCAATCATATCGGTAGCTTGTTGTATCACCGACAGGTCGGCATGGCCGGGTTCCTTATCGAAGGTGATGTAGGCCACCAGGAAGGTATCTTCGCCCCGAATCATGCCCGGGCCTTTACGGAATTCCACGGTAGACACTTCTGCAAGGGGTATCTGGTATCCGGCAGGGGACTTTATCCATATATCGCCAATGACATCGGGGTTATCCCTGAACTCCCGCGCATAGCGAGCCCGGATATTGTAGCGCTCACGCCCTTCCACGGTGGTGCTCATGGGCATACCTCCAATGGCTACTTCTACTGCCATCTGGAACTCCTCAATGGTTATGCCGTGACGTGCCAGGGATTGCCGGTCGGGTCGGATCTCAAGATATGGTTTGCCCACCACCCTGTCGGCAAATACGGTTGAGCTGCGAATGAAAGGAACCTCCTGTAGTACCCCTTCCATCTGCATGGCAAAATATTCAATGGTTTGCAGGTCGGGGCCAAACACCTTCAGCCCCATGGGTGCCCGCATACCGGTTTGCAACATCACCAGGCGGGTTTCGATGGGTTGCAGCTTGGGAGCCGATGTGAGCCCGGGGAATCTGCTCACACGGGTTATCTCATTCCAGATATCATCGGGACTTTCAATATGGTCGCGCCACTGTCGATAATAGCGGCCGCGGCGGTGGGGAATAAGATCACCATCCTCATCACGAACAAACTCCCCGTCGGTGTCTACCTTAAACCGGATCTTGCGCCCGTCCATATCGGTCTTGTATTCGCTTTTGTAGATGATGACGTTTTCAAACATGGTCATGGGAGCTGGGTCCAGCGGGCTTTCGGCACGTCCGGCTTTCCCAACCACCATTTCCACCTCAGGGATGGCATCAACACGGCGATCCAGCTCCTGCAGGACTTTCAGGTTATACTCAATACCGGTATGGGGCATGGTGGTGGGCATCAGCAGAAAACTCCCTTCGTCCAGGGCCGGCATAAACTCCCTTCCAAGACCCGGAAATGCATGATGCAGGTCGCTCCATACAGATGTAGTGCGGATGTTTACACCTATTGCATCAAAACCTCTGGCCGCAAAACCGAATATATTTCCAAAACCCATCCATATATTCAAACCGAGCAGTAGCAGGAATACCGGCACAATCAGAAAAGTTTTCTTGTGATTCAGACACCAGGTGAGCAATCTGGGGT
>PWKN01000064.1 GCA_003559735.1 Bacteroidales bacterium | reverse complement strand
GTAAACATAACATAAATGCTTCAAACGTCTTATATTGAAATTAGCCGGAAGGCTTACAGGAACAACCTTCGTTATCTGAAAAAGATCATCGGCAGGGATGTTGTCTTTTCATCGGTGATTAAGGGTAATGCTTATGGCCATGGTGTTGAGAACATCATCCCGTTGGCAGAAGAGTCGGGCATACATCATTTTTCCGTTTTTTCTGCCTGTGAGGCATACAAAGCTTTGGAAATATTATCACCCCGAAGTCAGCTTATGATCATGGGATTTCTGGATGATGAGCAAATTGAATGGGCCATTGAGAACGACATTGCGTTTTTCGTGTTTGACATGGAGCGGTTAAGAAAAGCTGTTGAAACTGCAAAAATACTCCGGAAAAGGGCCCGCATCCACATCGAGGTGGAAACGGGATTTAACAGGACGGGGTTTGAGTACGGCAGCATAGACACATTGGTAGCCCTGTTGAAACAATATCACGATCATTATGTTTTTCAAGGGCTATGTACCCATTATGCGGGAGCTGAAAGCATAGCGAATTATCTGCGCATAAAAAACCAGATCACCAAGTTCCGCCAGTTTAACCGCTATTTTTTACGGCATGACCTGCGTCCTGAATTCTGCCATACCGCCTGTTCTGCTGCAGCACTCACCTACCCCAACACCATCATGAACCTGGTACGGTTCGGAATTGCCCAGTATGGCTTCTGGCCAAGTCCGGAAACCCACATGTTCCGGTTCCGGAAAGACAGCAGCGACGCCAATCCTTTAAGACGGATGCTTTCCTGGAAATCACGGGTAATGGTTGTAAAGAATGTGGAGGCAGGAAGTTTTGTAGGCTACGGCAGTTCATTCCTTGCCAACAAGAAGATCAGGATCGCAATCATCCCTGTCGGGTATGCAAACGGTTTCAGCAGGGCGCTCAGCAATACAGGCAGGGTGTTGATAAGGGGAAGGAGGGTTCCGGTCATCGGGACGGTGACCATGAACACCATGACCGTGAATGTAACCGACATTCCAAATGTTGAAAGGGGTGACGAGGTGGTAATGATAGGCAGGCAAAACCGGATGAGCATCAGTATTGCATCCTTTTGTGAGATGAGTGAACAGTTGAATTACCAACTCCTTACAAGGCTGCCCGCTGATATCCCGCGTTATGTGGTTCCGTAAGTTACCCCAACCTGCACGGGCTGCATTCCGGGGCAATGAGCATTGGCGGCCAATATCTGCCGGGGACAATCTAAGGATAAATGACGGACAAACAGTCATTTACAGACATGCAGGAAATGTGGTTGGTTGGAGCCTGGTTCCATGATTTACCCGGAACCATAAAAGAGAATCATCATCTGAAATGAAAAATAATTAAAAGAAGCAAACGAATGACAGCACAACATGGAAAGGCCCCATTAAAAAGTTTTGCCAGCGACAACAATGCACCGGTGCATGAAGCTGTTCTGCGTGCCGTAACGGAGGTTAACTCAGGAGATGTTATCGGCTATGGCGACGATATTTATACCCTTTCTGCTGAGAGGAAGCTGAAAGAACAATTTGGCAAAGACATCCGTGTATACTTTATGGTTACCGGTACCGGTGCCAATGTAGCCGGACTGTCGCATATAACCCGTCCGTATCATGCGATCATTTGTTCTGACAAGGCACATCTCGAAAAAGACGAGTGCGGCGCACCCGAAAAGATGTGCGGATGCAAGCTTATCAGGATCCCCGGAGATGACGGAAAGATAAAGGTTGACGACCTCTATCCGTTACTTGGCTCCCTGGGCTTTCCGCATCACTCCCAACCAAAGGTGATCTCTCTCACACAAGCCACCGAGATGGGTACTGTTTACCAGCTGGATGAGATCAGGGAAATTGCCGGTTTTGCAAACGACCACGACATGTATCTTCATATGGACGGGGCACGCCTCGCCAATGCAGCTGCCAGTCTCAACGTGTCCCTGGCAGAGACGACCATGTTTTCTGGAGTAGACCTGTTGTCGTTTGGATGCACAAAAAATGGCGCCATGGGAGCTGAAGCGGTTATATTCTTTAACCAGGAGCTGGCAGAAGGTTTTGAATATACACGGAAACAGTCCATGCAGCTCATATCAAAAATGCGCTATGTCAGTGCCCAGTTTGAAGCCCTGTTTTCGGGCAACTTGTGGCTGGAAAATGCGCAACAGGCAAACAGAATGGCAGATCTGCTCGCCACAAAGGTCAGCCGCATCGCCGGGGTGACAATCACACAAAAAACAGAAACCAACGCAGTGTTTGCCATTCTGCCACCAGGCGCGATAGAAAAACTGCGTCAACGCTATTTCTTCTATACGTGGGATGCACAACGCAACGAAGTGCGATGGATGACGGCCTACAACACCACAGAAAAGGACATTGAAGAATTCGTTGCCGCCATAAAGGATGCCGTAAAGCCGTGAGCCAATGTAGCGGTCACACCGTTTCCGGAGGCTTACGCGCACTAATGAACCGGTCTTTCCCGTGAATATCCTGCCGGATGCATACATCATGAAAACCACTGTTCATGATCACCTCTGCGCACTCCATGCCCAGTGCTTCATTAATCTCAAAGTAAAGCAGTCCGCCGCACCTTAACCACTGCATTGAACGTGCAGCTATGGCACGGTAAAACAGCAACGGGTCATTATCGGGGACAAAAAGGGCGTTGAAGGGTTCATGGCTTAACACATTGACCCCCATGGAGGCTTTTTCAGATTCCCTGACGTAGGGTGGATTGCTGATGACCATATCGAGTGAACCGCCCAAGACATTATTATTGTCCCCCGAGAGAACATCGCACACAAAAAAATCGACCACCACATTATTTATCAATGCATTGTGTTTTGCCAGCTGGAGAATGGCCTCATCCAGGTCGCAAGCCCTGATCTCATTTCCAGGAAAAGCGGCCGACAATGCTATGGCTATACAACCGCTTCCGGTACCCACATCAAGGATCCGCAATTTGTTCTTTATCCTGCCGGCTGTTTCTTCCAGACCCTTCAGTGCCAGCACTACCAACTCTTCTGTTTCGTGCCGGGGAATCAGGACACCAGGTCTCACATATATGGAGTAATCCAAAAATGCAGTGACCCCAAGGATATACTGAAGGGGCTCTCCCCTGTTCAACCGGTTTTGTATTTTTTTTAAATGGACGATCCTGGATTCAGACACCAGCTTCTCCGCCTCCAGGATCCTCTGGTCAGCGCCAAAACCAAAAACGCGGAAAAACACTTCGCCGGAAATGCCCTGTTTTTCCTTATCATGAAAAGCATCACTGAGACCATCGATAAACCAGTGGTACAGATCACGAACCGTATTGCTTTTCAGCCTGTGCATGCTGCCTGCAGATCATTGTGTTCAGGGTTCATTAACTCGCCGGAATCCAATCATTCATTATCCGGATAAAGAAGATAGCCCGACCTGATGCTTTTAAAAGCATCCAGTTCATCCTGCCAGGTGTTCCTGATCTCCTGTGCCGAATAGCCGGCTTTGATCTGGTATCTCAATAGCGCATTCCCTGCCAGGTTATCAAAAAAGTTGTTGAAAAAATTTTCTTTATCCGGATAATTATTATATGCATCAATCAGGTATTGAAGATTGATTTGTTGTTTTGTTCTCAATTCGCTGAGCGGTTTGTCAGACAAGTCCACGCCGTAACAAACTTTCCCGAGTTGTGGCGGATCGGGTGCGGCCCTGACACGTTCAGGCACAAAGCGATCATTGTATGTTCCTGGTGGCAGGTCCGGATGGCCGTAAATCTGGAAAGGTTTGCTGGTCCCCCGACCGACACTGATCTGTGTTCCCTCAAAGAAACAAAGTGAAGGATAGAGATGGACAGCATGCATGTTTGGCAGGTTTGGTGAGGGGGGGACAGGCAGGACATAGTGTGACTGCCGGGTGTAGTTTTGTACCCGTACAACATGCAATTCACATTGTCTGTTGCTGTTCAGCCAGCCTTCTCCATTAATCATCCGGGCATACTCACCGACGGTCATCCCGTGCACCACGGGCACCGGGTGCAATCCGACAAATGAAGAGTAGTCAGCATCCAGCACCGGTCCGTCGACATAATGCCCGTTTGGATTCGGTCTGTCGAGGATGATCATTGGTATGCCATATTGGGCAGCCGCTTCCATCACATAGGTCATGGTAGAGATGTAGGTATAAAACCTTGCTCCGACATCCTGGATGTCGAACAGCAGGATATCCACATCGGCAAGCTGGCTTTCTGTTGGTCGCCTGTACCTGCCATACAGGCTATGGAGTGGAATTCCTGTTTCAGGATCCTTCCCGGTTTCCACCAGTTCACCCGCTGCCGCCTCTCCCCTGAAGCCGTGTTCCGGACTGAATACCTTTATCAGTTCTATACCGGAAGCCAGCAGGGTGTCGACAAGGTGAATGCCGCCAATGGTTGATGTATGGTTTCCAACCAGGGCCACCCTCTTCCCTTCCAACATGAATAAATAGGCATCAGTTTGCCAGGCGCCTGGAATGATCCCCGGATCCGTCGTATGGCCAAGGCGATGCGCACCGCCACCTGGTGCAGGCGATGGAGCCATACCCAATAGTCCGCCGGCGGCAAAAAAGATCAATGCACCAAAGAGGTTCGACATGATGATGTGATGTATTTCTCTAACAGTCATGTACAACTTATTTCACATGCTTTTCTGCATGATAGGAAGACCTGACCAGTGGGGCGCTCTCGGCAAACAGGAATCCCTTTTCGAGGGCTATCTGACCATAACGCTCAAAATCAGCGGGATGGATATATCGCTGCACCGGCAGACTGGCTGCTGAAGGCTGCAGGTATTGTCCTATGGTGATCACCTTACAGTCAACCTGCCGCAGGTCATCCATTGTTTCAAGTATTTCTTCCCTGGTTTCTCCAAGTCCGAGCATGATGCCCGATTTGGTCCTTAACCGGCTGGTTTTCGAAACATACCCAAGTACTTCCAGACTTCTCTCATAGCTGGCATTGCTGCGCACATTTTTTGTCAGTCTCCTGACCGTTTCCAGGTTATGGCCAATAATATCGGGGCCGCTGTTG
>PWKN01000243.1 GCA_003559735.1 Bacteroidales bacterium | reverse complement strand
TGAGGTAAGCGGCGGGGGTCGTTATGGGTCTGGTGATATAGTTGAAATATCCGCTGCACCTTTTTTGGGATGGCAGTTTATGAACTGGACCGGTGACACAGACTATGTGGATGATCACAATTCAACAGTAACCACAGTCACCATGCCTGATTATAACATTTCCCTGACAGCAAACTTTGAACAGGACGAAGGGGCTATGATTTTGGTCTTCGACACCAGGCTTTCAGATGGCACCACCATAGCATTGCCCTTGTATGGCACCGTGGATGCAACAGTTACCTGGGGAGACGGGAACCAGACTAATGTAGCCTCCCCCGGACTGATTGAGCATACCTACAACGAAGAGGGCGCGTACACCGTGCGCATAACCGGACAAGTACAATGGTTTGGCAGCAATTGGCCCGGTTACGATAATGCTGAGAAACTCATAAAATTGACCAGTTTTGGCAACCTTGGACTGACCAGTCTCTCGGGTGCATTTTGGGGTGCAGAGAACCTGACAGAAGTAGCTGCAGAGCTGCCGGGATCTGTAACTGATCTGTCGAATATGTTTTTTAATGCTTCATCTTTTAACCATGACATCGGACAGTGGGATGTAAGTCAGGTGACCAATATGGGACAGATGTTCCGTAACGCATCTTCATTTAACCATTGTATTGGAGACTGGGATGTAAGCAGTGTGACGGATATGTCCTGGATGTTTGTCGGTGCTGCCTCGTTTAACCAGGATATCGGGGACTGGGTTGTGGGCAACGTGACAAGTATGGGCTCGATGTTTCGCGATGCCTCCGCATTTAATCAGGATATTGGCAGGTGGGATGTGGGCAGTGTGACCAATATGGGAGGAATGTTTGCAGGAGCCTCTTCCTTTAATCAGGATATCGGAGCGTGGGATGTAAGTAGTGTGACAAGTATGGATGTGATGTTTTCAGAAGCCTCTTCTTTTAACCAAAACATTGGGGACTGGGATGTGGGCAATGTGACTGAAATGGGAGGAATGTTTGCAGGGGCCTCTTCTTTTAATCAGGATATCGGGGAGTGGGATGTGGGCAACGTGACATTAATGTTCACGATGTTTCGTGATGCCTCCGCATTTAATCAGGATATTGGCAGGTGGGATGTGGGTAACGTAACAAGTATGGGCTCGTTGTTTCGTGATGCCTCCGCATTTAACCAGGATATTGGCGCGTGGGATGTGGGCAGCGTGACGGATATGCCCTGGATGTTTTATGGCGCTGCCTCGTTTAATCAGGATATCGGGGACTGGGATGTGGGCAACGTGACAAGTATGGGCTCGATGTTTCGCGATGCCTCCGCATTTAATCAGGATATTGGCAGGTGGGATGTGGGCAGCGTGACTGAAATGCGCTCTATGTTTAACCAGGCATCGGCCTTTAACCAGGATCTGTCGGGGTGGTGCGTGACCAACATCCCATCAGAACCTGAACATTTTGATACGGGTGCATCAGCATGGGAGCTGCTACGACCTGTTTGGGGAACCTGTCCGGTGTACTACACCGTTACATTCATTGTTGAAAACCAATACCAGGAAAGCATTCCCGATGCCATTGCAACACTGGGAGAAATACAGAACGACCCGGGCGATTACCTGTTTGAAGGCTTGATGCCCGGAATTTATTCTTATCACATCGAGGCAGAAAACTATATGGACCGCTCAGGCGAACTGGAGATCACAGACCATGACAAGACGGTAACCGTCACAATGCAGATCGATGATACCGGCATTGATCAGCCTCACTTGCCGGCATTCAATATCTACCCAAACCCTGCAACAGATCGCTTGCATGTGGAATTTACAAACTACGCCGATCAACCGGTTGGCATCAGATTATTGAATATGTACGGCCAGTGCATATTTACCCAATATGTTACGGAACAGGGCAGACAATGGATGCAGTTCAACCTGGGTGAACTGTCCGCCGGGGTGTATTTGCTGCAAATAGAATATCAAGGGGTGGTTGTGCCGGAAAAAATAATAATCCGATAAATCATCAACAAGCAATAAAACATTTGTTTAATTGAAATATATGACGTAACTTGTAGGGATATATAGAAAAGACAACATATGTCATGGAAAAACCCATTGGTTATATAGAATTAATGGGTGCTGTTCTGCATGGATGCATTAACAGATGGAAGTGTTTGTTAATATACATTATTGTTTTTTTTGACTTCCCTGGTAATCATACTGCAACAGCTTCATCAGCTTTCTCCTTTAACGGGACAAGCACGATCACCTCTTATTACTCTAACCGTCAGGCATACGGACATGCTGTTCCTCCCGAATACCTTAGCCTGCAACTAAACAGCAGGCTCACCATCTTTCTTGTTCCATTGAACGTATCATCTGTCTTGTCAACCCAACAGCACCAGATGGCACAACCAATAAACCATGTATCCGTTCGCCTGGATGTGCGTGAACTTCGAAGGTTCATCAGGAACGATGGCAGGTATCGTTTTCTGAAAGGTGTGGAGACATTTGAACTTGGACGCAGCCGGCCTGTGTATTCCAGGCTGATCCTTCATGGTGTGCCGGTAAGTGGGGTCAACGTGTCGCTCAGGGCACGCTCCTTTCACACTTCCTTTGTATATGGCAACAGCCAGCAACCGGTACGGAAGGGTGTTTACCTGGAACAGCAGTACCGGCAAAAAATGTTATTCGGACGTATGGGGCTTGGTCATCAGGACAAAACCTTCGTCGCATTTTCTTTCCTGCACGCACAGGATGACCCCGAAAGCATTGACCCTGCCGGCCGGTATTATGTTTGGCCAGCCGACACCTTGATCCATCATTTGGACACATTGTTCATCCCATCTGATTCAGCAATGGTGTCGCGCCAACCTGGCGAAGTGCTGATACCCGGAATTGAGTTGGGTACAGCCCTCTTCAAACGCCGGTTTGGCCTTTCAGCAGAACTGGCTGGAATGATACATACTGCAAACACAGCAGGTGATACGATCAGAATTGACGAATTGCCCGACTGGGTTGACCGCATTCATCCTGTTCGCATTTCCACTTCTGTCTCCTATGCTTATCATATTAATGCTGAATTGCGTTTCCCCAATACTCGCCTGCATGCCTCGTGGCGCCTGATCGCCCCCGGCTTTCATTCTCCGGGAACCCCACTCATGAGTCAGGATCAACGTCATTTACTGGTACGAGGGAGTCAGTCTCTGTTCAACAAAAAACTTACAATACAACCACATTATCGAATAATGAACAACAACCTGCTGGATCAGAACAGGGCCAGCACACATACAACAATTTGGGGCGTAACTGCATCCTGGCGGATAACCAATATGCCATGGATCAGCGTTTCTTTTTCACCACACCGGCAAGAAATGGCAGATACAGACTATCCCTCGCTGAACAAGGCAAAAGTGGTGACCGTATCAACAGGTAAGAATTATGAACTATGGGAACAATTCCAGGCATTAACCAGTGTGTCGTGGTCACACCAGCAATCCAGCGTTAAACATGCCGGCAGCGAACGCCTCTACAGAGGCAACAACATATCAGTACAACAATCCCTTACCCTGCAAATACCTTTGCGTCTTATAACCAATGCCGGAGTGTATCTCCTGGAAAGCGAAAAATCAACCACTTCAAGCTTCCTTATGATGTTGCGTGGCAATTATACAATTTCTCCCCGGTGGAGTGTTTCGGCAGGTGGACGGTATTTTGCACAGGGCACAGACAGGCGTCGCTGGAGCGCAAGACTGGAGGCCTCATACAGCTTCAGACGCAATGGCAGCATTCAATTGCTCGCCGAACCAATATATTACCGCGATGTCTTAAACCCTGAAAGGGAATACGATCAGTTTGTGGTGCAACTCCGGTTTGTAAACTCCTGGTAACAAAAAGCATATCATTCATGAACAAACAACCATTTTCTTCGCCTGAACAGCAAGCAAACAATTTATATTGTTTGTCTGATATAATCGATGCGATTATTTTCCGCGTTGTTCTGTTGATCAGACTAACTGCACCCCTGGTGGCTGCCCTTTTATTGACTGCCGCACCATTCAAGGGTGAAGCTCAAAATGTCCAGGTCAGCCTGATCCTTCCACCGCCTGGCTCATTGAACCCAGAAGACCTTACACAGATCATCTCGTTCAACAATACCGGCACTTCCTCCCTTTACCTCTATATGATGATTACTGTGGAAGAAGAGGACAAAGGCCTCCTCTTTAACGCTATGTCGTCTGTTTTTGAATTAACACCAGGGTTCTCCATGCCAGAATATACCGTATACGAACCGGTAAAGATCGAATATGTCGATCCGGTGCTGGAAGAATATGTTATCCATACCAACAGCATGCCGGGAGGCGAATATGTGATCTGTGTGACACTGCTGGATGTTGAAATGGGTGCCGAGGTTGGTTATCACTGCGTTTCCCATAGTGTTTTTTATCCTTCAGCACCGATGCTTGTTTATCCTGCAGACGGCAATATAGTAAACGAGCCGGCACCATTCTTTTCCTGGCTCCCTCCATCTCCGACTCCGCCCGTTGCGTTGTTTTATGCCTTGCATCTGGTAAAAGTATCTGATGGTCAGTTTCCGTACGAAGCAATACAATCCAATCTGCCGTGGCTGGAAGAAACCGGCATATTCTCCAACAACTACCTTTATCCCATTGATGCTGCTCCCCTGGAGCAAGGAAAAACATACGCCTGGCAGGTACAGTCCCTGATGGCTGATGGCTTCCCCGTAGGAGAAAACTCAGGCTATAGCGAAATCGGCACCTTTCAATACTGGCCTGATATTGTCGACGGTGATATGATAACATGGGTCTCTCCCCCCGATGGCGAAGAAGTCAATCAATCAGGACTCCTGTTCCAGTGGTTCGACCCGGCATATGAAAAGGGCCTGCCCCTTTCCAGTTATTACTATACCCTTCATATAACCAGGCTGGATGAAGATGCTTATCCGGATATGACGGATGCGCCAATGCCCCATATGCTGTTTACCAACATCACAGATCCCATGCTGATATACCCGTCACATATCCCACCCCTCACACCCGGAAACTACACAGCACAGGTGTTTCGCATGCACATGGAAGGATATCTGCCCGGCGATCTTACCCTGGCAGACCTTGGTGATGAAGACTATGTGGCGGTCTTTAAACCCAGTCTGCCGGTACTACACGTCATTCCTGCACCGAAACTGTCAGTTACAGGGAGTTCACCTCTGAAGCATTTCAGCTATACCGATGCAATGCTTGACGCATGCTGCGATACCATTGCAGTGATGAACAAGATATGGGGAGATATAGACGCCATCAAAGGAGACTTGTGCAATACCAAAAAAGGCCTGATGGACCAACTGCTGGATGCACTCGATATTTATATGGATAAGCACTGGGATGCAGACGCCCTGAGGGGTGTTCTCGATAATGCAGACGTGTTCAAACAAAACATGGATGCGTTCAGGTCCCAGGCGGTAAACGGGATACAAGCTGAACTCAACCAGTTAAGCGACCTAAGGAACGATTGTAATATCAACTGGAGGAATGACTTTTATTCGCGTTATGTCGCAAACCCTTCTGTTGGTGGATCATATGCGGCCAAACAACAACGTTATAATCGTGCGGCAAACACCATACAACGCCGGTTTGAACGACAGATCGACGGACGGATCAGAGACCTGGAAAGGCGCAAAGACCAGGTGGAATCACGTTATGATGGGTTAATAGAAAACCTTGAAGACTATATAAACGAGAAACAGGATGATTTAAATAACGCCCAGAAAGAAACCGATGATGCACTGAACAGGGTGACGGATCTTTTCAATCAGATCAGGGATAACCTGTGTGGTGTGGATAAGGCCTGGGATGATCTGTTTGCCTTTATGCTGGCAAACTTTTGCTGCATCACAAAATGTGCTGAAGTACATGTACCTGTTCCACCAGAGTTTGCGGAAATGGAGGACTGCCTGAGAGATCTTTTTAATAAGCTGGCTGGCTGGAAAGCCAACATTCGTGAACCAAACGATCCTGACGTTCTGCAAAACAATGCAAACCGGTTGTTTAATGCCGGCAAAGCCATGGATGAGCTTCGCGAACTTAATGATCTTGCGACAGAGTTGAAAAACGCAACTAACAACTTCAACAGAAATAGCCGGCATATGCAAATTGTGGATAATGCATGCGGCATCCTTTACACATATGGGTCAGGAGCACGAAGTACAGGACGCTTGTCTGTTCCCCGCGACAACAACGGTATGAGGTATGGTGCACCTGGATCCGGAAAGGTGTTTGCATACAAATCAACCGGTGCTTATGCTCCAAGCAGCCGGGAAAGAAGAGATGCAGCAAGGGAGCGGAGGGATTTCATGAGACAACAGCAGGCCATCACACAACGCATGAACCTTCTGGCCTGGGGATTCAATCTGCGGCCCGTAGAAAAAGGTTTTGTTGACCCTGCTGCGCTGGAAGCACATGGGAAAGTCGCGGCTGCACCCTACCATAAAACCACCGCTGATGTGTTTGATCAGCTGATCGATCATATGCTCGATGAACTGAAAAAATGCTATGACATATCCGATCACCACAGACAACGCCAACGATATAATAACATTATTACAGAGTGTGTTGCTTTCAGGGAGGCATTAAGGGAACTGGATAAGAGATATGCAGACCATGCGGCCAAAACAGCGGAAAAAGAAGCCGAACTAAGGAACCGCCTCGCTGAACTCAGGCGCCTGGTCGAACAACAGAAACAACGTGCCTCAGCTGCTGGTGAAAGTGTGGAAGCCCTTCAAAAAATGGTGGATGAGATAACGAATCAGATCGATGAGCTGCAAAAAGAACCGACCCATTCAGACAAGCTGCATGAAGAAAAAGCAGAAAAACTCAGGGAACTGCGTCGGAGACTCTCTGCCTTGCAACAACAACTGCAGAAAGCCAGGAAAGACAAGAATAACGCCGATAACCTGCTTGCACAACTGGAGCAGTTGCGTAAAGACATCTCCGATGCCATCGACGACCTGGGAAAGATCTCTCCGCCCTCACCAATAGGATCTGCCGATGAGGCCAACGAAGAATCCGACAAAGTCGACCAGGAACGCCAGGAAAAAGAAGATAGGGGCAGGCAAATAGACGAAATGATCAAGAACGCGGCCAACCGGATCTCTGAAGCAGACACAGCCTTAAATGAGTTGCTGGATCAGCTGAACGAAAGCCTGACAGAAGCAGATAAAGCAAATCATGAACTTCGGGCTTTTCTTGAATATTTGCGCAGACTTGCTGCTGCCCGGAGAGAATACGAACTCTTCAGGCGCAAAACCGACTGTCTGCGTCTTCTGGAAGAATACAAGGAATTGTATGACCGGGAGCCTGGTCTGCTTGGAAAAATTTGGGATTTTTTCTGGAAGTCAAAGGAAGAACTTGACATGTTCCCTGAAGGAATATCTGACGACCTGGATCAAATCAAAAGCTACCTGAATAAAATCGAGGAGGCCAAAAACCGCATATTACAGGCAATGGCCCTGTTCAATGGACTCAACACGGATGATCCGGCCGAAAGGGCCAAAGCATTTGGCGAGATCTTAAACATTGCTGAAGAAATCAGTGGCATAGTACCGGGCTTTGGCGAGATGATCAGCTTTTATGCGAGGACGTACAATGCCATCATGGAAGCCATCGACAAAATTGCAGAACAACTGCGACGTCCCGCCAAGGAATTAATCGACAAATATGTAATCGGGTGTGATGTTGATGCATGGTTGGGCAAATCGCTTAAGGACGTCCTGGAGGAAGAATGGCAAAAGTTTTTAAGAACTTCCGAGGCAGATATTTATGTAAGGGGAAGACTTTCCAGTTCACAACAAAAGATTATGGAGCAATATTTTAAAGACAAAGCAGCCAGCAGAATATATGAGTGTTGTGTCAAAGAGCTTTTAAAATAAATGCCGCCGGACGACAATCCCGTCACCCGGAACCCGCCCCAGTGTCCCTCTTTTTGGCCATGGCTCTGTTCATTTGAGACAAATGATGGGGTCAAATGTTGTATCTCTTCTTACAACACGGGATTTTTGATCAGTTCATTGTATCTTGGCTGTTAATGCTATGTCAAACGTTTCCAAAATGAAGAAAATACCAGCTATCTTGTTGCCCATCCTTATGTTTTCCTGGACCCTTACACTGCATGCCGGAGGGATCATCTGTAACGTTAACCGGGATGGTTCATTCGACATTCACGGATCCAGTGTTTCAATCATAAACTGTTATCCCGCCATCAACGGGGAGTTGATCAAACCCCTGTCAATAAAAATATCGGAAGCATCAAACTACTCCGATATCGTTTATTCGCTTCCGGAAGGCACCTTCAGATTGATCATCAGGCAGCAGGAAGACGGGATCAGCATCGAAACGGTCCTGGAAGGAGGGGATATTGTAGCTGCAACTGTTTCGCCCATTGCACGGGCCGAAGTGGTTGGAGCAGATCGGTTTTACCGAACCCCATGGGCCATAGCCGATGACGCTGGCGTACGAAACTGGCCAACCGACAGAAAAAGGGAGAGAAGCAATTCCATTACCGGATTGGTGCCTGACAATGGTTATACGCTGGTGGTCTCTACCCGCGATTACCGGAATTATTTTTCTTATGCCGATATGTTTCCTCCGGGACTGTTTCACGACAAACGGTGCATCGATGTCACCATCCTTACCGAAGAAGTGCCCGGTTTCAGCTTGCCTCTGATCCATATCACTGAAGCGGAATCAGCCTTTCAGGCCATGCGCAACGAGGCGGTACGTGTTGGAGAGGTGATGCAGGCCCGCAACCAGACACCGCAAACATACCATTGGTGTTCGTGGTATTATGCCTATTATTATCTTACAGAGGAGATGTTGTTTGATTTCCTGGATGGATTTGAAACCCTTGAACCTCGGGTGCCGGTGCAAACCATACAAATAGACGTGGGCTATTTCCCACATGTGGGGGACTGGCTGGATCACGGGAAGAACTTTCCCGGCGGACTCAAACCATCTGTGGAGAAAATCAAAGAACTTGGTTACGAAGCGGGCATATGGGTGGGTCCCTATATGGTAGGGAACCGCAGCCGGCTTTACCGGGAACATCCTGATTGGGTGTTGCGCAACAACGACGGAACGATGGCTCACCTGCTGACATTCTATGGAGAGGATCGGTTGTGGGGTGCCATGGATGAGGAATATTACATGCTCGACACCAGCAATCCGGAAGTGATGGACTATTTGCGGAATGTGTTCCGCACCTTCCGTGAGATGGGTTTTACCTTCTTTAAGACAGATTTCATGTTCTGGGGTGCAAAGGCATCACACGAAGTGAAACGGCATACGCCGGGGAAGACATCTGCCCGGTATCAGCGCGAACTGTATGAAATGATCAGGGAGGAGATCGGTCCCGATGCGTTCTGGCTGGGTTGTATCGCCAACTACGCACCCATGATCGGGTTTGTTGATGCAATGCGGATCTCGTGGGACATAGGTGCAGACTGGCACTATGCCAACAGTTTCTTCCGTGAAGTGCAGGGACAACAGTTCCTGAACAATGTCTGGTGGCAAAATGATCCGGATGCCATCATCCTCCGGTCAGACTATAACCATATGGCAGACCACGAGATCGAAACACTGGCAATGTATATGGGCATGCTGGGAGGAGCTGTAAATACGTCAGACCTCTTTCATGAGATACCGGAAAGATTCCTTGACCTCTTCAGGTTCCTGGAGCCCGCTCAAGATAAAAAAACAGCCACTTTTCCTTTTTTGGGATCTGCGCAAAACATCGACGTGCTGGTCAGGGAGCTCCGAAAGGACAGTGGTTGGGCTGTTTTGTTCGTAAACAGTGAGAACACGCCGGTTACTCAGTTGTTTTCAATAAGCAGCATGACGGGTGTTGCCAGTGCAACCTGTTACGACTGGGATACAAGTGGATATTCAAAAATTGGTCATATGGATGAGATCATTATCCAGCTTGGTCCGCGGGAAAGCAGGCTGATCTTCGTGGCTGCCGACAGAAAACCGCCAAAGGGGATCAATTTCGCAGGAAAAGAATTAAATGAACAATAAAGCATGACAAGGCTGTCGCACTGTGGGTTACAAAGTGCCTGGCCACGGCCATCTTCCGGGGGTCACCAACATAAATTTGAAAATCATGGGACTTACGAAAATTTCTGTGTTGTTACTATGCTTCCTTTTGGCATCTTGTGCAGAAGGCAAAAAGGAGGGTGTGCTGCAGGTCAGCCCTGTCAATAACCGCTACCTGGAATTAAGGGGCGAACCGTTGATCCTGATGGGGTCGACGGAGCACTATGGTGCGGTTTTAAACCTTGATTTCGATTACATTCCCTACCTGGATGAACTGCAAAGATGTGGTCTGAACCTTACACGCACTTTTACAGGCATCTATGTTGAACCAGATGGTGCCTTCGGTATTGAAAAGAACACATTGGCACCGGCACCCGGACGCCTCATCACACCATTTGCAAGGAGCAATGAACCGGGTTATGCCAATGGCGGAAACAAGTTTGATCTTTCAAAGTGGGATGTGGCGTATTTTGAGCGACTTAAAGACTTTGTGGCGCAAGCAGACAAACGGGATATCATTGTTGAAATAACCTTGTTTTCTTCTATATATAATGAAACACATTGGGCCGTTAATCCGCAGAACCCTGAAAACAATATCAATGGTCTGCCAGAAATTCATTATACAGCGGTTCATTCTCTTGAACAAAAGGAATACCTGTTTTACCAGGAAAACATGGTGAGAAAGATCGTTACAGAGCTTAACGGATTCGACAACGTTTACTTCGAAATATTCAACGAGCCATATGCCGATCAGATCCCGGATGAATGGCATCATCACATGGCAAGGCTTGTGGCAGAAACAGAATCCGGACTGAAAAAACAGCATGTCATCTCCTATAATTACGCTAATAATTACGCCCTGATCGATAGTTTGCCAGCCTGCTATTCGCTGGTCAATTTCCATTATGCCAAACCGAGGGCAGTTCTTTTAAACAGGCATCTTAACGTTCCAATTGGCGACAATGAAACCGGCTTTATGGGGAATGATGACTGGCCATACCGGGTGGAAGCATGGTCTTTCTTGTTTGCTGGTGGCGCATTGTTCAATCATCTGGATTATTCGTTTGCGATGGGACACGAGAGCGGGAACTTTGTTTATCCCAGGTCACAACCCGGTGGTGGGAATGCTGGCTTACGGAAGCAATTTGGTTTTCTCAGGCATTTCCTGGAAGAAATGGATTTTACCCGGATGCACCCCGACACGGTTACCGTGCAGTCTGTCTCTGATCAGAAGATAAGGTCGCAAACCTTTTCTCTGGCAGAAGAGAAGTATCTGGTTTATTTGTTCAAAGAATGGACACTGGTGAATGAAAAGGTATCAATCAGGTTTACTGGCGACTTCGAAGTGTCTTATACAGGTGAGCACACCTTTTCAACAGTCTCTGATGATGGTGTCCGCCTCTGGGTGGATAACACTTTGCTCATTGATGACTGGAAAGATCAGGCCGCAACAGCCAATTCGGGTAGCATTTCACTAAAAGCAGGAGAGCAGGTCCCTTTGCGTCTTGACTATTATAATAATTTGTATGGCGGTTCTGTAAAACTGATCTGGTCAACCAGTGAGACGGAAGACAAGGTACTTGACAGGTCAGATTTTTTCTTGCCTGGCAGCGATGATCGGGGTATCAGGGTTGAGTACCATTTGGGTATTGAATTTGATCAACAGACCCGGATCGACACCATTGAGTATATCAACCATGATGTAACTGATTTTTACGTGGTTGACTCTCCATATATTGGGTTATCAGCCTCTCTGAAACTTGTTTTACCGCAAGGGACATACCTGGTGGAGTGGCTTAGCCCCCGCAATGGCGATGTGTTGTCATCAGAAACAATCAACCATCACGGTGGAGAATTAACTGTTCATTCCATGACTTTTGATTATGATGCGTTGCTGGTGGTCTGCAAAAAATGATCTGTCATCAGAACGCAATGGATCTGCCTCATCATACAGCTTGCATATTACAATCCCCCAACGATCTTTATCATTCAAACAATTATTAATTATGAAGTCAACCCACATACATCTTTTAACACCACAACACGACCGGACAAATGCAGGTCGCACTGGTAAAATGATTGAGCGGCCGACTGTGAGCGGCTTGTTCTGGGCGTTTCACATGGCAATTATGGCTGGACTGATCTCCTGCAACCTGTCTGACCCTTCCGTTCGCGCCCCACAATGGGAACAGATCACCCTGGAGGTCTTGTCGGCAAAGACATACCAGAACCCCTACACGGATGTATCGGTGTATGCGGTTTTTTCACACCCCGGCTACGGCCAGATCAGACGTCCGGCTTTCTGGGACGGAGAAGACTCCTGGAAGATACGGTTTGCATCGCCTGTTTCAACAGGCAGATGGACCTGGGAAACATTTTGCAGCAATCCTTCTGATAAGGGGTTGCATGGACAGACCGGCAGTCTGCGGGCAGTAAGATACAGGGGCAACAACCCACTGATCAAACGGGGCTTGCTTGGGATGTCGGAAGGTGGCCGCAATGTGGTTCACGCTGATGGATCGCCTTTTTTTGTTGTTGGAGACACTCCCTGGGCCCTGTTATGGAGGGCCACATATGAAGATGCCCTCGTATATGCCCGCGACCGGCAGCAAAAAGGGTTTAATGCTGCACTGCTGATGAGCTTTTGTCCGGACAGGCGTGCCGAAGGTCCTGATGCCAGGGCTACAGACCAGGGGTTTGCCAGGGCCTTCGAAGACATTGCGGAAGGTCATATCAATGAGATGATTGTCTCATACTTTCAATACACCGATTCGTTGATCAGCATCCTGATTGATCATGGGATCGTACCGGTTTATCAGCCCATTTTCCATGGTTTCGGGTGGAAGGGGCAAGGTTCGCTGGGCAACCACGTTGCAGCGGAAGAGTATGAACGCTACATGATATACCTGATCGCCCGTTATGGGGCAAGACCTGCGTTCTGGCTGGTATGCGGCGATGGCGACTGTCGTTCTGCCAGTGTGGAGGCGGCCGGATTGGCAACACATAAGTGGGATGATTATCAGCAGCCAACGGGTTTGCACTATTCACCATATGATGATGGTACGCCATCCTGGTGGGACAGGCCTTATCCATTTGACGGCCATCGCAATATGTCGTTTCAGGCGGAGGAGTGGCTCGATTTTCAATGGTGTCAAACCGGACATGGCAATGAGCATCAGTTTCATAAAGTAGAACGGATGTACGATAACAAGCCCACCAGGGGGGTGGCCAACGGAGAGCCCACATACGAGGGATTGGGTCATCCCGGAAATGGATCGGGCTGGTGGCAGGGACATGATGCATGGGGACAATTGATGCATGGTGGCACCATGGGTGTGGTGTATGGGGCTGGCGGACTCTGGAACTGGAAGATCACAGCCGATGAGGAGGGCTGGGGAAGCTGGGCCAACTCCCTGGTTTCGTGGAGGGAAGCCCTTGAGTTGCCGGGCAGTACTTATGTCGGGTATGTGGGTAAGGCACTCTGTGGACTGGATATTGTCGATATGGAAAGAAAAAAAAGTGCGCAGGGCATCTATTACCTGGCCAAAGAACCGGCAATGGCCATTGCTTACCTGGAAGATGGCGGAGACATTGCCCTTGAGGGTCTGTCAGACGGTCTCCCTTTTGAATGGTTTAACCCTCTGACTGGAGAAACTGTCATAAAGGGAGTGACAACCACCTTTCCACATAAATATTCTGCTCCCGGCGCCGGTCCGTGGGTGTTGGTTGTGGGTCGCCGCTAATTTGCCGGGAAACACACCTGAAGTTGGTGCGGACAAACTCCCCATGCTGTTGTGGGTCGCCGCTAATTTGCCGGCATAACTGTGCGCCTGACAATGGTGTTGACTATGGTACTGTCAAGGTTGCCAATATCGTATAACTGCTTAATAGTTTTCATACTCATACTGTCCTTATTTTTTAAGTATGGAATTCCGGTTGTATTAGGCGCAAAAGCGGTAAGCGTATCTCCGGTCATAAGCATTACATATTCCTCATCCTTACTGGTTTTGTGAAATGTCGTGTAAAAGAATTTATAAAAGTTTCCTTTTCCTTCTTCTGTCTGCATATCGAATCAAACGGTTCTCATTGACAGTATATTTATTGATTGCTTCCGAAAAATATTTTTCATTTCAGAGCCTTGTTGGGCAGCAGGTTTAGAAGGGTTTTGGCTATTTGATCCCGTAAGCCGGGCTTAACCTTTACATCATCAGCATATTTGTTCCATTGATTCACGACGACATTAATTTCATCAACAATGGCCGATGCTTTTTTGCACCGGATAGATTCTCCAATAACCAGTAGATCTTCCCTGCATCAGCATAGCTGAGTTTTAGTTCCCGCATGCATTGAAAGAGCTGTTCATAACTGAAACTATTTACCAGGTTGTAGTCAAAGTGCTTTAGTGCGCAAAAGGTTTGTACATGATGCTTCACTTCACCGCCCTCACGATCAAAACGTTTGGTCATAAAATGTGCTCTTCCGTTTTCTTCCAGCAATCATGATGGCATCATTTCAATACCGCAGGCTTTGGCCATATTGTAGTAGGCCATTTCTACCCTGCCATAGCCGTGGCTGCTACCCAACTGAACATCACTTACCCCATCCAACTTGATGAGCCAATGTTCAAAACCTTTAGGGGCTTTGGTTTGTCCTGACTTTACTTCTCCGGTTTTTTCATTCCAGGTAATCACTGCTTTCGGTCGGGCCCCACCAGCCGATGTCCCAATCTTTAAGATCTCCGAAACCGCCTGTTCATGGAAAATGTCCTTTTACCCTCCTTTTGAACAGCCGGCTCAAATTCAAGAGCTCCCATACCACGGGTTCCAATAAAACAGAGCATTTCCACCGGATTCATGCTATCCTGTGGCCGACCCTGTTGTGCCAGCCATAGGTTTATCAGCTGGGTTCCATACTTATCAGGCAAGGCATCGGCCAATAATCCAGGTAATCCTTTGATTTTCTTCTTGCCCGCTGACGTTTTTCTTTCTGCAGTTTTGCCAATGCCAAAGGGCTCAGGGTCTCTTTTACTTCAAATGCACTGAGTACCGGTAATTGATCCAAAACCCGCAATACTTGAATGAGCGTGGTAACGGTAACCGTTTCTCCACGCTCAAGCAAACTCAGGGTTGATCGACTGATTCCTGCTGCTGTTGCCAGCTCATCCTGTGTTTTATTCAGCTCCATGCGATGGTGCCTGACAAATAACCCAATGAATTCGGTCAGTGCTTTATCACTCATGGAAGCCCATTCCTTGAACGATTTATCAGTCATAAATGCATTATTTGTTGCTTAGTAAATGATTTATCATGTAAATATAATGATTATTTGTTAATAGTGAAAGATTAATGAATAAAAATCGAGTCTATGAATGATATTTCAGTTTTTATACACCAGAAAGTGTATTAGTGAATGAATATTCATTCATTATGTTTGCTTAGTTGCCTTAGGCGGCTCTGCCCCGTATTTGCATTGGTACACAGAACTGAATCCGGCAACCTACAAGGTTTTACACAGGCAAATTTTGACTTTTGTTGGAGCAATGACCAATAGCGGCCGCCTGTGCCCACACCGCTATGCGAACCAGTGTTGCGGTTGCGGAGGCCGGCAACGGGCAACTTAAGTGGCGAGGCAAAAGCTCCTACAGCAACGTTGGCGTTCCAGCTTTGGCGCTCTGCGTTTAGTTTTGCTTCTGCAGGCAGCCGGTAATCTTACGGGCAGGGGTTGTTTACTCCGTTTACGCCCTGCCATAAATCATCGTTTTGAGAACTGCGCCAGTCCCAGGGGCTGCTCGCCACTGTTATGAAATTACCATGTCCGGGCGTATTACTGCCACTAAGTGTAGAAGTCGTGCCGCTGTTCCTTTTCTGATGCCCGTCGGCAGCCCTGCCCCATTGGTAAAGATCACCATTTTAATAACATAAAATCCAATTTCTATCCTAGGCCGGTTTAATAATGCCAAAATTATAGTTGTTTTGGCAGCTATAATCATTCGTTTTTTGATTATCGAACGGTATGTTTAAGAGTTTGGCTTTGACTGCTTTGCCGAGATCATAAAAAACAATTATTAACCATTTTGTGGCGCTAAGTTACTTCGCCTGAAAATATTCGTAGCGCAAGGTCAGACCCGTTGGGTTTATTCATTTTTCTGATCAGAACTTAAGCTGCTAGACCTGTTAAGTCTGACAAGCGCAGATGGGCAGAGCACGAAGTCCTTGCTATTTGTTATTCCTTTAATATATTTGTTCTCAAACTGGTTTAAGCATTTCCTTTTTTAAAATCAAACACAATCCTATGCAAACCTTTTTCAATGACATAATAACCGAAACCTTTCAGTACTATGATACGCTTATTGCTTTTGTACCAAAGCTGCTGATGGCTCTGATCATTATTGCAATAACCTAGTTGCTAGCCAGGCAGTTGAGACGCATTTCGGACAGAGCCTTAAAGCGGCAGATGGAGGATCCGCTCCTGGCACGTTTTCTTGCAAATCTAATCCGCACTGTGGTTATCATTATTGGGGTTTCAATGACTTTGAAGACGCTCGGCTTTGACGGAATCACCGCCAGCATCCTTGCCGGTGCGGGAATCACCGCCTTCATCATTGGTTTCGCCTTGCGCGATATCGGCGAAAACTTCCTGGCCGGCATCATAATGGCCTTTAAACGGCCCTTCAGGGTTGGTGATTTTATTGAATCAGGACCGGTTAAAGGCAAGGTAGTAGCGCTGAACATCCGCGAAGCCCAAGTCAAAACGCAAGACGGCAAAGATGTGTTCATCCCTAATGGCAACATCATTAAAAACCCCCTGATCAACTATACAGTTGATGGCTTTTTAAGATATGACCTCACCGTTGGCTTGCCCGAAAGTGCGGACCATAAAAAAGTTATGCATGCCGTCAGGGATACCGTAAACCAGGTGGAAGGCGTGCTTAAAAAACAGCGCAAAACAACGGTTGACATATCGGGTTTATCGCCCGGGCGGCTCGATGTTACCGTGAGCTTCTGGATCGATAACTTTGCTACCAAGACCAGGACAGAAGAAATCCGGTCAGACGTAATCCTTCAGGTGCGAAAAGCGATTGATGCCTCTCTGCAAACGGAGTAAATCTTTGTTCATGTTTTACTCCCCGTCGGACTGGAATTAGCATTTCGCCAAGTTTGTTTCAAACAGTAGCCATTGCCAAAACAACAGGTTTTGTGACAACAAATTACCTGGAATGGCATGAAAGTTTGTGGTCTTAATCTTCTTGCTGATGTTTACCGTTGGCTGCATCGGATCCACCGGCGGAGGCAAAAAAATGATACGCCTCCTGACATTATTGAAAAAGTTGAAAATTACGCCCATATACCGACAGGTGCTAAGTGGATCCTGAGCTTTTTTATGCTTATGGGCAGACTGGAACTCTTTACTATTCTAATGCTATTCTCTCCCAGCTTCTGGAAGAAATAAGACTTCGGTTTTCTTCCGGATTTTTGGCCGGAATCTTCATTTAAATAATTTATACTTTTACAAAAAACAACATGGAGCTCCTCAAACCTTTACGATTCATATCGAGCCTGAATCGAAATAAACAGGATCCGGGAAAATTTGTTCACTTCATTCAGAAATCCATCTTGCCGACAAAAGAGTTTTCACAGATCATTGAACGAGGTGATTCCCAATTTTTATTCCGCTTACTTTTATTGCAGGCGTCTATGGGATGAACTTTACCAACATGCCCGAACTGGACTGGAAATATGACTATGCTGCTGTTTGGTTTTTGAACTTCTTTTTTTATGCTTTCGGCAGGGCGCTGCGGGGGGTTGTTAGACTTTACCGGACGAAGTCCGGCCAGTCGCAAGAAGAAGTAAGCTGGCTGGTAGCAGAAACCACAAGATAAGCCCTGAGAGACCGGGGCTTCTTTATTGTTCACAAACATTAACCCACAAAATATTTTTCTATATTTGACAAGCTAGTTGTGCACAAGCTAAAAAGAACAAACTAATTATGTAGACAATTATGGCACATCTTATAAAGACAAAGGAAAAGATGGAAAAAAACATATGGAAACAATTACCTGGTTAGGAATTTTCGTTTGTATCTCGCAGTCGGCAACCATGTCAGGTCTCAATATTTCCCTTTTTAGCCTGAGCCGCTTAAGGTTAGAGGTGGCTGCAGAGCATGGTGATAAATATGCTGAAAGGGTGTTGAGATTACGAAAGGACGCTAATTTTACACTGGCAACCATCCTTTGGGGCAATGTGAGTATCAATGTATTACTAACCCTGCTGGTTGACTCGGTTCTTATTGGTGTTGCCTCGTTTTTATTCTCCACGGTAGTAATTACGATTGTGGGTGAAATCATTCCCCAGGCATATTTTACAAGACATGCACTTCGCATAGGCTCTGCACTTTCTCCTGTACTTCGGTTTTATAAAATTCTTCTGTTTCCTGTTTCAAAGCCCACAGGTATGTTGCT
>PWKN01000053.1 GCA_003559735.1 Bacteroidales bacterium | reverse complement strand
CAAAAGACCTTGTCGATTTATACAGGGGGAAGATTGAAGTTAAAAGCGAAGTGGATGCCGGGACCGAATTTTCCATCCTGTTGCCTGTTGAAAAGGCACTTTTTCATGAAGATGAGATCGTGTGTTTTCCATCCGGACATGATGAAGTAAAATCAGCGTTGGTATCGCTCGAAGAAGCCTACCCGGAACAGGAAAACACAGAAGAAGACCCGCCGGACAAAACCGGTAAACAAACTGCCATAAGTCTCCTGATCGTTGAAGACAACCGTGACGTGCGACAATACCTGGCGTGGATACTAAAGGAAAAATACAATGTCCTGCTAGCAAAAGATGGCGAAGAGGGTTTTGCAAAAGCAAAAGAACATCTGCCTCAACTGATTGTCAGTGATGTGATGATGCCCAAAATGGATGGTTACAGTTTATGTGAGAAGGTAAAAAACAATATGCTTACCTGTCATATACCGGTAATCCTCTTAACGGCAAAGGCTACTGCAAAAGAACGACTCGAGGGGATTGAACTGGGAGCCGATGCATATATTTCCAAACCATTCGACATCAACTTATTAAAGGCAACCATTGTTCAGCTTACCGGCACAAGGGAGAAACTAAAACAAGTGTTCAGACGCGAAGCCATGCTGCAACCAAAAGAGATCGCCCTTGAATGTCCGGACGAAAAATTGTTGCAGCGCATATGCCGGGTCCTCGATGAAAAGCTATCGGATCCCGACTTTGGGGTTGAACAGCTGGGGCGCGAAGTCGGATTGTCGAGAACACATCTTTACCGAAAAATAAAAGAGCTCACAGATCAGACAGCCATAGAATTTATTCGCAACACCCGGCTGCAATGTGCCGCCCAAATGCTGAAGCAAAATAAACTCTATGTGTCGGAGATTGCATATATGTGCGGCTTTAAGGAATTATCCTATTTCCGTAAAATATTCAGGGAAATATATGGGGTGCCGCCGCAGGAATATGCAACCAGCGATAAAAAAGACACAATGTCTGTCTGACCCAATAATTACTGATCTTCTGAATATTACAATTTTTTTTGATCAAGCTGATGCGACTTCAGCTGTCGCCATGGACTATTGCCGGCCCATTGTTCAAGGTCATGACCGCACTTGCAGCTAACAGGTCCTGAGTCCGTCTATGTCATTAAAATCGACAAGATATGCATCGCCATTTCTTAAAACTATGTTTGCCCCCAAAACAGAACCACCAGGCGAATAGTCCATGATTTCAAATGATGCGACCGGATCAAGCTCCTCACTGCTCCAATCAGATTGATCCGCCTTATGCAGCAGAACGGTGATCATCAGCTCCATTGGCGGATTCTTCATTAACCTGCTTTTTTTTGCAAACAATACGGTACTCTCCTCCGCTTCAGCATTGTGTCCGGCATGAACCATGCAATTAAGTTCATCCCACCCATGATAGGCGATCATGGCAGTTTTTCTGTCGTGTATTGAAGCCGTCAGAACCATTTTATGGTCATCGCTCCTGTCAGACGTTTCGGCTGCATTGCCATCAATATGAGGCATTCCAAAATGCCCCAGGGTCAGTGCATGTTCAAAAGCCAACCGCGACCGGTCAATCCTGATCACACCGCCAGGAACATGGATCTCTGCCAGGTCAATAATATAACCGATCCCATTGTTTGGGGGCTTGCGCATTATTGCCTGCCTGTAAAGCACCCCGTCTCTGAGACCATTGTATACAACAGACTGTGATGTTGTGTAGACAGGTTCCCTGTTAGCCCTGTTGTCGACCGCCTGACCCGTGAGGTAAAAATTGACATCATCGCCACGCAGGTCCCTCGGATCAAGACTCCGAAAACTGTATTCCATTGATGTCCCACCCCCCGGATTATGATCCTCCCACGGAAAGTGCGTATTATAAACAAGCTTTGAATAATTGGGATCATCGTAATACACCTTCCCTGAAACAATCTCAGAAGTGCCGGTATTGCCATGATTCAGCAAAACAAGTCCGGGTTTTTCCAGCACCACCTTGTGTAAAGCACCACCAAGCGACTCCCAAAGTCCGTCATTTTCCACAGCAGTCCAGAATGCCGAGTCTTCAGGCAATGCAAGGCAAATAAATGGCAGGAACATCAGGAAGGGGCTGGCCACACAGCTATAATTCTGCACCATGTATTCTTTGGGACCATAAAATCCCAGACTCGGAATGTTGTTGTGGAAAAACTCCTCCCTTGTCAAAAACTGCAACAATGAGCCTGAACACAACCTTCTGGCCCAACCGGCATCCAGTGCGGGACGTTCACGGAGCATGAACGCCACAGGGAAAGCACCCGACACCCAGGTCCTGTAACAAATACTTCGCGACCACATATTTATATATCCATTACGGGCATAAAAGCTGGTGATCGTTTTCATCAGCTTTTGTGCTGACCGCTCAATAATGTCTGCAATCTCCGGATAATGTTCGTCTCCAAAAGTCCTGCTCCATATGGTTGTATAGACAATAAACAAACTGATGGAGTAATAATTATAGGTTTGCTCAAGATACCAGCCATCACCCGAATGATAGGAAACCACCCACATCAGGTGACTTTTCAGCAGTTCATCATCAATGGCATATCCTTGCTTTTTCAGAAATGACAAGGTGGTAATATTGAATATCCTCCAGTTATTTTGGGTTGTTCGGTGATGGCCCCATTTTGAGATCGTAACCGCCATTCGGTCTCTTTGCTCCTGGCTAAAGAAGGGCCAGAGCGTATCAGGCAACAACAACAATGTTTTGAACAGACCGCCAAACTCACAGGTAAACTGATAGTTTGAGTCAGGCAGCTCATCCGGGAGGGGCAGCGAGGCAGGATTGCCGGGGGTCAATGCACGGTAAAGCTGCAGACAATAATAGTCGCGCAACCTGATGCCATTGATGCTGACATCCGGATCGATGTGGATCAGCGGACCGGCAAGTGTGAAGGTTCTTTCCAGGGCTTCAAACTCAAGTGAGCGGTAGCGCCATTCGGGGTCACCCGGACGCGGATATGTTTTTCCCGGCACCGGGGGAAACGTCAGTGGATCCTCTATGGAGCGTATATGCGTGAACGCCCTCTCCAGTATATACTTTGCACACTCAATGTAATGCTGCCTGGTCATGCCGGTTTTCGGACTCCGGTCATGGTCAGGGTTGCGCACTTCAAACGCTTTTTTTACCATTTTTCGGTTATTTGCCATCATTAATAAAAAAATGGTTAATCTGATTCAACGTACCTCCTGTACAACTCCTGTATGTTCGCCTCCTTATGGTCGCCTGAATGAACCAGGACACGGTAACGCAAACGAATAACCTCCCCTTTGCCGATCTTCGTTCCAGTGGACGGATCTTCGGGCCAATACAACGGGGTTGGCGATATAAAACCGTAATCGCGTGTAAACCAAGGCGCCGGATACCAGCAGTTGGAGGGATGCTGCATTATTGTCAACCCTTCCAGTTTGCCGTAACGCTCACCGTAATAACTGATCCACCCGGATGGCTCACCAAAGGTTTCGGCCTCGCCCGACTTCCCTTCTGCGTTGATCATTGTTCCACCGTTATTTACCGTCAGGTCGGCAGCCATCCTGGCAGCAAAGAGCGAATGATTTGTACGGCTGATGGTTACATCGGTCAACATCTGCAGCTCTACGTCAAAGTCAACCTGGACCATGTTGGCTGCGGGTACAGAAACAATGATTGTCCGCACATCACGTATTGGTGATTTTGCCCCCGGCCTGCTCCAGATGCACTCATTCACGATCACCACACGATCGCCGTTGTTTTCAAGGATGTCTTCCCGCACAGAAATTATCTGTCCCCGTTCAAGTCCCTCCTGCCAGTAGTTGCCCCCATTTACATGGTCGCAGCCGAAAAACAGAGAACTGTGGTGCGGAAAGTTACTGTTCCTCATGGAGGTAACGCTGGCACCCGACATCCCATTAACAGGGAAAAAGAACGGATATTTCTCATCCTGGGAAAAAACATAACTGGTGAACAGACGGTCGTTCACAATGATGTCAATCCTGCTGTCATGCTTTACAGCCCTCACATCGGCCTGGGCCATGCATAAGGTGTATGGGTAAAGAATACATAACAGGGAAATCAAGCGAAGGGCGGACTTACTCATTTTTGGTGGTATGTTTGGTTGGCAAATAAAAGAACAAATATATATCAAATACGGCTAACCTGAACATCAACACCCGGCCCTGCGCCGCATGTGAAACCCCTTGCCGCAAAGGCATGTTTAATCATCCCGCTGAAGCTTGTATCAAGGGACGGTTTTCTTCGGACAATGAACCGGTCGGACGTAATGGTGTCATGGCATACGCATATTATGGCGCCAACTTATGGCGTCAACAATAAAATGGCCCCATGTTTCCGTCCATTGTCTTACTTTTGCACAATCATTTTCCAAAAAAAAACCAGCTATATTCGTCCCCCAATGATCTCTTCCATACTTGCCCTATCCCAGTCCTATACCCATCCAGAAATCATCATCCTTGCCATCGCTGCATTGTTTGTCGGGATGGCCAAAACAGGCGTATACGGACTCGGAATTCTGGTACCTCCTGTTCTTGCTTCGGTTTTTGGCGGAAGGGTGTCGGCCGGACTCCTTCTTCCCATGCTTTCAATGGCCGACATATTTGCCGTAATCTATTATAACCGACATGCGAGCTGGTCACACCTGTGGAAACTGTTCCCTTTTGCGGCCCTCGGGGTAGTCATTGCCATGTGGATTGGTGATGTGATCAATGATCAAACCTTTAAAGTGATCATGGCCATACTCATCCTTGGGGGGATCCCGGTAATGGCATGGCGTGAGCAGGTAAAAAACATAAAACCGATGGCAGGCAACTGGTGGTCGGGTGGCTTTTTTGGCATTACAGGTGGGTTCAGCACCATGATCGGCAATGCAGCCGGACCGATCATGAGCCTGTATCTGCTTGCCATGCAACTTCCAAAGAATGTCCTTATTGGAACAGGTGCCTGGTTTTTTCTGATCATCAACTTGTTCAAGATCCCCTTTCACATATTTGTTTGGGAAACCGTTACCCTGGAGACGTTTGGCATGAACCTGGTGATGTGGCCCGCAATCTTGCTGGGCGGATTTCTGGGAGTGGTGCTGGTGCGCATCATACCCGAAAAACCTTTCAGATGGCTGGTAATCGTCATGACATCGATGGCCTCTGTCCGCCTGTTCTTTTAACAATCACCTGAAGACCACCTGAACAGCAATGCCAGCAGGCTGGCAGGACCCCCTCAGCATCACACTGTCCTTTGCGTAATGCTTCCCGTCGCTTTGTTCTTTAAAATAACTTTTTTTTGTCCGCCGGGCATGATCTCCGTTTTAACAAGCCAGTGATCCCGGTCATACTCCTCAAAGGCCGACAGTGGTTCCACTTCAGTATCACCGCGCCATTCATGCAATTCAACCGGCTCCCACTTTTTCGATTGTGCCGATTGATAGCACGCATCCATTATGGCGTTCACCACATAGCCATCGTAGAAGTCCTCGATTGGTTTCTTCCCCTGTTCAATGGCATCAAACATATTGGCAAACATGGCGTTGTAGCCCAGTTCGTGCACCTCGTCGCCGACAGGGAAAAGCCATCCGCTTTCGGTTTCGGCCTTTTCGGCTACATAGCCACTTTTGCCGGGTGCAGAAAAAATCTCAAGGCCTGTGCGCAGGAAGTTATCGATGCGGATACTTCCATCGGTCCCCGCCACTTCATCTTTCAGCTCCATACCCCCGCGAAAGCACCAGCTCACCTCAAACTGTCCGATGGCTCCGTTGGCATACCGGACCAGTCCGATTGCATGATCTTCTGCATTAACCGGTTTTACCTGGGTATCGGCCCAGCAAACCACTTCTGCCGGACGAATATGCTTGCCGATGAAGCTGCGGCCGATCTCAATGCAGTGGCAACCCAGGTCTACGATGGCGCCACCGCCCGACAGGGATGGATCCCAAAACCAGTCGCTGTGGGGACCAGGGTGTGCCTCGCGCGACCGGACCCACAAAACCTTCCCGATAGCACCTTCTGCAACTGACTGATGGGCCTTCAGGTGCTTGGGTGTATAAACCAGGTCCTCGAGATAACCGTGAAAAACGCCTGCTTTTTCGACCTTTTGAAGGATTTCCCAGGCTTCTTTCGCATTTCGCGCCAATGGTTTGGTGCACAAAACGGCCTTCCCGGCATCAACGGCAGCAAAGATGGCTTCCCTGTGCAGATTGTTTGGAAGTCCAACGACCACTATGTCAACATCAGGGTCGTTGACCGCCTCATTTAAGTTGACAGTATGTTTCGGAATATTGTATTGTCCGGCAAATGCCTTTGCACGCTCCGGCGACCGCGAATAAACAGTCACCACCCTGTCACGGCTCCGCAGTCCGTGCAGCGATTCCGTATAAAATGTACCAATCAGGCCGGTACCCAGCATTGCTATACGCTTCATCTGTTTGTTTTTTTAATTTATATTGATCAATGGTTTCCTGTCCGCTGCACCCTCCAACAATATGCCTGCAAATTAGATGGGTGTATTTGTTGCCTGCTTTTTTTATAATGTGATGATCAACGCTGGCAGGCAGCACCCCACGGTTTGAGTTTACCCGGCGAGTGTTCCCTGATCAACGCAAGCAGGCAGCACCCCACGGTTTGAGCTTACCCGGCGAGTGTTCCCTGATCAGCGCACGCGCCAGTGCCAGCGATGAATTGACCATTGGCATATCTTCAACATATTCATCCTCGCTGATCATGGGAAATTCCGTACACGCAAGAATCACCGCCTCTGCCCCCCGCTTTTTTAACGATGCAACCGAAGATTCAAAAATCTGCCGGGCACGTGAAGAGACAAGCACGGGATCCGCCTTTACCCCATAAGCGGGGTGGTATACCGACAAGTGCGCACGTTGTTGTTCTTTTTCCGTAAGGTAGACTGTTTGCACCCCAAAGTCACGCTGAAGCAGATCATAATGCCTTGTTATGAATGTGCCCCTGGTACCCAGCACACCTACCTTTTTTACCCAGGGATAGTATTCCTGTATAAAAAAACCTACCTCCTCAACAATATGGAGCAACCGAATAGTGATCCCCTTTTTGTTGCATTCGTTAAGCAGCACATCAAAAATAGGTGGAGCATATGCCGTATTGCAGGCTATTCCGGCTACATGCACCCCCACCTTCTCCATTTTTCCCAATATTTCTGCCATACGGAAAGCCGGATTTGTCTTCACCTTTCCCATCAAAAAACCGGTGCGATCATAAATTGCACCGGGCAATGAGAACAAAACCTGTGGAAGATGGTCCTGATCGCGACCGGCAATGGTATTGTTAACAATGTACTCCGACATGGCGATCCCTGCTCCGGGGCCCATGCCGCCCAAAACACCTATGATGTCATTTCCGTTTACCATACCAGTCGCCATACACCACAAACAAAAATACACAAAATAGTTTAATCCGGCCTGCCAGCAACCTGTCCGCCTGCATGAATGATGAATGCCGGTGTTTGAATAAGAAGCCCGTTTTCAGGCATTGATCATCTTCAGCGGCCAAACTGAAAAAGCATACATTAACCGATCAATTTTGCAATACAAGCTTAAAAGATTGCGTTATTTTTTATCATGTATCTGTATGAAATTTCGCATGAAAAAAATTCATGTATATTTGTAAACCCGTTAGAGATCTTTTTTATCCTTTCATACATAGTATCAACACAAAAAACAAACAACAAATGAAAAAGACAACCCATACCCCGGCAGTGATCGTGCTTTTTGCACTTGTTTGCTCATTTTCGCTTCCCTCATGCGGAATAGCAGAAGAGGAAGATGAACGGTTTATAGGCATCCAGCTTTGGTCTGTCCGTGAAGCCATGAATGAAGATCCCGTTGGAACATTGCAGGCGCTCGGAGAGATGGGATACGGCTTCGTTGAAGCTGCAGGATACAGCGACGGCATGTTTTACGGCATGGAACCGGCTGCATTTCGCGATCTTGTCGAGGCCAACGGAATGGTATTTCTCAGCTCACACACAGGTCGTGACCTTCCAGGAGAAGGCGAATGGGATGAAACCATGTCGTGGTGGGATCAGGCTATTGAAGCACACGCCGCCGCCGGTGTTCAGTATATTGTCCAACCATGGATGGGCAGTGCAGGTTATGAAAGTCTTGAAGGACTGCAGGCATTCTGCGATTATTTCAATGCTGTTGGAGAAAAATGCAACGAAAAAGGGATACGTTTCGGCTACCATAACCACGCTGACGAATTTAATGAGCTGGAAGGCGAAATTATTTTTGACTATATGCTCAACAACACCGATCCTGAAAAAGTGATGTTTCAGCTCGATCTTTACTGGGTGGTTGTTGGCAATGCCGATCCGGTCGATTACTTTAAAAACTATCCCGGCCGTTTTGAGCTCTGGCATGTTAAGGACGAAACAGAAGTAGGGGCAAGCGGCGATATAGACTTCGAACGCATATACGGGTATGCTGACCTCTCAGGATTGAAATACAGTGTGGTAGAGGTAGAAAAGTACAACTACGAACCACTTGAAAGTGTCAGAATTAGCCTTGAATACCTGCTTGACAGCGATTATGCAAGATAGATTGCGGCATGATCAATAGACAAAAACGACACATAACTGACTATATATTTGTTTGACTAATATTCTCTGTTTCCCGGACTAAAATGAAAAGATTTCTACCCAAAAAAAGGCGGTACAGCACCATCTTGCTGGCTGGCTTTATCATCGGCGCATTATTTATGATCTTAAGCTCAAAGGTGATGGACTACACCTCGACCGATGAGTTTTGTATGAGTTGCCATGTCCATCCACATGCAGAAGAGGCATGGAAGCTTTCAACACATTACGACAATAAGTCGGGTATCGTGGTACATTGCGTACAATGCCACCTGCCTCCGAAAGGCACATTCAGGCATTACCGTGAAAAAGCAATTACAGGTGCCCGTGATGTATATGGTTTTCTCTTTAAAGATCCCGAACAGATCAACTGGGAAGCCAAAAGACAGATCTCGGCTGCGGTAAAACACACCTACGAAGAATCGTGCATTGACTGCCATCAGAATCATTTTCCCCTGCAGCTTTCCGAGGAAGGGATGCATGCACACTTGTATTACCAGGAGAATAAAGATGAGCTGAACTGCCTGAACTGTCACCTGCACGTAGGTCATTACTCAGAAGTGGCTTATGAGCCCATCGATTTTGGGTTTGAAGCAGTCATCGATGAGCCCGAGCTATTGCATGAAAAACCGGCCGAAGTTACGGAATTTGAGAGGTTTACAGAGACCATCCCAGGTACCACGGTCCAATTTGATATGTTGCCTGTCCCCGGTGGCCGTTTTTTAATTGGCAGTCCTGATGACGAACCCGGCCGGCGGGAAAATGAGGGTCCAACAAGGGAAGTGGAGGTCAGTCCTTTCTTTATGGCTGAGATACCCGTGACATGGGATATGTATATGGCTTTTTACCGCGAAACCGTATCGGAAGGGAGAACAGATGCCGGCACATTTATCGCTTCAGCCGATGGCGACGGACTGATAGATGGTATATCCGGACCCACACCGCCATGGGGCAGTCCGGATCAGGGCTGGGGATGGGGAGAGCGTCCCGCCATCACCATTACCCACCATGCCGCTGAAACATTTTGCAAATGGCTGAGCCTCAAAACCGGAAAAAGCTACCGGCTCCCCACAGAGGCAGAATGGGAATTCGCAGCCAGGGCAAACACTGCAACGCCCTATTTCTTTGAAGGAAACCCAAAAAGGTTCACCACCGACAGGTTCTGGAACCGGTTGTTCGGACCCGACACCACCAATATCAACTCATACGTGATATATGAAAGAAACAGTATGTCCATGACACATCCGCCAGGGACAGTTAAGCCAAACCCCTTTGGACTGAAACATATGCTGGGCAATGTATGGGAGTTCTGTTCCGACTACTATGCAGAAGATGCCTATGCGCAATACCCTGCAAACGAGGTGATCAAAAACCCCCAGGGTCCGCCGGAAGGACATGAACGGGTGATCAGGGGAGGCTCATTCAACAGCGACGCATTCAGGGTACGTTCGGCTTCACGCACCCATACCAGACATGATGCCTGGCTGCTGACAGATCCGCAAATACCGAAGAGCATATGGTGGTATTCGGATGTGTTTGACGTGGGATTCCGTGTAGTGATGGAAAAGCCAGAAGCCATATCTGGCAGTGATCTGTAAAATCATATAGTATTGTATTTCAGGCTGCTTGCGATAACATAGCATTCAGTAACATCCCAAAACGAAAAGATCATGTACATACTCACACCAGTTGTTGCACTGTTTTTGATGCTGACAGCCTGTGCAACCAAACACCACGAAATGACTTTCACCGTTAATGCAGGTGACAACGAACTGAGAAATGCACCTGTATATGCGGATATAGAGCGGGGAGACATCAGTGATGGCCAGGTTCTTTTCCTTGATACAGATGGTCAGCTGATCCCGGCACAGGTTGAGGCATTGCCATCCGGTAAGATCCGCCTCTGGTGGGTGGTAAGCCACCTTGCAAAGAGAGATTCGGCAAATTATGGCCTTGTGACCGGGAAGTCCTGCAATGAGGATGTCTTTCAGTGGGAAACACTCCCGGGAAACGCCACGCGCTTATATTACGGCAATCAACCAATAATACAATATGAGCACCCAATTTTTGATGCCGGCAATATTGAAGATACCAAAAAGCCATTTCATCATGTTTTTGATCCGGAAGGGACCGTCAAGATTACCAAAGGTCCTGGCGGACTGTATAGTCATCACCGGGGTATCTTTTTCGGCTTCGACCATGTATACACCAACGACAAGCGCATAGACATCTGGCATGCCAATCACGGGGAGAGAAGCGAGCACGCAGGGATCCTTGCCGAGTTCTCCGGACCTGTGATGGGGGGTCATACCTTGCAGATCCTCTGGAAAGACATGCAGGGTGAAGCGTTCATTGAAGAAAAACGTACCGTGCGTGTTTTTCAGCAGCCATCAGGTGAAAGCCTGATTGACGTGCAGTCTGAACTGCATGACCTTCACGGTCCTGTGCGGCTGGAGGGTGATCTGCATCATGGCGGACTGCAGTTCAGGGCATCACAGGAAGTAGCGGATGATCCCTCACAAACCCGTTTTATTCGTCCGGCCCCATGGAACCACTTAGCTCCCGACGAAGAAGTAAGGGGCAACGATGTGCTGAATATGCCCTGGAACGCCATGCATTTTAGTCTGACCAACAACACTTACACGGTAGCATATCTGAGCCATCCCGGCAATGCTGAAAAGACTGAAATGTCGGAGCGCCTTTACGGCAGGTTTGGTGAATTTTTTCCAGCCATGGTAACACCCGACAATCCACTAGACGTACATTACCGCTTCTGGATCAAAACCGGTGAAGTCCCCGGCAAAGAAGAGATAGCTATGCGTTATCACGCGGTGAAACGTGGAGATGCACTTGTTGAACAAAAATAACGAAATCCATCCCTACAGTTTGTTGTTTCACCCTTCTGTCTGGTTTTGTCCGGGGTGGCATCCAAACAGAATGAACCACTGATGTCATAAGGAGCATGACCAGGGACCTCTACCTTTTCTCCCTTTTGATCCGGGGCGGCATCAAATCAGAACAATGCAATGATGCCATGACCAGCAGGACCAAAGACCCATCCCTTTGATGCATTCGGGAGGTACCGGGCAATGCTCATAACTTCGAATACCAGGTTCACAGGATGATTAAAACGGGACTATCCGGCATTTGCCTGACCGTCAGACTGCGTGAGGCAATGGATTATTTTCGCCCGACAGTAATACCCGGCCAGTCATCGGTTCTGAACGGAGATGCCGGCAACCCCTCACGGTTGTATAAATTGGCATCTTCCGGATTATTTGCCCAGGCATATCTTACCGCAACCGGATTACTGACCCTGTCAGAACATACTACTACCTCATTGCCGTCAATATATGCCCTGGCCCAGTGAAACACCCTGTCCTCACCGGCAACAGAAAAACCTTTCAGATACCCGTACCTGTCTTTCGCCACCAATCCGCCACCTGTATGATCAAAAACAATTCGTATGCTGTCCCCGGATGATTTCATGTGACTGTATAACGGACCAGACGAGACGATGTCTTCTCCATAGGCAACGTTCCTGGCAGCAAGTGCCAGTCGCAGACCCACATCTTGTTTGTTTCCGGGGTGAATATCGTCTGCTTCACCAATGTCGATCGCAACCGCCATGCCAGTATATGGCAAAGCCAGTGCCATAGTCTGCGCCTCCCGCAGTTCGGCCCATTCACTCTCTGCTGGATTATCCAATGCCGCCATGTAGTTGGCCAGCTGCACGAATAAAAACGGCATATCGTCATTATCCCATTGTTTCCGCCAATCACGTATAAGCAAGGGAAACAAGGTGCGGTACTGATAAGCCCTGCCAGCATTTGACTCGCCCTGGTACCAGATCGCACCACGAACAGAGAAGCCGGTTATGGGTACGATCATGCCGTTATACAATAAACTGGGAAACATATTCGGACCGAATCTTACACCGCGCAGAGCCAGGCTGGCCATTTCAGCACCAACCGCATAACGCCATGTATTTGACAGGGAATAGGTTTGATCACCTGACTGGTAATACAGGTTTGCCGGCTCACCCCAAATGCCTCCTCCACCGCCTGTATCGAGAACCCTTACAGCTATAATATTTTTCCCTTCGACCAGGTGTTCGGCAGATACAACATAACGGCGGTTTGTGTTGTACTGTTCGATCATGCTGCCAACCAACTGTCCGTTTACATAGGTATAATCCGAATCATCAACCGGTCCGATGTTCAACACCATGTCTCTGGTGGCTTGTTCAGGTTGTAACATTATTTCTTTCCGGAACCAGACAACACCATCCAAACCAGGATATCCGGCATGCTCCCACAAGCATGGAAGTTCCATTTCATTCCAGCCACTGTCATCAAAAAACGGATCATACCACTTGTTTGACAGTCCGGCATCTTTTTCATCTGCCTGCCGGTACCAGTCATTTATAATTCTATCAGTTTCCTCCTGCATCCTTTCCGGATCAAATGAGCCGGACTCTGCCAGCACTTCGTGAAAGTCCTCCATTTCTTCCATGCTCTCCCTGCTGATCCATGTTTCAGCAACAGTTCCTCCCCACGAAGAATGGATTAGTCCGACGGGAACATCCTTCTCTACGTGCAGGTGCCGGCCAAAATAATAAGCAACAGCTGAAAATGAAGAAACAGTTTCCGGACTGCATAAAAGCCATTGACCCTCTTCAAGGTCGTCCTTCGGATCTATCGCTATTCTGCGAGGTACGGTAAACAAACGGATCTCCGGGAAGACGGCAGCCTGGATCTCATTGCCGGCATCTGCCGACTGCCTGACTGACCATTCCATGTTGGACTGCCCACTGCATACCCATACTTCGCCAACCAGTATATCTTTAAAGGATACAGAGCCGCTTCCCTCAATATACATCTCATAAGGACCACCTGCATCCATTGGCAAGAGGGTCACCTCCCACGTCCCTTCGTCACCGGCCCTTACAGTATGCTGCTGACCGGCCATACGCACCGTAACCTCTTTTCCGGGGCGGTCCCACCCCCATACCCGCACTTCGGCATTGCGCTGCAACACCATGTGGTCACCAAAGATCCGGGGCATCCTGGTGTCGGCTACCGCCACATTATGGATAAGCATCACCTTTATCAGGCAGGCAACAATGCTTGCTAACGATTTCTTCATCTGCTGATCATTTATAAGTGATTTTGCCTTCCCTGTTGGTGAATCTTTGATTTAAGGGATCTTACAGGGAAGGCTTATTTTATATTACACTGTGGGGTACTATTCCTGGTCAAGGGATATCTGTTCGAGCGTTTTCCCTTTTGTTTCGGTAACCGTCCGGCGAACAAACACGAAGGCTACTATACCGAAGGCAGCATATATACCATACGAGACACCCAGTCCGATCGAAGCGAGCAGTACAGGGAATGTAATGGTTATGAGGAAATTGGACAGCCATTGCGTCAATCCGGCCACTGCAAGCGCCGCGCCCCTGAATTTATTGGAGAACATCTCACCCAGCATCACCCACATGATCGGACCCCAGGTAAAGGCAAAGAAGGCAATATATAAGTTGGCAGCGAGCAAAGCCATAATACCGCTGGTGCCACCCATTTCAATACCCTGGGCAGCATCTTCCGCACCAACGGCAAATATGATGGCAAGCAACCCAAGCATAACCGCTTGTCCAAGAGCACCAATCATCAGCAAAGGTTTGCGTCCCACACGATCAACAAGATAAATGGCCAGGAAGGTGAAGGCAATATTAACGCTACCCGATATCACATTGGTCAGAAGGGCGTCTGCCTCAGTAAAGCCTGCAGCCTGCCACAGGACCGATCCGTAATAAAACACCACATTGATGCCGGTAAACTGCTGCAGTGCGGCAATGCCAATCCCCACCCAAACGATGGGATGGATGTTCTTTGTTTTATCATTAATAATGTCAGATAGCCGTGGCTTGCGTTCGCGAAAGACAGTTGCCTTGATATCCTCTACCTGTTTCCTGGCGATATCCAGGTTGGTAATGCTAGCCAGCACATTGATGGCCTTGCCGGGCTTATTGGCAGCCACCAGGTAGCGGGGCGACTCCGGAATGAACAACAGGCAGACAAAGAATATGGTTGCAGGGATGAGCTCCATCCAGAACATCCACCGCCAGGCATCAAAGCCCCACCAAAGGATTTCTGAAGCCCCGCCAGCGGTCAGTGCCAGGTTATAATTGCTGAAAAAGGCAAAGAACAATCCCAGTACAATGGCCAGCTGTTGCAATGATATCAGGCGGCCCCTTATATGGGCAGGGGCAATCTCCCCGATATAGGCCGGCGAAAGGATGCTGGCAGCACCTACAGCCAGGCCTCCCAGGATACGGAAAAAGACAAACTGTGTCGAACTGGCAGATATGCCCGAGCCCCAGGCACTGATGATAAACGCAAGCGCAGCAACCACCAGCACATGCTTCCTCCCAAACTTGTCGGCCAGGTTCCCCGCAAAAAATGCACCAGCGGCACAACCCAGCAACATGGAGGCCACATTGAACCCCGTTCCAATCGCATCAGAATCAAACGCATCCTGCAAGGCATCGACAGTCCCGTTAATTACACCACTGTCGAAACCAAAAAGAAAGCCGCCCAGGGCAGCAACGATCGATAAAAAAACAACACGAGGCAGGTTGCTTTCACGTGTCGTTTGGTTATTTAAGTTATCCATAAAAAATTGTTTATAATTAAAAAATAGTTTCAGTTTTGGGAACAGTCCGGAAAAAAGCCCAGGCCAGGCCTGATACCCGTCCATCCATATCGTAATGCATAATATCCTATGCCATACTGTACAATGGTCTGCAGGATAAAACGGATATTTACCGGTCGCACCATTTTCAGGCTGTAAAAATAGAAATCTTTCTTTGAACGCAAGGTGTAAATTTGTATTTATTTTCTGTCACTTCCAGCTCATATCCGAAAGAAATAACCATTATGAAGTCAACTGCGGATGCAAACAACTGCCATGCACCACATCTGACTGACAGTATGTTAAGAAACTTTAAGACGCTAGCAATACGATTTTTCAGGAAGTTTTTGTAGATTTGTACGTTCAAAAAATGCATTATGGCGATTTTGTTCTTTTGCACATCTCTATTAATCTATAAATTAACAGTTTAAATAAAAAAATGATGAAAAACATCTCAAGAAGGAAGTTTATTGGTAATGCGGCGCTCGCAACAGCGGGTATTACCATTTTGCCCAGTACTGTTGTTAGCGGACTGGGACACAAGATGCCCAGTGACAAGCTGAACGTTGCCGGAGTTGGTATTGGCGGCAGGGGTTTTGGTATTTTACGTGCAATGGAAAGTGAGAACATTGTGGCACTATGTGATGTAGACTGGCGCTACAGCCAAAACTGCTTTGACTATTTCCCCAATGCCAAAAAATACTGGGACTGGCGGAAAATGTATGATGAGATGATGAATGATATCGATGCGGTGGTGGTTGCCACCAGTGACCACACACACGCCGCTATTGCAGCCTATGCTATGGAGCAGGGCAAACATGTGTATGTAGAGAAACCACTAACCCACTCGGTGTATGAATCAAGGTTGCTTACCCGTATGGCAGACAAATATAAGATAGCCACACAGATGGGGAACCAGGGTGCATCCTGGGATGATGTACGTACACTTTGTGAATGGCTTTGGAATGATGAGATCGGGGAGGTAACAAAGGTTGAAGCATTCACCGACCGTCCCATCTGGCCACAGGGTCTTCCCCGTCCGAAGGCACAGGAGGTACCTGACTGGATCGATTGGGAGCTTTTCCTTGGACCGGCACCGGTTCGTCCGTACAATGAGATCTATACCCCATGGAACTTCAGGGGTTGGTGGGACTTCGGTACCGGAGCCCTGGGTGATATGGCCTGCCACGTTCTGCACCCTGTATTCAAAGGCCTGAAGCTTGGTTATCCGACCAAAGCACAGGGTACCTCTACCCTCCTGCTGCAGGATTCAGCACCACAGGCACAAAAAGTGCGCCTTGTATTTCCGGAAAGGCCTATGGATCTCCAGTCAAAGATCGGCTTCCCCGAACTGGAAGTTTCATGGTACGATGGTGGCCTGCAACCAAATATGCCCGAAGGTTGGCCCGCAGGAAGGAATATGAACGACGCCGGCGGCGGAGTGCTGTTCCACGGAACAAAAGACACCCTCATCTGTGGTTGTTACGGACTCCGTCCGTGGCTGCTGTCAGGCAGGGTACCCGAGGTGCCCGAAACACTGCCGCGAGTGGAAGAGAGCCACGAAATGGACTGGGTGCGTGCCTGCAAAGAGTCGCCTGAAAACAGAACAGAAACGGCCTCACCATTTAAAGAGGCAGGTCCGTTCAACGAGATGGTGGTCATGGGCGTCCTGGCAGTACGCCTGCAGGAGTTGCACAAAGAACTCGAATGGGACGGTGAAAATATGCGCTTCACAAACATCAGTGACGACGAAACATTGCGGATTGTGATTGAAGATGGATTCGACATTACCGACGGACATCCTACTTTCGACAAAGCAATGACCGATCCGATCAATGCCAAAGCATTTGCCGAAGAATTGATCAAACACACCTACAGAGAAGGATGGGACTTACCACCAATGCCATAAATTCTTTTTAATTATTCACCAAAAAATCATAAAAATGAAAAGATCAAAGCTTTTGTACTTAATGATCAGCTTCCTGGCAACAGGCGTGCTGTTTAATGCATGCGGACCCAGGGTGACTGAAGAAGAAAAAGAAGTCGAAGAACGGCCCCTGAACACACTCACTGAAGAGGAAAAAGCAGAAGGTTTTTTCCTTTTGTTCGATGGGGAAACATTTGATGGATGGCGTGGTTACAACCAGGAAACATTTCCTGAAGAAGGCTGGGTAATTGAAGACGGCCTGATGCGGGTTCTTGGCGAAGGGACCGGCGAAGCCGGTGGTAAAGGTGGCGACATCATCTACGACAGGAAGTTCCAGGATTTTCACCTGATACTGGAATGGAAAGTGTCGCCCGGCGGCAATAGCGGCATCTTTTATCTTGGCCAGGAAATTGAAGATGAACCCATATGGAAATCGGCCCCCGAAATGCAGATCCTCGATAATGAAAGGCATATCGATGCACAGCTCGGTGCAGACAGAAAGGCAGGGTCGCTCTACGACCTGATCGCAGCCGATCAGCAAAACACCAGGCCAGCAGGCGAATGGAATAAAGCAGAAGTGATGGTGTATCGGGGTACCGTGGTGCACCGCCAGAATGGGGAGAAAGTACTCGAATACCATCTTGGAACCCCCGACTGGGAGAGACTCATTGCTGAGAGTAAGTTTTCTGAGTATGAGTGGTTCGGGAAATACAAGCCTGGCTATATTGCCCTGCAGGATCATGGCGATGATACCTGGTTCAGGAATATCCGCATCAAGGAATTTGAATAGAATACATGACTCGTAAACCTTCGGCTGTAATGGCTGAAGACATCGCACCAAAAGGTGTTCGCGGTTTATTGCCACACAACAGTGCACTGTAGCAAGCCGCTCATAATCCGGAACGCAGCTGACACGACAACCAACTGGCAAACAGTATGGTTACAAATCGTTGTCGGCTGCGTTTTTTTTACCAATACCCGGAGGAACTGGAAGCTCCCGAAGGGACTTCCAGCTTCCGACAGTATACCCGGAAGCTTCCAGTTGCTGCGCAAGCTGGAAGTTCCTGACCGGAGGAACTGGAAGCTCCCGAAGGGACTTCCAGCTTCCGACAGTGAAGGGAATTCCGACTTCCGACAGTATACCCGGAAGCTTCCAGTTGCTGCGCAAGCTGGAAGTTCCTCGCGCAAGCTGGAAGTTCCTCGCGCAAGCTGGAAGTTCCTGACCGGAGGAACTGGAAGCTCCCGAAGGGACTTCCAGCTTCCGACAGTGAAGGGAATTCCGACTTCCGACAGTATACCCGGAAGCTTCCAGTTGCT
>PWKN01000254.1 GCA_003559735.1 Bacteroidales bacterium | reverse complement strand
AGCTCCGCTGTGGCTGGTGAAGCTCTCCAAAAACATTGCTTGTAAAAATATAACCGCCGATAAACATTGCGATAAAATACAAACCCGTTAATCCGACAACATCACCGGGCTGAAAAAATCCCCTCAATAAGGTAATAACCAGTAAACTGCCGGAAATTGCAGCGAAGCCAATAATGTACGCACTGGCATTTGACAACAACTGCCTCCTGATCAACAGGTACAAGCGTCGGATGCAAAAAATATTATTTGTGTTCATCTGTATGAATTTTTGATTTTTACTTTTTCGTTTGTGCGGCATGCATGACAACAATCAATTGTGTCGAAAATGGTCTGTCAAACACTGTTCTGCGGTTTAGTTGCAAATGCATTGTTGATCCCTTTGGAGTTGGTGATCACTCCGTTAAACAATAATTCAAGGTCGATCTTTGTGTCCTTGTTTTTTATGTTTGGCAGAATGGAAGCATAACCACCCAACCCTTCTTCATAGTAAATGGGTTGAAGGTTTTCCTTGATTTCGGGAATGGTCTCGAACGATAATGCAGATGAAATGGCATCCAGACTGTGCTGAAATATGATTTTCCCTTCATCAATAATGATCACCGGGTCTATCAGACTTTGCAGGTCCCTTACCTGGTGGGTCGAGATCACGACGCTTTGCTCCCCGGTAAGCGATGCAGCAATGACCCTGCGAAACTGGCTCTTTGATGGTATATCCAATCCGTTGGTAGGCTCATCCATCAGCAGCAAACGTGCAGAGGTGGACAAACCAAAAGCGAGCAAAAACTTTTTCTTTTGTCCGAATGACAGCTGGTGCAACTTCTGGTGCGGCTCCAACTGAAACTCGTTCAGCAACCATGACATTTTTTCATGATCAAATCGCCTGTAAAATGGCGCGTTCAGGGAAATATAACGGGAAATCCTGACCGAAGGCAAATGATACTCCTCAGGAATGAAACAAATATTCCCGATGCACTCCGGAACACGCAAACGCGACTCAAATCCCGATACAACAGAACGACCCTCACGGGGAAATACCAATCCCGCAATAACCTTGAGCAAGGTCGTTTTACCGGCACCGTTCCTGCCCAGCAAACCATATATGTTTCCTGGCAAAAGATCAAGCACCAGCTGGTCAAACAAGGTTTGCTTCCTTGTGTAACCAAAACTTAATTCTTCAATTTGAACCATTGTTTTAATGTTTTAGTGTTCTACATAACTAATACACTGCAAATGTAAGACAAATTATTTTAAACTTCCAAATTTTTTTTAAAAAAAATGACAAATATTTAACATATTACTGATTATCAGATATTTAACTTTTTTTAACGCTAAAATTTGTTTGTATAATCCGCTCCAAAAGTATTTTTGCTCTTTGTTTGGTTTTTGGAACTGGAATGGAACTGGAAGCTTGCGAAGCTGGAACTGGAAGCTTGCGGAGCAACTTCCAGCTTCCAAAAGATAAGGTACTATAATAATTTATTTACAATGATGGATATCAGAGAACTGAATGAGCGTATCAGGCAGGAGACCCCATTTATCAACCTGCTGGTCACAGAAATGGAAAAAGTGATCATTGGTCAGAAAGATATGGTCGACAGATTGCTGATCGGATTACTGGCCAACGGACACATTCTGCTGGAAGGTGTTCCGGGACTGGCAAAGACGCTGGCGATAAAATCCCTGGCAAATACCATAAAAGCCAGCTTTAGCCGGATCCAGTTTACACCCGACCTGTTGCCGGCCGACCTTGTGGGAACAATGATCTATAGCCAGAAAAGCGAAGAGTTCCTTGTGCGGAAAGGACCGGTATTTGCCAACTTCATCCTTGCCGATGAAATAAACAGGGCCCCTGCCAAAGTGCAAAGTGCCCTGCTGGAAGCCATGCAGGAAAGACAAGTTACCATCGGAGACCATACCTTCCTGCTTGAAGAGCCATTCCTGGTGCTTGCTACTGAAAACCCAATAGAACAGGAAGGCACCTATCCCCTACCCGAGGCACAGGTTGACCGCTTTATGTTAAAAGTGATGATCGACTATCCGAAAAAGGAAGAAGAAAAACTGATCCTCCGGCAAAATGTCCGGCATGACTTTCCGGTCACTACCCCTGTGGTTGAACCTGCCGATATCATCAAAGCCCGTCAGGTGGTTCGCGATGTCTATCTCGATGAAAAGATCGAAAACTATATCACCGACATTGTCTTTGCTACCCGGTATCCAGACCAGTACCAGTTGTCGCAGCTGAACCCGCTGATCAGCTATGGCGGCTCACCACGCGCAAGCATATACCTTGCCCTTGCATCCAAAGCCTATGCATTTATACGGCAACGGGGCTATGTGATCCCTGAAGATGTAAGGGCTGTATGCCACGATGTTTTGCGCCATCGCATCGGACTGACATATGAGGCTGAAGCCGAGAATATTACCACTGAAGACATCATCAATGACATACTCAACAAAGTGGAAGTACCCTGATGAACGAACTTCCGGTTGATCACCGGCAATGACGATCGTAAAGGCAATGAAGCAAATTGACCAATCTTGTTCCAATCCTCGTGACTTGTGATGGAAACAACAGAACTGATAAAAAAAGTACGTAAGATTGAGATCAAAACCCGTGGACTGTCGGATCAGCTGTTCGCCGGACAGTATCACAGTGCCTTTAAAGGAAGGGGGATGGCATTTACCGAGGTCCGCGAATATATTTTTGGCGATGACATACGCAATATTGACTGGAATGTCACGGCACGGTTCAACCATCCTTATGTAAAAGTGTTTGAAGAAGAACGTGAGATGACCGTGATGCTCCTTGTTGATGTAAGCGGTTCAAATGAGTTTGGTGCTACCGGAAACATCAAAGAGCAGATGATCACTGAAATAGCCGGCGTACTTGCGTTCTCGGCAATCAGCAATAACGACAAAGTGGGTGTGATCTTTTTCAGCAACATGATTGAGAAATTCATTCCGCCAAAAAAAGGGACAACCCATATTCTCCGGATCATCAGGGAACTCATCGACTTTGAACCACAAAATAAGGGCACAGATATTTCTGTTGCATTGAAATACCTGCGCAACGCGATCAAGAAAAGATCAGTTGCATTTCTGATATCTGATTTTCACGACAAAGGGTTCGATGATGCACTCTCTATCGTGTCCAGGAAGCATGACATGGTGTGTATCCGTGTGTTTGACCACCGGGAAGTGAGCATCCCTGCGGCCGGACTGATGAAATTCCGCGATGCGGAAACTGGCAGGCCTTACTGGATAGATACTTCAAGTAAGGCAGTCAGGCAAAAAATTGAATCACATAACCGGCAACACAATGCATTTCTGAGGGAAGCCTTTTCAAGGGCTGGGGTTGACCAGGTCAGCATCCCTACAAATACTGATTATGTGCCTCCGTTGATGAAGCTTTTTAAAAGACGAAGCCGGTAAATAAACAAACAGTGGGATATGCAATTTGCAAGAAATACGAAATATTATACTGTACTGATCTTACTGGCGCTCATAACCACCGCAAGTTATGAAACCATTGGCCAGCAAGCACAGATTGAACTGATCCCCGAAGAAATATCCATTGGCCAGCAAAGCCGGCTGACGATCCGCGTAGAGGCACCCGCTGCGGGGACGGTCATCATGCCGTCGCGATCAGACACCCTGACATCCGGCATCGAGATCGTACAGTTTGGCAGTCCGGATACCACCCACCTGAACCAAAAGCTTATATCACTGGAACAAACACATATGATCACTGCGTGGGAAGAGGGTTTTTTTGCCATCCCGCCTATGCAATTCAAATATGTTTTCAATGGCGATACCATTCCGTTTGCAAGCACGGCGGTCCTGCTGGGTGTGCAGGGAGTGGACGTTGATATGGAAGGCCAGTACAGGGACATCAAACCCATATTTGGCATTCCCGTTACAGTGGGGGAATTACTGCCATGGGTTGGTGGCGGACTGGTACTTATGGGGGTTTTGTTTTTTCTGGTTAAATGGCTGCTGAAGCGCAAACCTGCACAAGAACAACCCACCATCTGGGAAAAACCTGATGTGCCTGCCCATATTGCCGCAATATCAAGCCTGGAAACCCTCAGGAGGAAAGAATTATGGCAAAAAGGCAAAATAAAGGATTATCATAGTGAGTTGACATATATACTACGCATGTATGTCCGCAAAAGATATGGCATCAATGCAACGGAAATGACCACCATGGAGATCATGCGCCAACTGCCTGAAAAACTCGATGGTAGCGGCCTCGAAAAAATGGCCGGTCAAATCCTGGATACAGCTGACCTGGTGAAGTTCGCCAAACACGAACCAGCGCCACAGGATCATGAGCATGCATTGGAAAATGCACTTTTGTTTGTAAGAAAAACAATACCGGTAGCGGTTAACGATGAATGACGGACTGGTGAGCAGGCAACAAGTACAGAAAAAGCGTTTGTATGATGTTATCCGACATTGAATTTGCAAATAAGGCATATTTGTTTTTGCTGGCAATAATTCCCTTGCTGGGCGCCTGGTATTTTATTACCCGCCGGGAACGATCACCAGACATCCGTTTTGTCCACGATGAATATATCGAAGGGGTTAAGAAAAGCATCAGACTGCGTCTGGTCAGTTTTCCGGCAATTTTGCGCCTGCTCACGATTGGGTTGCTGATTGTTGTGATCGCCAGACCCCAGGGTACATCAAGCATAAGGGAAGTATCCGTTGAAGGGATAGACATTATGATCGCGCTCGATATCTCCGGTTCAATGCTTGCTGAGGATTTTCATCCAAACCGGATGGAAGCGGCAAAACAAACTGCCATAGATTTTATTGATTTGCGTACCAGCGACCGGATCGGCATGACGGTATTCAGCGGGGAAAGCTTCACATTGTGTCCGCTTACCACCGACTATGCGTTGCTGAAACAACTGGCAGCAGGTGTGTCTACCGGAATGGTCGAAGATGGGACGGCAATAGGTGACGGACTGGCGACTGCGATCAACCGTTTGCGGGACAGTGATGCGATCAGCAGGGTAATCATCCTGCTCACCGACGGGATCAATAATACCGGTGTTATTGACCCGCTTACCGCAGCAGAAATGGCATCGCTTTT
>PWKN01000066.1 GCA_003559735.1 Bacteroidales bacterium | reverse complement strand
GGCAGGAACGGCGCGCCCCCGCTCGCAACCTCGCGCGGCGCATGGTGCGGATCGACACGCACGTGGGTGCGCGCCACGAACGCCGCCATCACCGCGATCAGGGCCTCCGTGGCCGCCAGGTCAGCGTTGCGTCGGGCGTACCACAGCGCGTCCCTCGCCGGCGCGTCCGGGAGGCCAACCGTCGGGTCGGCGCCCGCCGCCAGCAGCGCGAGCACGATATCTGGGTCGGAGGCGTCGCGGGTCGCCAGCAGCAGCGGCGTCCAGCCGTCGTCGTCACGTGCGTCGTGGCGCCAGCCCGCGGCCAGGAACGCCCGCACGGCCGCAGCGTCGCCGACGGCGACCGCCTCGAACAGCGCCGTCCGGCCGTCGTCATCCGTGGCGCCGAGGTCGCGAGTGCAGGCCAACAGCGTGCGGGCTTGCTCCGCGTCGAAGGTGCCGAACGCGCGCGCCAGATCGAACGGGTCAACCGCCTCGTCATACGCGCGCAGGCACGGTCCGACCGGGTCGCGCGGCCGGAAGGTGATCGCGGCCTGGTACGGGCGCCTCGGCGCCACGCGGACCTCCAGCAAGCCCTCCGGGTACTCCACGACGAACACCGTCCACGGCTCGCGCCACGCCCGTGACGGGTACGCGGCCGACGACACCAGCCGCGGGTGCGTCTCGAGCGAGCGCGCCAACGCCCCGGCCGCCACCCAGCGGCGCAGGTCGAGGTCGGCGCCCAAGCGGCGCACGTCGTCCGCGAACGCGTGGCGCACGCAGTAGGCGCGCTCCATGGCGATGCGCTCGCGACCATCGCACGGGCCGGCCTCCAACCGCAGCGAGAGGCCGGAGCGGACGGCCGCGTCCGCGACCATTTCGTCGAGGTCGACGACGTACGCGGCGCCAGCAGCCGCGCCAGCCCAACCTACGAGAACCGTGGCAAGTACCGTCAACCAGACTCTGAGCCCCGATGTCCTAGGTCGGGCGACCTCGTTACGGGCGCGGGCGTCCATCACTCCGACCCTATGCGAGTGCATTCCTCACCGACGTGAAAATGGCGATTCGCTCCTTCGCAAACGCGCTGTCCACCTACCTGCGGCAGTACCCTTCCGCCTCAACCGCGCCGACCAGCGCCGCCCTGGTACTGTTGAGCGTCCGCGCATGCAAGGGGAACGAACCGCCGAAGACCGGGCAACATGGTGTTCGGTCTGTGTCAACCGGTATGCAGCGCTTTGGCTGGGATGCTTACTCCGCGGGCTTCTAGGTGTTGGCTCGCGGTGTCGAGGTCCTTCAGGCATGAACTCATGAGGTGGTGGTACTCGTCGATGAGGGTGGGGCGGTGCCCGAGGATATTGGCGGCGAGTTGGGGTGGTACGCGGTGGAGGTGGAGGATTTGGCCGGCGTCGAAGATCTTGCGTAATGCCGAGCGCCGGATCATGCCGCCGGCGGTCACGAGGTGCGTGAGGCGCGTTGTGGTGGGGGCTCAGGGGCAACGTCTTGCGGTCGCTTGAGCGAGGCTGGCTCCTCCTGATCGTGGGTACAGCCTGATCGTGGGCACAGCGGTTTGCGCTGCCTCGACGGGAGACGCGCATGGGTTCGGTTGTGTGTGCTGGTGCGGTTGGGCCGCTGGCGGTGTTCGAGGCGTCGTTCATGGCGTCCTTGCGGGCGGGTGGTTGCGCACGGGTGTCGGTTGATCTAGCGGTGCGGGCGACGGCGCTCTTGGTTTCTTGGATGCAGCGCGAGGGGTTGGTGGTGGCGTCATTGACGCCGGAGGAGTTGGCCCGGGGGCCGCGGTTGGTAGGGCCGATACGGTTGGTGCTGCGTGTCGGTGGCCGTGCGATCGGCGCGTTCTCGGTCGTTGGGCTGGTGGCGCCGGCGAGTCCGGTCGAGGTGGTGCTGCATGGGTTCGAAGGATGGTTGCGGGTGGAGCGCGGTTTGGCGCGAAGGTCACTCGCTAGCGTATCGGGCGCAGGCGCGTGGGTACCTGGTGTCGCTGGGTTAGCCGTTGGGTGAGGCGCTGGCGGTGTTGGATGCAGCACGGGTGCAATCGAAGCCTCCACCAAACCCAGGGCGATTCTGTTCAAGTACGGGCACGCGCGTAAGGGGCGCGAGGGGTAGGGTGCCGCTGCTGGGGTTTGCGGCGGCGGTCGCGGCGGCCGCTCAGTTGCGTGGGTGGGGGGAGGTGTTGGGACTCACGATTTGGGAACACGCGGGTAGCGCTCGTTTCGCAAGGGAGCGCGGGCCGGGGATCAGCGGCCCTCGCCGTAGTCGTTGCGACCGTCGGTGCCGGGCGCGAAGATGAGGTATAGGAGGATGATGCCCCCGAGCACCCAAATGAGCCAATCCCAAGGGATGACCAGGCCCCATGGAACGAGGAGCGCGATCGCCCACTTGCCCGAGTGGCCGAGGTCGTGAAGGCGCCGCACGTCGTACGAGATGCCGAGCAGCCCGATGACGAGGAAGTAGACGATGCCGAAGGCCTCGGCGTTTCGCTCGCTCAAGTAGCTGTCGCCCAGGAACGCGACGGCGAACACCCCCGCGTACATGACGACGGTGGCGATGACGATCAGGAGCACGCTGTAGCCGAGGTAGCGCCCGCGCCCGAGGCGGCCATCGAAGGTGAAGGGGCTGAAGCTGTTGTTCACGGCGGCTTCCTTACTCGGAGAGGACAATCGTTGGCGTGCTGCATCACTATCGTCCTGCAGTTGCTCTAGTATTGCCGTGAACGCTCACGGAGTTCGCACGCAATAGCAGAAGTCGGGCCCCTCCAGATTGCTGTGTGTGACCTGATCCGGGCTACGCTGCCCGAGACAAGAGTCACGCCCTGAGCATCGACACGCGCGTCATCGACGAGCTTCTGCTGGAGTTCCGCACACCCGAGCAGATCTAGAAACAGGACGGCCTCATCAAGCAGCTCACCAAGGCGGTACTGGAGCGAGCCCTCGACGCTTTGCTGGCGCATCACCTGCGCGAGTAGCCTCGCGCGCCGTTCGGCTAAGCTGAACGGCCCCAAGCAGAGCAAGGCAGCGATCGGAGGATGCAAAGCCATTCATGAGCAAGCGCAACGAGAAGGTCAAGAGCCCTGCCCTCTTGGTGCCAACTGGCTACCCGGGGAGGAAAGTCCAGACCCCCTGGGACTAGACGGGCGCCTGCCTCGACTCCGTCCTTCGCTCCACTCAAGCCGTGTGTACCGTCGTCAGCGTAGCTGACGGTTTTCGGTCGAGAACCTGCATCTTCGGTTGGCGGGGTCGCGCCGATGACCGACAACGGTGGTTTCGCGCTGGAGATCACTGACAACACGACGGTCGCCATGCTGAGCGACCGGAACGGGAGCTTCACAGCGAGCGGCACAGCGTCCTCGCTGGCGAGGAGGTTCTCACCACGGGCGTGGCAGACGCGCTCGCCATCGCACCGGACGGCAGCGTCGAAGCCTTCATCGACTGGAAGAGTGATGGCCGTGCCAGCGACGAAACCCGCGCCCGGTACGCTCAGCAAGTTCGGACGTACAGACGATTGGTCGGCGCGCCTACTGGGCTCGTGGTGTATGCGACGAGCGGGGAGGTGGAACCCGTCTGAGGTACGGCCGCCACACTGCGTCGGATCTCAGATGAGCGTGATGTCGGAAAAGCCGAGCTCGAAGCGTCATCCGTACGAACCATGGGCCCTATCGGTTCCGTTCCGTCGCAGGCCAACCGTCGCGAGCGTCGCACAACCGCCATTGGTCACTCACACGGACGCGTTCGCAGTGCAGGCGTTGCGCGTCGCGTCAGGTCCGCCGTACCGACGTCGACACGCTCTTGCTCTCGACGATTGCGAGACCGAAGCCATGGACCACCACGTGGTCCATCTGCGCCACCTCACCCTCATACTCGATCCGGACGTCGTGCAGGACGTGGAGCCTCGCGTGCTTACCGAAGTGCCAGTCCAGGTAGTGGGCCATCTGACGTTCAGCCCGACGACCGGCCGATCGCCGCGGATCACGCTCCTCGCGATCGACGAACGGCTTCAGGTTCATGCCTTGAAGGTACGACGGTGAACGCTTCGGGCATGTGGAGACGTGCGCGTGGGTGCACACGGCGGAGCGGTTGAGGCGGGGGTTGGGGGTGTCGGAAGCCCCACTAGATCGGCCTGCCTGAGACACTCGTACTCGTCGCGCTCGCGAACGCCGCGAATTACAACCACAGCCCCTCGCACCGCAAGTACGACCGCTCCCTTGGGAGCGGGAGGTACGCTCTGCGAGACGAGTTCCGAGGACCACACTGGCGCTGATCCCGCCGCCTGATGGCCATGTGGACCCACATGGGCCCACCATCGCCGTGTTCGACCAGAAGCGACCCCGCGCGGCGTCAATCGACGGCGCCAACACGTGCGTTGAGCAGCGTCCCAAGGAGCACCTCGGCGAACCGCCAGGGCTCGTCCGGCAGCGCGACCTCGACGTTGGGCACCCCTGCGCCGCGCGCCTCGAAGTCGATGACGGTGCGTCCGGTGGTGAGCTCACCCTTGGTCTCGACGTCGACGTGGAGACGCCGTCGCGTTACCAACCTCGGCTCCACCAGGCTGGCGACGGCGAACGCGTCGTGCACCGGCGCCGCTCTCACGGCCGCGAGATCGGCCCGGTCGCCGTAGGCCTCGATGCGGGCGCGTATCAGCGCCGCAGCGCCCGCCGCGGGCTCGCCCAAGGCACCGAGCCGGTCACATGCGGCCTCGTCGATCGGCGCCGCCTGGCTGGTATCGAGCGGGATGAGCAGGTGACGCGGCCAGGCCGCGGCGAGCACCGCGCGCAGCGACTCGGGGTCGGCCCAGGCGTTGAAGTCCGCCGCCGGCGTCACGTTGCCGATGGCATGAATGCCGGCGAGCGTGACGACCTCCCGCAGCAGCGAAGGCAGCGCTGGCTCGGCCTCGAGCGCGAGCGCGAGGTTCGTGAGCGGGGCGGTCGTGACGAGCGTCAGTTCTCCAGGCCGGGACCGCGCGAGCGAGACGAGGGCCTCGTGGGCGACGCCCGGTGCCGGCGACGAGCGCGCAGCGGGGAGCGGCAACGGCCGCGCGTGCACGGCGCGCTCGGGGAGTCGCGCTCGTGGCACCGGGAAGTCGGGTCGGCGCCAGGGATGGGCGGCGCCGCGGTAGACGGGGACGTCGGAGCCGACCAGGTCGAGGACGCGCAAG
>PWKN01000149.1 GCA_003559735.1 Bacteroidales bacterium | reverse complement strand
TGGAAGAACAACTGGCCGATGCGAACAAAAACAACAATGGTTTCACCATCGACCGTTGGAAGTTCAAAGAAAACACCGTTACAGGAAATTTTTTCGGATTTATGATTATATTATTACCAATAGATGAAAATATAAAGGGGGAGGAGCCAAAGTTCAGGGCTGAGGGAAATATTGTCAAAGACAATTTTAATGGAATCTTTATGCTGGGTAGTGGCGGTTTATATCCAAAAATAAACAACAATACAATCCAGGAAAATGACAATTACAGTATCTTCTATGGTGTGGATCCTGGTTATCTGGCTGATGGCAAGTTCAATTTCTGGGGCAGTGAAGATGCTCCTGATGTGATGGGATTACATAAGGATGAGGTTTCTAATGCCGTGACAGAGAATGTTATATATTCTCCCTGGCTGGGTGCGGAACCTGGCACAACCCCCATGACCTATTATGTTGACGACACCGGCAGCATACAGGATGCCATTGACCTGGCAAAGCCCGGAGAAACCATAAGGATCCTCAGTGGTGAATACGAAGGAGACGTGATCACCGTTGGAAAAGATGGCATCACACTCTATCCGGGCGACAGTCCGGCTTGCGTTACCATATCAGGCAATCTAACCGTTACAGATCAGGATGTGCTCCGCATCGACATTGACGGAACTACCGTGTGTGACCAGTACACCCAGGTCACCGTTGAGGGCGATGTGAACCTGGCCGGCATCGAACTGGATGTGCAACTTGGGTTTGTCCCCCGGGTGGGCGATGAGTTCGACATCATCGTCAGCGATAACCCCATCAATGGGCAGTTCGCCCAGGGCGACGAGGTGGTGGCTGAATACCGGCGTATTGTTGTGACGTTTTCTGTCACATATAATGATCCGGATGAAAAAGGGGACAACAGTGTAACCCTTACTGCCATCCATATCGACAAATCGGCGCTGCCCATCAGCAACCTGGCATTGTTTGTTTTGATGGGAATGGTGTTGCTATATTTTGTGCTCAATGGTCTGAAAAAACGGACTTCACAGGCTTAAGAAGACATTGCCCGGGGTTCCTTACCGGCCCCGGGCAAACTTAAAGGGATAAAACGTTACTTTGGAAAACTACCAACCCATAACCAACCAACATGAACATAATCTCTGCAAAATGCTGTTTCCTGCTCCTGGCAGCCTGGAGCGTCAGCGCCTTTTCACAAACTGCCGTGGCTCCCGCCAATGCCGGCGACCCAGGTGCAGGCACCCTGGCAAACCCATACAACATTGCCAGTCTCGACAACCTCTACTGGATGGCATCACAGGTTAATGAGCACGGCAATTCGTTCGAAAACACATTCTTCAGGCAAACAGACGATATCGATGCCGAAGATACAGAAAACTGGTTCGGCGGACAAGGATGGACACCCATCGGCTGCCTGACAAATACCTTTGCCGGCACATACGACGGAAACAATAAAAACATTGAAAACCTCTTCATTGACAGGCCAGACCTCTCTTTTGCCGGATTGTTCGGGGCAACAGATGGTTCGTCGCTGAGCAATATCCGTATGGTGGATGCAGACATTACAGGAGGTTTTTTTGTTGGTGCGCTGGTGGGACTTGCTGCAAATACAGAATTGTCAGACATCCAGACGGGCGGAACCGTAAATGGAATTTTATGTGTTGGCGGACTGGCGGGTATGTTTTCGGGAATTACCATCATAAACAGCCACTCCAGTGGAACAGTAATCGGAGAGTCTGCGGTTGGCGGACTCGCGGGACTGATCACATCTTCTTACAAGATTAACATAAACCAGGGGGGGGTGAAGAAACCTGGTGATGATGCCTCATTGACAAAACCGGTCATTTCTACGTTCAATGGCAGCCATAGCGATGCGACAGTGGTGACCAGTAATGATGCAGTTGGCGGACTCGCAGGAGTGGTCGTAAGGAACGCCAATATCTCCATATATACTTTCAAAACGGGAAAACCTGTTTTTGATATCACAACACACAAATCGGGCAACGCGGTCATTGTTGACAAACATGGCTTTATCAGTGTTGCTGAAGACCTGCCGTCTGGCGAAGCGAAGGGCCTGGATGCTCCATTTTTTTATTTCGATGATTGCCATTCAGTCGGGACTGTTTCGGGAACAAGCTTGGTAGGCGGACTGGTAGGAGTGGCTGAAAGTGCATCAATAGACAACTCATCGGCTGCCGGTGATGTGACAGGAATATATCATGTTGGCGGACTAACAGGAGTGACTATCTATACTTCAATAAGAAACTCTCACGCAAGCGGGATTGTGGCGGGAGTATATCAAGTTGGCGGACTGGCCGGAATGGCAGTAGAATCATCAATATCAAGATCCCACGCAAGCGGGATTGTGGCGGGAGAAGAGATCGTTGGCGGACTGGCCGGAATGGCAGTAGAATCATCAATATCAAGATCCCACGCAAGTGGTAATGTGGCAGCGGAAGAGTTCGTTGGCGGACTGGCCGGAATGGCCGACAGCACATCAATTAAATATTCCTCGGCTACTGGTGATGTTATAGGACAAATGGTTGTTGGCGGACTGGCTGGATATGTTGTTGACTATTCAGAAATTGTGCAATGTTACAGCACTGGGGATATCATAGCCATTGATAATGATAGCTTCTCAGCTGGCGGACTGATAGGCTTTGCAGCTAATTCAATGGTCACCAACAGCTATAGTACGGGCTCGATTTATTACATAGACCGTGGTATTGGATTTTTTATTGCAGGTGGTTTTATTGGACTAACAGATTCCGATATCTCAAACTGCTATAGCACAGGAACAATTGTACAGTTAACAAAATTGAAAGCAGGGCATTCAACAAATGGTTCGCTGAAAAGATCCGAACGGACCGGATCAAAAATGATCCATCAGGAGAAGATTAAATATGTTGCTGGCTGTGACCTGGATCTTTCTGCCCTGTTCGACGGACTGGATATTGCCTCCAAGAGTCCACCTGAAGCCATAGGGGGGTTCATTGGCTGGTTGGCAGAAGGGGGGACCATCTATAATTCTTTTTGGGACAAACAGACATCGGATATTGGCGAAGGTGTTGGGAGTACAACCTTCCCGGATAAGAACCATGACGGGGTTACCGGCAAACGGACCGAACAGATGAAGCTGATCGGCACCTATAATGACACCAATATGGAAGGACTCGACACCCCGTGGAGCATTGCCTATCCGCCTCGAAGAAATACCGTGTGGCATATCACCAACATATCAACCGGGTATCTCTCCTACCCCTTCCTTGCAGGCAACAGTCAAATGCCCGCACCGGGACTAACAACAGAGATCCCTCCAGTGTTAAACCTGAGTCAGCAAAAATTCTATGACTCTGTCCAGGATGCCATCGACGAGTCTGAACCTGGTGATAAAATAGTCTTTACGGGCACCTTCGATATTCTTGATGCATCCGGCACCGGCATCACCCTGTCGCCGGGATTGAGTCCGGGATGCGCCACCATTACCGGCGACTTCGCCCTAAGCAGTACCGAAACCCTGATAGTAGACATCAACGGGCATGAACCCTGCAATGGCCACGACCGGCTGACCGTTGAAGGGAATGCAACCCTGGGCAATGCAGCTCTTGTGGTGTCGTTGGGATTTGCCCCGTCGTTGGGTGATGAGTTTGTGTTGATCGAAAGCAACAACCCCATCGCAGGTGAATTCACCGATAACAACCTAACTGTAATATATGGCAAGCGAATGTACAGCTTCTCGGTCGACTATTCGGACAATGCCGTTACACTGAAGGTGGTCAAAATCAAAACAATTCCCGTCGCCACCTGGTCGCTGCTGATCTTCGGATTAATGGCAATCCTGTTCGTGTTTGTGCGGGAAAAGCTGTAAAAGCTTGTCGTGAGCCCCATATCGTGTGAACATCACTTTTTGATGATACGTGCAATGCCCGCTTTGTTGCTTTTGGTTATGCGAACAATATACATACCCGGTGGTTATTGTTTGAAACGCATCGTAACATTCGTTGTGATGCGACTGGATCGTTATGGCTGAAAGCTGACGGTCGCCGGGCACAAAACTGCCATTGATGTCGCCCCAGACATCATACACCTGCACAGGATTCTCCACCGTGACAAACCTGTTTGGTGGGCCAACCCATTCACCGCCGTCCCAGCCTCCGTTAAGGAAATACTTGTATTCCCAGGTACCCTCCTCTACTTCGATGGTTTTACTCCATACCATGCTGTCGTCAACCCTGCCCAATACCTGGTCTTCTTGTTGACCGCCCGGTACAGTCCAGCCAAACATGCTGCCCGTCACATAGACCACATCCCCCCCTGGATCGAAAGGAGCAGCAGATTGCATGTCTACATTGAACGTGAGCTGGTGGGTTTGCTTTATCCCGAATGCAAACTCCCCGAAAGAGGAAACACCTTCTGCAACAATTTCGTCTTTTGTGCTGTCATACGTTGTTGTAAGCGGTGAAAACAAACCGCCACCCGGTGTAACCCGTTGGTAAACAGTAACCACATCGGGTTTGGTGATGCCATGGTCAGGAATATCGGACAGACTAAACCGAACCTCCGCATTAAATCCGTGTGCAAGTCCTGTTTGATGTATGATCCACCGGTATGCGCTGACATTATCCGTGATCCCGTCGGGATCTTCCGGAGCATCAGCAAACCGTAAAACGTGCACGGTCGGACCTCCGCTGTTTGTAGTGATTTTCATCCCTACGCCCGTTATATCAGCTGTTTCATTAAATTTCAGTACCACTGCCTGTGGTGTTGTAAATGTCCTGGTTACCGCAGCATCGGCCACAGGCTTGAACCACCTGCCAATGTAGTGCGACGGACTTCCTCCCGCGGTGATGAAGTTGCCTCCCGAGTAGAGGCTGTTCCCTGTAACAGCAAAATCGACTATACTTGCATTCATGCCTGTCCCCAATGCTGACCAGCTGGTGCCATCCCATTGGGCGATATAGTTCGCCGTTTCTCCATCGGCATCCTGGAAAGCCCCACCCGCATACACAACATTGCCGCTGACGGCAAGAGCATAAACCCAGTTACCCAATCCGTCGTCCAACGCCGACCAGCTGGTGCCATCCCATCTGGCAATCCGGTTGGCTGATGTTCCGCCGGCATCAGTAAAAGAGCCACCGGCATACAGGTCGTTTCCCATAAAGGCAATTG
>PWKN01000120.1 GCA_003559735.1 Bacteroidales bacterium | reverse complement strand
GAGTTTATACAGGACGTTATGGTTTTCATTTCGATGGACAATATGGCCTGGTAAAGGATTGTTATGCCATCAATAACCGCCACGCTTATTTTGTAGGTGCACGGGTAACCGGGCCCAATGTGTTTCTGAACAGTAATGCCGAACAAAGCCTTACCTGGAGTGCACCCCATCACCGGTGGTCAACTGGCGGACTTTTTGACAATGTTGATGACTTGATCAGCATGATGAACCGCCTGAACTATGGTACGGGACATGGATGGGCAGGTGCCAACTATGTGGCCTGGAATACAGGAGGTGAATTGGTTGCAGAACAACCACCAACCGCCCAGAACTGGGCCATTGGGCATGTTGGTGAGCACGTTGACGGACCGTTTCACAGCTGGAATTTGGAAAGATTTGGTCTTAGTCACGGATACTGGGAGTCGCACGGTACACGGGTAGAACCGGCAAGTCTGTATCTTAAACAGTTGGAAGACCTCCACAATAGTGGTAATTGATAAACAATAACAAACATAATATCAGGACTTTATAACTTATATATTCAAACAACAGCAAACCCAATGATTATGAAATTACATAGTTTGGACAAAATCGGCGCACTCGTTGCTCTCGCTTTTCTTGGCATCGCTTGCAGCTCTACAGATGAAAAGGAATTTGATACCTCTTTATGGGAAAACAACATTTATAACCGCCTCGGTGAAGCCCCCGTGGGTGGCAGCTTTGCCCAGGAAGATTATTGGGTTTGGGGAAGTTCGGTAATCAAAGGTGACGATGGGAAATACCACATGTTTGTTTCCCGTTGGCCCAAATTCCTGCCCTTCCATCCGGGGTGGATGGTTGCCAGTGAGATTGCTCATGCGGTATCAGACACCCCCGAGGGGCCCTACGAGTTCGTGGATGTAGCACTACCCGCCCGCGGCCCTGAATACTGGGATGGCCGGGCCACCCATAATCCCCAGATTCTAAAGCACGGAGATACGTATGTACTTATTTACACAGGCACCACAAATCCTTTTGATGACATAACCAACCCTGATACCCTTACCCTGGCCTCAGCCTATACCACCGTTGCCCGGGCAAACAAACGCATTGGCATGGCAACTTCCAAAAGTCCTTATGGCCCATGGGAGCGCAGGGACAAGCCCATCCTGGACACCAAACCCGGAACCTTTTACAGTTTCTTAACATCCAACCCTTCGCCCTGGATCAACGAGGACGGAAGCGTTATTATGCTTTTCAAATCGCGCGCCTACAAGGAAGACTATCCCTATCAGACCTCTATGATGATCGGAGTGGCCAAGGCACCTTCCATAGACGGCCCTTTTGAGGTAGTGGGAGATGAACCAATTTTCGGGATTGACAAGATGGGAGAGATCGAAGATCCTTTCCTCTGGAAGGACGAGTTGGGATACCATATGCTGGCCAAGGATCAGCGAGGTACCATTACCGGAAACCGGCATGCCGGAATTCTCGCACACTCAAAGGATGGTATCAACTGGGTGCTTGATGTAGAACCTCTCGCCTATACAAGAGAAGTCAGGTGGTCAGATGGCCAGACCAAGGTTATGGGCCAACTGGAAAGGGTTTTCGGCCTCATAGAGGACGGGCAGATAACCCATCTGTTCTTTGCCACCATGGACGGCCCGGGAGGATTTGCCCACGGTACCCGCTCCTGGAATATGGTGATACCATTAAAAGATTAAGAACTGGACACTGGAACAAGTAACAAATTAAAATTTTCAATTATGAAAACAGCAACAATAACAAAAAGTCTCTGCATTGTGTTTTTACTCACCGGATATGCGATGATCTCCCAGGGACAGATCACGTGGTTTAATAATGAGTTACAGGAACGGCTCGTAGCGGAAGGTCGTGATCGCGTCATCGCAAATGCAAACCGCTATCTGCAGAAAGAACCTGTGACAGTAACCGCAGAGGTATCGGAACGCAGTGCCGGCGGTTCCAATGATTTTTATTCAGAAGGTGACTACTGGTGGCCAGACCCCGATAACCCGGATGGGCCCTTCATACAAAGGGACGGGGAGCGGTTTACTGGTCGTTTTGAGCATGATCGCCTTGTCATGAGGGATTTTGCCGAATACACTGCAGCGCTGACCAGTGCCTGGCTACTCACCGGCGAACAGCGTTATGCCGATCATGCCCTGGTGCATCTCAGAGCCTGGTTCACCAATCCGGAAACCATGATGAACCCACACATGCTCTACGCCCAGGCTATCCAGGGGCGTGTTACCGGAAGGGATATCGGACTTATCGACGCATATCATCTTATTGAAGTGGCACAGTCGACCCGCGCCCTGGTAAAAACCAATGCCATCCCCGATGAGGATGCCAGAAGGATCAAGAACTGGTTTGGTCGGTTTATTACCTGGATGACCACACACGAATACGGACTGGGTGAGATGCAGCGTCTTAACAACCATGCCACTACCTGGGCGGTAACTGCCTCTGCCATGGCCAGGTTTGCAGGACATGAGGGCATCATGGAATTGGCCAGAAACCGCTTCAAATACATCTTGATGCCCGACCAGATGGATCTTGATGGTGGTTTTCCCCGTGAGCTCGGGCGAACAAAGCCTTACAGTTATTCGTTGTTCAACCTGGATGCATTTGCCAACCTGGCGTTTATCCTTTCCACACCGGAAGACAATCTTTGGGAGTACATCACCCACGATGGCAAATCCATGCGCCTGGGCATGGATTTCCTTATCCCATATATAGATGACAGATCAGCCTGGCCTTTTGCAGAAGATATTGACATACATGAAAAATGGCCGGTTCGCCATTCATTGCTGCTGTTCGCAGGCCTGGCCTGGGATGATGCAAGCTACATAGACCTTTTCCTGCGGTTTGATCCCGAGCCCACACACCCGGAAGTTTTGCGAAACCATCCGGTGCGTCATCCAATCATCTGGATGGAAGACCTGTTTACGCCTTAGTCCCCCCAGGCGTTCTCAACATCACATTAACAATAAACAATGCCAAACCCAACCCAGGCGCCAAGCGATGAAATTATGGCAGGCCTCAAATGAAGACCCAACCCACCCATGATGGGTGGTATTGTTGAACATCGCAACACTGAATAATTCAATTTAAACCAAATTTTTAGGGTATGCAACCCACCTTAAAAAGCCCATTTGTTTTGTTATTGGCCGGCTTAATCTCTATTGCTTTTAAGGCTGTGCAGGATGATTTTACGATCATAAAAGGTAGAGTTGTTGAGGAATTAATGCAACCGGGCACAAATGATGAAAGGGTGTGGATGCTTCCTATCAGTATATAGTGGTGCCGGATGTATCTCCTGAAGAGATGGCTTCTGCAAGTGCCAACAACAGGAATATCAGGATCTTCTCAAACACACCCGATCTGCAGGGTGTAATGCATGACGGACTGAGAATATGTCAATTGGTTTTCTACAAAGCCGGGGAGGTTGAAATTTCCGAAGGCTATACAGTTAAACATGCACAAAATATCCAGACGTGACTTTTGCAAACAATCATCCATCGCATTGGGTGGGGGACTTTTTATGAGCTCATTGCCTTTGATAGGTTTCAATACATTAGATGGTTCTGAAATGAACCCCGCTAATTTTGATTTGCTACCAGTTATCAGTGGGCGTTACCCTCAGCTTACAATGTTTAACAACGGTGATGAATGCGGTATAGGTGCTGTTATTCCATGGGCAGACCGGTTATGGGCCATTACCTATAGTCCCCACAACCCCCATGGAAACGACCACGACGGGCTATATGAGATTACACCTGATCTGCAAATCATAAAGCGGGAAGAATCTGTGGGAGAGACACCTGCTGGAAGAATGATCCACAGAGAGTCGGAGCAGTTGTTTATCGGCCCCTACGCCATCGATAAAAATAGCAACGTTCGTGTAATCCCCTATTCGGTGATGCCAGGGCGGCATACTGCCATAGCAAGGCATTTGACCGATCCAGAAAGCAAGATATATTATTTCACAATGGAAGAAGGGCTTTACGAAGTAGATATTAAAACACTAGAAGTCAATACGCTATATCTTGACTCGAATATTACTCCCGGTGGTAATGACGGTGGTCCGAGATTACCCGGATACCACGGTAAAGGAGGCTATTCAAGCCAGGGGTTAGTGGTTTACGCCAATAATGGACGAATAGGCACCGGTGGGGTTACAGGCGACGGACTTATCGATTTCAGGCTGAAGGGAGGTTCTCTTTCGTCGTGGAACGGGGAGTATCTGGCAAATCACCATGGAATGTGGTTTGAATTCCCGGGCAATTTCTCAAAAGCCGAGCATCCAGCGCCAAAGCCAATTGCCAGCCACCTGAAAATTACCGGAGATTTCGCCCGTTGGAAAGACAAGATTGTTTTTGGCTGTGATGACAATGCCCGAAGCCGTTTTGGGCCGCGAAAGTCATTAACAGCCCAATCTCAGTCGAACCTGTGCTTTAAAAGCTGGGAGCAACTGAATGATAATGGAAATATTTACGGCTGGGGTGGCCCCTGGGTACACGATGAGGTGCGTAAAGATGAAACTTCGGAGCCGTTTGCCTTTGCTGGTTACATAAATCGACAACTTCATCTGAGTCACATGAATGTCTATCCGATCACCTTCAGCCTTGAAATTGATCGAAATGGAAGGGGAAGCTGGGAGCACCTCACCAAAATTACGGTTCCGGCACACGGGTATATTCACCACGAATTTGCAGACAGCCTCAGGGCTGAATGGATACGTCTGACACCGGACAGGTCTGGAAAGTTTATAACCGCTTATTTTCACTTTGGCAAGGGAGGTGGAGTCCGTGAAGTGCCATTGAAATTTGGATCGCTGGCACCAGCCGATCCAAAAACACCCCGTAGCGTCGGCCTGCTTTATTCGGCGGGAGAATATTCCGGTATACTGCAGTTTGCTGCCTGTGCTGTGGCTAATAATGGGCGCGCTTCAGAAGCGGGCTATTATGAAATGAATAAAGACCTGAAACTCTTGAAGGTCAATAATCCTGATTTGTTCAATAAAATCAAAAAAAAGGCAGGAATTGAAACGGATGAGTTTCGGGTAGATGAGGCCTCGGTAATAATGATTGACAGATGGCAGAATCGTTTCAGGCTTCCCAAAGGTGATCCTTCGTTTGATGAACCCACCGACTTTGGAATTCCCCGGCTACGCAGAGAAGTGGTTACAGAGCGTGACCTTTTCAATGTT
>PWKN01000104.1 GCA_003559735.1 Bacteroidales bacterium | reverse complement strand
CACAAGGTGGCAGTGTTGAAGGAGAAGGGGTGTATCAGCCCAATCAAGACCTCAACTTGCAGGCCAACGTCAATGAAGGCTATGAATTAATAAACTGGTCTGATGAGGATGGTTTTTCTGCCCTTCCGGGTGGCCGCCGGGATGCGAGTGGGCATTTCGAACATGTTGGCAGTAACGGCTACTGGTGGAGTGATACCGCGCTCGACACCTCCGGCAACCTTGCGTGGGGCAGGGGAATGGACGTTAGGTTCGGGAATGTGATCCGACCGGAATCCAACCCCACCGGCTACCAAATGCGGAATGGTTTTAGTGTCCGGTGCCTGAGGGATAATGTGCGCACTGAAGATGAATAGGGACGCATAGGCAGCAAGACGAGTATATGGGATTGGTTCCGGAAGATTCCCGTTCTCTTTTGCCTGAACCCCCTATTTTAAATAGAAGCTTTTGTTGTATTTCTTGCATTTAAAATAGAAATGTGTTATCCTTGGTCCAATGATAAGCAAAAGAGAAATTCTTCAAACCCACCGACATTTTTCGGTGGTAGTTTAGTTGAAGCCTTAACCCACCATGGCCTTAAAGGAGGGTTAATACTTACTGACGATGAAGAGGATGAGTTTGTCATCAAGGGTTTTAAAATTAAAGTTATGCCCACCTGGAAATGGTTGTTAAATCTTGGTTAATGATCAAGTATTTTTTTCGGATCTGATGTCAATCGAATCTTAAAACTGTCTCTCAGTTTGCCGGTTACATCAAAAGACTCTAATTTAAGGCTATTGCTCTCAATGTGAATAACACTGTATATTTGCGTGTTTTCGACGGCTTTGCTTATCCATGTGTAATCATCATTCACCTCTCGCATTTTCCCACCGGAAATCGAAATCACATAAACCGGCAATTGCGGTTCGTTTCCGAGTTCGGGATTTGTCCCCCTGGCATACACATGATCATGGCCTTGCAAAACAAGGTCAACCTGGTGTTTTTCAAAAAGAGGCAAAAAATATTCCTGCAGCAGCGCGTTGTCTCTTTCTTCTCTTGCAGTAAAAACAGGATGATGCATAACCACTACAGTCCATAACTGTGTGTTTTCTGCCAGAACAGTCTCCATCCAACGCAATTGATTATGAAAAAGATCGTCTGTTAGCTTTGTATGTTTGTCAACATATATTTCTCTTTCGTCTTTGCCGGCAGACTCGAAGTTGGTGTATAATGAAATAACGCGCAGGTTGGGATAATCAACATAATAGCTAAGGTTTTCAAGGCCTGAAGGTCCGTTGTTTGGCAGCTGAAAAATGCCATTCCACTGCGGGAAAAGCATGCGTTTATCCACCGGCGTTTCCTGCATGCGATAATGGTCACTGTTTCCGGCCACAGGCAGGGAGGGAATTTGCTGAAATGACCAGCCACCCGCATAAAACCATTCACCCCACGTGTTGTCATCGCCACTGCTTAGTACCAGATCGCCGGCATGTATCATAAACCTTGAGTCCGGATAGCTTGAAAAAGCCTTTCGAAAGGTTCGTGAGCCATATTCCATGATGTCGTTTTGCATGTCACCAAAATAAAGAAAATGATAAGGCTCAAAGGTTTCCGGTGCAGTTCGGGTTGTAAACCATTCAGACCGGTGGCTTTCACTTCCTGCTCTCATCATATAGGAAGTGTTTGGTTGAAGTCCGGTTAATCTGGCTTGGAAGTAGTGGTCGGTAGTATTTTCAAAAGTAACCGGTACAACAAATGCATGTTCTGTTTCTAATTCCGGGGTTTTCTTAATTTCTGAAGATAAAACCGAATACTCAATGAACCCCGCCTCCACTTCTGATGAAGAACGCCATGAAAGATTGATTTGTCTTGAAGGATCCTCGGAGACACTTTGCAAAATCCGGTCAGGGTATTCTGATGCAGCAAACTGAGCGTCCGGCTGTTTAGCAAATGAATCATTTTCGGCTTTGTTGTTTTGATAGGAGCATGATAAAAAAACAAAAATTGCAACAAAAGATATGATCGTTTTTTGCATTTCGTATCGGATTTTAAATTAGTTATTATTCCGGATGTATGATATAAAAAGGCTGGGTATAGATGGTTCCCTTATCCCCCTTGATTTCTGCTCTTACAAATTTGCTGAATTCGGGTACGTCAGAAAGCGAAATGGAACTTCCGGCATGTATAGCTTCAGTTTTATCGGAAGCGGGATTATGGGTATTCCAGATAATTTCATTAACCTCGTCCATTTGATCAATAATGAGGGTAATGTCAGATTTGCTGAATTGAACATCAACAATATTAAATGCGCGCTTGTTGTATTGCTCAGAAGGTTTCCATAGATACGTATGCCCATTTATCAGGGCGTTTTTTACATCAGGAGCGCTTCCATCCGGAATGTCCGGATGCATAGACCCCGGGCTAAAGTTCTCAAGCAGAATCACATCACGGTTCCACCCAAGGGTCTTCTCATAATGCATGTCATCTTCTCCAAAAAGCCAAACAGGTCTTTCATGGCCGAGGATGTGCACGATTTTATCGTAAAACGGTCGATCTTCCGGGTGGCGGTCTTCACGATTATAAATGGACTGACCGACAAGCATATCATATTTCCGGTAATGATCAACATACCATTCGGCGGTTAACCCCCTTCTTTCCACATAACGTCCCGGGTGTGCAAAATATGCCAATCCACCGTATTCCTGGATGATCTGGAAGGTTTCATCCTCTGTTTCTGCACCTTGCGATAGCGGATTAAAAAGACTTACTATGTGGTGCGGAGCAGAAACCTCGCAGCCTTGCACAGATACCATGTTCAAGGCAACAGGGTCGCGGTTTTCAAAAGGTTCATTGGCCATTTCACCGTATGTCTTATAATCTTCAGTGGGGTTCTCAATATCTTTAATTAATTCGTAAATATCAGCTAATTGGGTCCAGGGGTATATTGTTGAAATGTGGTCGTTCGGTATGTCGTAGTCGTGCCCTGCAAGTGCCAGAATACGATATCCTTCCTCATGATAACGGTCAATGGTTTGATGAGGATCGTATTGTTCATCACCAAGTCCTGGATGGGTATGAAACTCTGAATCATAATGGCCAATGTTTTCCCAGTTTAACTCTTGGTAAGACGACCAAAAAATACGTTCAGGTTGTTGATGGCAAGCAGTAAATAACAGAAGAGATATACAAAAGGAAGCAATAAAAAAGGTGGTGTTTTTTTTGTTTTTCATTTTATTATTGGTTTTATGACAGATGAGTGGTTTGCTGCACCGTTTAAATATAATAAACTCCCGGTTATTATGGATTGTGACCGCCGGGAGTTCAACTGCAATAAAGGATAGCATCAGAGGGAGTATCTTAACCCCATGTTGCTCCACCAACCATGGAAGGAGTTACGGTAGGGATATATTGGGTCGTAAAAGTAGTGCTGATGCGATTGATTTGTCAGGTTGTTGAAGTTAGCAAATATCCTCAGGTTATCGGTGAAATTGTAAGACAATACCAAATCGAGTTGGCCGATTGCTTTGAAATATCTGTCAAGGAATACATCGTCGATCTGGCTGATTGAAGGAGCACTGGTAGAGCCTCCTACACTGTGCAGCCAGGTGTCGCGATAGTTGTACGATATTTGGCCGGAAAACCCTTTCCAGTCGTACGACAGGGCAATGTTGAAGATATGTGGGGCTTGTTGTGGAAGCGCAATGCGACGTTCATCGGGGATTACGATTTTGGCTTCCGAGTCAATGTAACTGTAGTTGGCATATACACCCAACCCGCTTAATGCTCCAGGTAAAAACGTAAGCTGCTGTTGCCAGGCCAGTTCAATACCCCAAATGGTTGCACTCTCTCCGTTTACCGGCATGCTTTGCAGAAAACCATCATAGGGTCCGCCTGAAACGATTGCGTTTTCCATATAAATGAACTTATCCATATCTTTATAGAAAACACCTGCTGAAAGCAATCCTACGTTCGACAAGAATCTTTCATACATCAGATCAAGGTTCATGGATGTAGAAGGTTCCAGGTTGGGGTTCCCCCTTGAAAGTTCCATGTCTTCCGTTTCTACCAACTCAAAAGGCACCAGCCACTCAAAGTCTTCCGGACGTGATATGGTGTTGGTGAAAGCAAAACGCAGATTGGATGTCCTGTTAACCTGGTAACGCAGGTTCAGCATAGGGAAAAAGTTGATGTAATCACCATCCGATTCAACCTCAATGGTCTCCTGCCAGTCGCCATTATCATCAAATACAACACGATTCCCCTGATAGTTAGTGTACGCCTGTTCCATTCTAACCCCGGCATTTACATTGAGTTTTCCAAAGGTGATGTCGGTAAGGGCATAAGCTGCCACAACGGTTTCCCGGGCCTCCCAGTAGCTGGGGTCCGAACGTTCACGCGTACGGTTGAGGTCTTCTTTAAACAGGTCCCTGTTGTTGTTGAAAAAATCATAACCGGTGTCCCAGTCTACGAATCCGAAAAGATTGTACCTGTCTTCAATCATCCACCTTTCATCATCCATTGCAAACATGGTCATTGTCAGATGGTCATCACCATCCCAGGAGAATCTTCTCCTGTTATAATCCCTGTTTTTGTTTTTTTGCCAATACTTGCCCCCAAACTTAAAATGGGCTGAATAGCCTGAAAGATTGTAAGGAACAGTAAGATTAAGGCTTGTATAAAGGTCGTTGTCGTTTGCATCGTCGCGACGGGACTCGTAATAACGAACCCTCATATTTTCGAAATCCATAGGGTCAAAATCATTGGCAAATGATATCTGTCCAAACTCCCGGTTAGAAATATCGAGGTTGTAATCGGGTTTGTCAGCGTGGCGAAAGTGAAAATATTCACGAAATGGCACATCAAAACTACCGTATGAGTATCCAACGTTGTAATCAATGGTTATGCTGCCAAGATCGTGTTGACCACCTGCATTAAATGAGTACAGGTCTGTGATCCGGCGGTATTTTCTTGACTGTTTCTCATACCGCGCACCTTCCACCAATATGGGGGAAACAAAGTCTCCATTGTCAATTCCATGCCTTACGTCGGTACGTATCTCCTCATGCACAAAATTGTTAAACGTACCCATGAAATACAGGTTCGACCTTTCAGAAATTGAATACTCTAACTGGCCTGTTGCCCCGGCGCGGCGTTTTTGAGTCTGATACAGTGACGGCCGCAACCCGGCTAGCACATCCACATTGCCGCTGCCAAAGTCCATTACACCCCAATCGTGGCGCACAT
>PWKN01000166.1 GCA_003559735.1 Bacteroidales bacterium | reverse complement strand
TACTGGACGAACCTTTGTTGTCGAACGAATATCTTGCCTCAGCAAAGGAGATTGCCGGAAACCATCCGGCGCTGTTTGCCTATGTCATGGCAGGAAGCACTGAAGAGACACTCAGATCTGCGGTGCTGAATTATGCCCGTTCAGGAATGCCTGCCGAAAGTCTGGAAATAATGAACAAGTTGAGAATACAGGGTACGGCATCAGCTGAACTATCATTTCACCAGCGTGTTGCCGGTGCAGAGGCTGCAAAACATTATAAAAGCATACACGGGAAGACCACAGAACCAGACACCATTGTCCGCAAGATAACAAACAACGATCCCTGGTTTGCTGATTTTATCCGGTCCTTTTTATCGCACTGGTAAGGGAGACAACCTCCCGATCAATACAAGGGCGTTCTTTGCGAAAGAACGGCGGTTACCTTTTTCTCCTGCTGATGGTATAACCAAAATGATAAGCACCAATTACCATTGCTGCGCTTATAAGAACAAGGTTTTTAATGATGTACTGTCCAACCAGATTGGGTAAAAATGGTACGCTGTTGAATGTTTCGGCCGGAAAAAAGAACAGGGGCGTTACCGTACCGATCATTTGCAGAAACAGCAAGGGTATGGCAACGCGCATAAACCTGCCAAACAGAAATGTCAGTCCGATTATTACCTCCCATGCCGCCAGCAAGGGCATACCCAACGACTGGGTGATCATCCCAAACGTCATTACCTCAATGGTCCGCGTAGCCAGGTCTTCTGCAGAGCTGATACCAGGAAAGAACTTCTGGATGCCAAACCAGAAAAACACAATGCCAATGCTGATCCTCATCAGGGCAACCCCGTATTTTGCCATCCATTGATAGGCTGTTTTCTCAATAATTGTAGTTTTTTCCATGTTCACTGTTTTTATGATCAACAAAACTAACTGTCTCTCAAGTCAATAATGTCTCCATCCTTAAACGAAGAGGAGAGCAATAACCGGGCAATCCGTTTGCCTGCCTTTGATGGAGATACAAGCTGTCCGCTTTCTTTCAGTTCAACAAATTTTTCTCTGTGAATAAAAGCACGTTCTGAGGTCCCCCTGATGGTGGTTTGCATTTCCGTATCAATGATCCCCGGTGCAACAGACATTGATTTAACGGGACCCGGCTCATCTTTTTGCTCTTCATGCATGCACCGTCCAAACATTTCCAGTCCGGCTTTTGCGGTACAATAACTGCTCCAGCCGTAATAAGGATGCTGGGCGGCACCGGAGGATATGTTCAATATCCGTTTTTCCGTTGCCAGGTCTTTTGTATGCTTCACAAAAGCAGCGGTGAGCAACATGGGTGCCAGCAGGTTTACGCGCATATGCATCTCAACCGCGTCGGCAGGGGTGTCCTCAATGCGGCCTACCGGTTTGATGACCCCGGCATTGTTCACCAGGTATATCCCTGTAGCACGGTCACGGTCAATTTTTTGAAATATTTTTTCAACAAGGCCCGGAATGTCGTGATTGACGGCAAGATCAAACAAAAAGAAGTCCACCGTACACTTTTTCGCCGCTGCCTCTTCTGTTAACGACTGGCTTTCACCGCGTGATATGCAAAACAAATGATGGTCGTCAGAAAGCAGCGCTGACGCAATGCCCGCTCCCAATCCTTTGCTTGCACCTGTAATGATAAAGTATTTCATACGTTAATCGTCTTCAAGTGGTAGCTTTTTTATTGATTTTATCGATCCTGTGGCCGGATGGAACTCTATCTGAAAGTCGCCGGCCGGCATGTTGGTGACAATGCCAAACTGGCTGATCAGCATCCTTGCCTCCGCGCGTTTTTCTGTGCCCACGTGTACCGTCAGGTCTGCATATTCCGGGATACGGTAATGAAAACCCTTTTTTGGCTTTCTCCTGCCTGTTTCGCTGTATGTGCCGATCTGGTCCCGCAGCTTATCGGTGGCGCTGCTTCTGTCGTACAGGATGGTTGCAGGAAAACCGCTCGCTGCATTGGTGGGGAGCAGCCCCTCCTGTTTGGAAAAACGGAACAGGGGATGCCTTCTGACAATGTCCTCCTTGTCGGGCCTGTGCACAAACCGGTAATGCATTTTCCTGGTTGAGGTGATGCCTGTAAACAGATCAAGGTAATCATTTTCAAGGTTGTCCATTTCCCTGTACATATATTCCAGTGCTTCCTTTGAGTATGTGATCTCCTGGAACCCACTGATCAGATCGAGTTTCTTTTCCCTGATATCCAGAATATGCTCAGCTACCTCCTGTGCCCGCTGACGCGGACTCTTTTCCACCCAGCTCCTCCTGAGTGTTTGCCTGCTTACAGTGATCGTGTCAAAAGGGATAACCTCAACAATGGTGTCAATCTGCTCCTTCAGGATGCTGTCCATGAAATAATTGAATGTAACCTCGGTGCCAAAATCATGATACGCTCTCGATTCATAATGGGAAGGATGGTATTCGTATCCGCCGGGTTCTTTATTAACGCTGTATATGATACCGGACTCATTAAGAGACACATACAGACTTTTTTCTTCGTCTTCATGAAACCGGACATAATAGTACTGGTCAGGGTCGGGCTCGGCAAAACCGCTGACAGAAATGCCAGTGATCCTGTAACTCGTTGAAGGTTTAAAAATCACATCATTGAGTCCGAGGGATGTTTCGGCATACTCGGCATACGGACCGGGAATTTCCCGTGTTTCCTGTACTTCCACATCGACAACAACCACTGTACGCGGAAGTGCATAATAGGCGATGGTGCCGGGAAAACCTGTCTCCATATCGCTGATCTTTTCGGTGACCACCGGCCTGTAGCTTTTGCAGGCAGGCAACAGCACAATGACTGCCGCGCATGCAAGAAGAAATAGTCTGTTCATGTAAATTATATTATGTTTTTTTTAGCCGGACCACGCTAAGCGCTCTTTCTGATCCAAATGCTTCACTTTATATACGGACTATGTGTCATGGATGTTTCTGCAGCAAACGGTTAACAAGTTATTTCAGGAAATCCAGACTGGCGTTCTTGTCAAACTCCAGTGTTGGTTCATCTTTTCTGAACACCTTCACTGTTTTTGATCCAATGTATTTGATGTCTTCTCCGTCAACCTGCAATATTGTTCCTTCTTTTAATCCAACGACGATCATTTCGGGGTTTAGCTCAAGAAATTCACGGATCCTGTCTTCCCTTGATTCACCTTTATGGTTGGGAATGATTGAATCGGTATAGTGCGGATTGATCTGGAACCGGACAAGGTTGAGGGTGTCAAAGCTGACTGGTTGAATGATTGGCATGTCATTGGTGGTTTTCAACGACGGACAGGCAACATTGCTTCCTGCGCTCCAGCCAATGTAGGGGGTGCCCTCTTCTGCCTTTTTTCGTATGGCATCCATCAGTCCTGTTTCATGCATCTTGTGCACCAGGTGAAAAGTGTTGCCTCCACCCACAACAATGGCTTCTGCCTCCTTAACCGCTGCAACCGGATCATCTGATTGATGCACTGATTGCAGTCCGTAGCCAATCTGCATGAACACACTTTCAACCTTTGAAGTATATTCATCATACGACAGGCTTACCCCGGCATAAGGTATGAACACCACTTCTTTTACATTTTTTCCAAGAAACTGCTTTATATGGCGCCTGGTGTACTCCAGGTATTCCTCTCCATAATTGGTCGAATTACTGATGAGCAAAAGTCGTTTGTGCATAATATCCTGTTTTTGATTCCACATTTTCAAAAAATTGCTGTTTTTACGGTACGCTGTAAAAAACCACTTCAAAGGTATAATAAAAATTATTGATATCGACTTGTTTTTGTCCGGTTTGAACGGGCCAGGGCGCTCCCGGTTATTTCTCTGTCCGCTTTGTGGCGGTAAACATAAAATGGTCATTGCCGGCTCATTGTCTTACCGCAATGCGTGGATGTGGTGGTTGAATGAATAACGGAGGTTACAGATCTGTTTTTCGGTTAATGTTATGGAACACCCTGTTGTGGTAGAATGGTTCGTTTTCGGGGTTGACCAGCAGCACAGTCATTGTTTGTATCGCATCCAGTATCCTGTATCTTTTTTCATTGATTGCTTTTTCCAGGTGGGGATAACTGTTTTTCTGCCAGACGGCACACAGTGTTTCAATAAATGACCTGTGGTGTGGCATAACGACCTGGTGATCTTCTGACCGTTGCAGTAAATAACCAATCATTTCAGCAGGTATAAACGGACAATCGCATGGGACGCAAACCACAGTTTGTCCGGCTGCGTGCTTGAGTGCACTATGTATGCCACCAATCGGACCGCAGTTTTTATGGATGTCTTCTACGACCGGCACGCCAAAATGCTTGTAGGCATTCACTGAATTGCTGCAGATAAGCAGTTCAGAGCAATGGGGAGAAATAATTTCCAGTGCATGTTCTGCCAGCGGTTTTCCCCTGAACGGATAGCGTCCCTTATCTTGTCCGAAGCGACGACTCCGGCCTCCGGCAAGCACAACGCCGGTTACTGTATCCATGGTCATTGATTTTTCAAACACCTGGTAATGGATTCTGCCACTGCCTGCGCCGTGGTTTTGTCTGCATAAAAAACACCGGTGATGTTGAGTCCGTATCTTTTTGCCATACTGTCAATCAACGATTCACGCACAACAAGCAGGACGGGCTTGTCCCAGTATGTCAACACCTCCCTGAATATTGGATCCCAGACCATGCCTTTTAATTCGTAAGGTCCCAGTTCATCGATCACCAGCAAATCTTTTTCACAGAGATTGCCGGGTGTTAACGGTTCTTCTCCAAACCTTATGGCATCCCTGTTGAATGTATACCGGCCCGGCATTTTTTCGTTTTGCTGCGGTTGCTGCTTACACAACACCATTTCCTCCCCGCTCCCGATCCGGCGGACCATATAGCCGACACGCCGGCCATTTTCAACAACGGCAGGTGCAAGGATCCCTTCGGGTTGAACACCTGCCTGCATGATCAGTTCAACGACCTTCCTGGTTAGGGTTGTCTTGCCGATCCCTTTAAGGCCGCTCACCACCAGAGCGTTTCTTTTCTCTTTTTGATGCATGCGCAGTTGGTTCAGTGAATGCTCCATTCCACCCACCATACTGGCAAGCACCCTGGCAGGATGTCGCCATGCTTGTTTTGCCGGGATTTGGTCCAGTAAAATGGGTGTGGTCTGAAATGCGACCCTTACTGCAGAAAGAAAGGGTGCCATTTTCTTTCCACTGAACAAGCCGGCCATTTCGGGTTTTTTTAATTCACTGCTTATAATTCCAAAGCCAACAACCACATAAACAGCCCGCATTGCCATTTCCAGTCCGGCGATAACCCCTTCGCCACTAAACCCGTGGTGGGGTCCCATTAAAAAACCAGACAGCAATACCATGATGCTTATCCCCACCCACAGCCCTCTTCTTTTCAGGAAACGGAATACGACCATCCGGTTATACAGGGAGGTTGCGATGAGAAAGAGAGACAGGAATACCGGTTTATAAATGAGGGGGAGGGATGATACGCTGTACAAACCGGCAACCAGCAATGCAAGCACACCTATGGGACGCATCAGTGGCCATATTTTGCCGGATTGTTTCCGGACGATGTTGTTTGCAGCTGCTGGTTTTTCATAAGTTATATTCATGGTGCGGGTAGTATTTGCTGCTGCCTTTGAGACCAATATACCCGCAATGCCTGCCGCTGCGCCCCATAGAAAAAAAACACCCCATAAAACGGTCAGGGGAATCCAATAACCATCCGTATCCCATCCGGTCTGGTTTATTAAAAAGTCTATCAGGTTCTGATACAATGCAATTAGTGAGCTTCCGTACAATACCATTGCTGAGAGGATCCGGTGCAAAAGGTTCCAGCTAACTGCCAGTCCGCCTCCCACCACATAGCCGGCATAACTTTTTTTTCCCACAGCGGTTGCGGCTTCCATAAGGATGGCCTGCATCATGATCGATATCATAGGCCCAAGTAACACATGGCTGGGTGACAAAGATTTTAAAGCAGCACAGATCAGTCCGGCTCGTATCAGAACGCCCCGCTGCGGCCATAGACGGTGACCGGCAACCATTACAATTATGCCGATGGAAGTCAGGATGTTGCCGCTAAACGGAATGCGCAGGTTGTGGAGGAAACTTCCGAGCACTATTTCGGATGCCCCCCATAAGCTTCCTATAACAGCTGCTTTCAGCCAAATGTCTTGCTGTTTCGACATGGTGTTGTGATGTGGGTGCGCCGCTTATATTCCTACACGAAAATATGAAACATAAAAGATATACCTGCCGGCAACTTCAGAGATCAGCAGACAGTCGATGGCAAGAAACATGAGCAGCGATGCGGTGCCCCCTTCTTTTGGCAGTATGAAGGCAAACCAGTAGGTGAGCAAGCTGAAGCCCGCAAGCAGGAAAGCGATCCGGAAGGTTTTCAGCCACTGGGGGATGGTTGGTGCCATAAAGCTTCCGGCTACGCTACTTATGTCTGGTTGTATCAATAACATGTTCAGCAGGAGGATAAAAACGCCCGCACTGATCAGATAAAACATGCTTGTTTGCATGGATGGCGTATCAACAACCGGATTACCGTTGAAAGAAAACAGTCCGAGGATCACCAGCACGCTCCCTCCGCCAAGTACCAGGGCGGTGGTGAAAAATGCAATTGGTGTGGCTGCAGTGTTCCATAACGGTGCGGTAGGGATCATGTATACGCGCGACATGGCATACAGGAAAATGATGCCGGTTACCAGGGAGGCAATGAATAACTGGGGGAAGAGAGACCGGTGCGGTATGTCATACCTGAGAGAGATATAACACAGCAACAGGCTGAACAAGTATATGGAAGCCAGGATGATCTCCTTGCTGAGCCAGGAAGTAGCCAGGTTGCTGAGCGCGTATACTGATTGCAATGGATTCCCAAGGTGAAAAAAAGAAAAAGCAAGTGCAACAAACATACACGCAATGGCGGTAATGATCAGAACTTTTTTTAATGACTCGAGGTTGGGGTCACCCGTATTCTTAACCGTCACCCAGAGTATTAGTCCGCCTACGAGTATTCCTGCGCTGATCTGTGAAAGCATGGTAAATAGTACCAGGGGCCATTCGTTGTGGTTCATCATTTTATACAACCTCCTCTCTGTTAGCAATGCCTGGTTTGCGATGATCCGGTTTTTGTGCGTCCTTGTGCGGCGATACGATCAGTGCCGGACTGGTATATTTGTTTTCCGGGAGGGGAAATATTTCGTTGACACTGCCATGTTTTTGCCTTAGCTCTTCCAGGTCGCCGTAGTCCAGCACCCTCATCGGACAGGCGGAGACGCAGGCCGGTGGTTTGCCTTCCTCCAGGTAGTCAGCACAAAAAGTACATTTGGTCATCACCTTTTTGTCAGCATCGAAATGCAAGGCCCCGTAAGGGCATGTCCATTCACAGTACTTGCATCCCATGCACCGGTCATAGTTGATCAGCACCACCCCGTGGTCATTTTTGATGATGGCGTTATTCGGACACGCATTCAGGCAGATGGGTTCCTGGCAGTGGTTGCAAGCCATGGACATGTGGTATCCATATATGTTGGGTATCCAGGCAGTACCGTCTTTTATCCAGTCGCCGCCGCACACCTCATACACCCTGCGCCAGCGTGCACCCGGCGGCAGGTCGTACTTGTCCTTGCAAGCTACCTGGCAGGTTTTGCAACCTGAACAAAACGATGAATCAAAATAGAATGCCCATTGTTTTGTTTTCTGACCTTTGGTATGTTCCATCAATATGTTTTTTCTTAAAAAAATGTCCAGGCCCGGATTGTATTTCCTCTTTATCCAGGCTAAGATACGAATTATGTTGTTGCGCTTACCTCCACCATCATGGTATGTTGTGCATTGCCAAACGCCAGGGGTGTCCACCGGTGGCTTGTCAGCACATTGACATTGCCACGGCGGTCAATACCATCTTTTCCGGGTTTCCACCAGGCCCCCTGGGGTATGTTAACCACGCCCGGCATGATCTTTTTTGTGACACGGCAGGGTATGATGATCTTTCCCCGGTCGTTAAAGACCATTACTTCATCGCCATCGCTGATGTTCCGGGCCGAAGCATCAATGGGGTTAATAAATACCCTTTGCGGGAATGCCTCTTCAAGCCAGTCGATCCCATCGTGTGTTGAGTGTACCCTTGGCATGTAATGATGGCCGATGGCCTGCAGGGGATATTTTATGCGCTCTTCACCAAATGGACTTTCCCATTCGGTGATGTATTTCGGGACAGCCGGAATGGTTTCGGGTTTACCCATCCTGAACAGCCTTTCAGAAAATATTTCGACCTTACCCGAAGGTGTGTTTAGCGGAAACTTTTCGGGATCACTTCTGAAGTCGCGAAAAGCCACTTCAGGCTCGTGGACCGGCCGGGTATATACCCCGCGGTTCATCTCATGCAGCTTTTCAAGATCGGGGATCCCTGGGAAGCGGGTATTCCTGTAGTATTTTACCGCCCAGTCTATCCAGTCATATTCGTTGCGGCCAAGCGTATATGCATCCTTTAGTCCCAGCCGGCCAGCCAGCTCCGCAGCAATCTGGTAGTCGCTCTTTGTTTCATGGGGAGGTTCCTGCAGCTTGGGCATCAGTATCACCTCATCCCCATATTTCCATCCGTCTTCCAGGCCCCACATTTCAAATTGTGTACATACTGGCAGTACCAGGTCGGCATAGTTTGCAGATGGGGTCATGAACTGGTCCTGTACGGCTATAAACTCAACCAGGCTTTCATCTTTCAGGATCCTGGCTGTGCGGTTGGTATCGGCATGCTGGTTGATCAGGATATTTGATGCCACACACCAGATGAGTTTGATGTTGTTGTCCAGTTTGTCTGCCCCGACAACACCATCTTCCGGTCCCATTTCCGTTCCCCTGATGATCGCTTCTGTCCACAAAAACACGGGTATTGCCGCTTTCACCGGGTTTCTCCCTGTGGGGAAAACATTCCAGAAAGGACCACCATCGCTGGCCTGCAGGGCAATGCCGCTGGCCCATCCTCCCGGGATGCCAACATTGCCTGTGATGGCTGCCAGCACACATCCGCCCAGAACAGGTTGTTCACCGTATGCACGGCGCTGCATGCCATATCCCTGGTAGAGCATGGCTGGCTTAATGGAACCATATTCCCGTCCGATCCGTTGTATTGTTTTTGCCGGAATTCCCGTTATGGCTTCTGCCCATTCAGGGGTTTTGGGTTGCTGGTCGCGGGTGCCAAAAATATAATCACTGTAACTCTCCTCATGTTCCAGTCCGGCGGGCATCTGCGCGGCGTCAAAACCAATGCAGCACCGCCTGATGAAATCTTTGTCGTGCAGATTTTCAGAGATGATCACATATGCCATGGCACTCATCAGGGCAGTGTCGGTACCCGGACGAATGGGGATCCATTCATCGGCCAGCGCAGTGGCGCTCATGCTCATGCGCGGGTCGATACAGATGATCTTTGCCCCTTTTTCCCTGGCTTTTTTCAGGAAGTATTCGCTGTTGGTGCCATCACGCATTTCAGCGGGATTCCAGCCCCACATGATGATGTATTTTGAATTTACCCAGTCCTGACGCTGGTTTCCCGTAATGCCAGTCCCGTAAACATATGGTGTTGCACGGCTGATGCAGGCCCAGCTGTAGCTGTTGTAAAAGCCCAGTGATCCACCGTACAGGTTCATCAGACGGGCAGCTGTCTGTCGGCCGTTGGTCTGGTTATAACTGCCCGTACCGTAGGGGACAAGTATGGCTGAATTGCCATAGGTTTTTTTTACGCGGTTCAGTTCTGAGGCCATCAGATCCAGTGCCTCATCCCATGAAATCCTCTCAAATTGTCCTTCACCCCGCTTACCCACCCGTCTGAGGGGGTATTTCAGGCGATCGGGATGGTATTGGCGCCGCCGGTATGCCCGTCCCCGAATACAGGCTCGCAGCTGGGGATCGCTGAGGTCGTCATGTGGACGGTCATCTGTTTCGATCCGTACGATCTCACCGTTGTTTACAAAGACTTTCAGCACACAACGACCACCGCAGTTGTGCGCCGGACAGCCGGCCCGGACGATCACCGTGCCGTCTTTTTCCAGCCGGCCCGGAAGGCGGATCCGCTGATTTTTGTCTGTGCATCCCGCCATACTCCCGATCGCTGCCAGCGCACCACCATATATGGTGCTCATCTTTATAAAACAGCGCCGGCCCATTGGCTTTCCATCAGGATCACCGTCGGGCGGATGGTAGTCTGTATCATAGATCTTCATATGTATTTATTATGTATATATATTCTGTACATAAGTCTTGACTGTGTAATCTTTCCGGAGTCAACCAGCCATGCAATGTTTTTTGTCTGTTTGCTGATATGCCCAAAACTACAAAAAATCTTTTGCCGGCCATCATAAATCATGTATTTTTATCGTCTGCTATAGAGGCAGATCACACACAAATGCGTGGATTGGTCTGCTTTTTCTCACATTTGAAATGAACGGACAAACATTTATTCATCATCAAAAGCAAAAATCATGAAAACAACAATCTGCATCATCATTTCTTTCTTTTTTTCCTTTGCCGGACTCTCTGCCTCCGAGGGTACGCTTTTATTGCGACAACCGGCAGTCAGCGACACACATATTGTATTTGTTTATGCGAACGACCTGTGGGTGGCTGGACGCGACGGGGGAGATGCATGGCGTTTGACCAGTAATGAGGGGTCAGAGCGCCTGCCGCACATATCGCCTGACGGCAGCATGGTTGCATTTACCGCGCAATATGACGGAAATGATGATATCTATGTGGTACCGGTCGAAGGCGGACAACCAAGGAGGCTCACGTGGCATCCCGGAGCTGACCAGGTCCGGGGGTGGACTCCCGATGGAGCGCATGTTCTTTTTACCTCGGGCAGGAAGGGTGTGCCTACGCGCGAATCAAAATTTTTCAAAATACACAAAGATGGTGGTATGCCGGAGGCTTTGCCTGTGCCAAGAGCGGTAACGGGGCAGTTGTCGCCTGACGGACGAACCATTGCCTACCAGGAAGTCAGTTTTTCCGACCCTGAGTGGAGAAACTACCGGGCGGGACAGGCAAAACCCATCTGGATCATGGATATGGAAGATCATAGCTTGATTACCACACCACAACCAGACGGCGAACGGCATATGAATCCGGTATGGATTGGCAGGACGGTTTATTTTATCTCGGAACGCGATTATGCCGCCAATATCTGGTCATACCAGGTCGATACCGGGGTGTTGACCCAGGAAAGCTTTTTTTCTGACTTTGACGTAAAGAACATCAATGCCGGCGGAGGGGTGCTGGTTTATGAACAGGGCGGGGCGCTGCACATCTTTGATCCGGATGAGAATGAGCATCAGCAGCTGACCATCAACGTAAGGGGCGATTTTCACTGGTCACGAACACGATGGGAAGATGTACCTCCCGCTGCATTGCAAAATGCGTCCCTGTCGCCCACAGGCCAGCGTGCACTGTTTGAATACCGGGGTGAACTGTTTACCGTGCCCAAAGAACATGGAGACCCAAGAAATATTACACGCAGTCCGGGTGTTGCAGACCGTTTCCCGGTATGGTCGCCCGATGGCAGCCGTATTGCATGGTTTTCAGACGAAACCGGTGAGTACCAACTGGTTATCGGCGAACAGTCGGGCATGGGTGAGACAACCACCATCAACCTTCCTGATCCCTCATTCTTTTTCAGACCCCAATGGTCACCCAACGGGAAATACATTCTTTACACCGATACACATCTGAACCTGTATTATGTCGATGTTGATTCTGGTGCGGTTACCCTGGTGGATACCGACCGGTATGTTCGTCCGGAGCGGACAATGAATCCTGCCTGGTCGCCCGACAGCCGGTGGATAGCCTTTGCCCATACGCTGGAAAGCATGTTCAAGGCCATCGTCCTGTATAACGTGGAGACAGGTGAGCGTATACAGGCGACAGACGGTTTGGCCGATGCCATTACGCCAGTCTGGTGCGCGTCGGGCGACTACCTCTATTTCCTGGCCAGCACTGACTATGGATTAAATACCGGGTGGCTGGACATGAGTGCCTATGATAGTCCCGTTAACCGGGCCCTTTATGTTATGGTACTTGCTGCCGACGGTGTTTCACCTTTTCTTCCAAAAAGCGATGAAGAAGAAACAGCCGGCCATGAAGGTCAGGACGAAGGCAATGATGATAATGACGAAAACAACGGCCGGGAGGAGGTCAGAATAGATCCTGAGGGTCTGATGCGGCGCATTGTAGCTGTCGACATCCCGTCGCGCAACTATATGGGGCTGGTAGCCGGACCCGGTGGCTATGTGTTTTATACTGAAAACGTTCCCAACCAGCCCGGACTGACATTGCATCGTTACGATTTTGATGCCCGTGAGGCGGAGTCCTTTATGTCGCCCGTCCATTATGCTGTGACATCGCACGACAGGAAGTCGCTTTTGTACCGCAGCGGCAGTACCTGGGGCATTGTTTCAACGACCGGTGCCCCGCAGAGTCCCGGTGATGGCCGTCTCGATGCCATTGGCAATATGCGCATGCGTATCGAACCCAAAGAAGAATGGCGCCAGATGTTCAGGGAAGGGTGGCGGCTGCAGCGCGACTTTCTCTATGTTGACAATGTGCATGGGGCACCCTGGGATGAGATATATGACTGGTACAGGCCCTGGGTGGACCATGTGAGGCACCGTACAGACCTGAATTATGTTATCGGCATCATGGGGGGTGAGGTGGCAGTCGGACACTCCTATATTTTTGGCGGCGATATGCCCCGGGTAGAGCGTATTCCTGTCGGACTCCTTGGTGCGGACTACGTAATAGAACAAGGTGCCGTCAGAATAACAAAAATATATGACGGTGAGGACTGGAACCCAACCCTCCGGGCGCCGCTTGGTGCTCCCGGAATACAGGTAAATGAAGGGGATTACCTGCTTGAAGTGAATGGTGTGCCTGTTGATCCCGATGAGAACCTGTACCGCTATTTTGAAGGGACGGCAAATCGGCAGACACAGCTTTTGGTCAACGGGAACCCTTCAACAGAAGGGGCCCGGCTGGTCACAGTAGTACCCGTGGCAAACGAATACCAGCTGCGTTTGATGAACTGGGTGGAAAACAACAGGCGACGCGTCGATGAATTGTCAGAAGGGCAGCTGGCCTACGTGTATGTTCCAAACACCAGCTGGCTTGGATACCAGTTTTTTAACAGGTATTATTTTGCGCAGCAGGACAAGCGGGGTGCCGTGATCGACGAGCGAAACAACGGTGGTGGTTCTGCCGCCGATTATATGGTAGATATCATGTCGCGGCAGCTGCATGGCTATTTTAATTCAAGGGCGGCTGACAGAAGGCCATTTACGACGCCCATGGCTGGTATATGGGGACCAAAGGTGATGATCATCAACGAAAGGGCTGGCTCAGGGGGTGACCTGTTGCCCTATATGTTCCGGAAGATGGAAATCGGACCCCTTATCGGGACAACCACGTGGGGTGGACTGGTTGGAATATGGGATACCCCTTCATTTATTGACGGTGGACGGATGATGGCTCCCAGGGGTGGATTCTTCAATACCGATGGCGAATGGGCAGTGGAGGCAGAAGGTGTGGCTCCGGATATTGAAGTGGAGCAACTGCCGGCATCCGTGATCCGGGGAGAAGATCCGCAACTGGAGCGTGCCGTTGAAGAAGCATTGAAGCTTCTCGAAACAGAGTCCGTCGAACTGAAACCTGAACCCAGTCCGCCGGTGCGGTACAGGAGACCTGAACGGTAATCCTTGCCGGAAAGGTAATGGAAAAAACGTATCTTTGCTGCCACAGGTGTTGACCTGTGTTGTTCAATAAGTCTGATAACCAACCAGGTTGTCAGCATATCGAGACATAAACCATAAACCTGAGATCCATGAGACAAATATTTTTATTACTGACACTTGTTGCTATGATGTTTTCAGCTTGTACCGATCACAGCAAGACCAATCCTTTTTTTGTTGATTATGATACACCCTTTGATTCGCCTCCCTTTGACAGGATCGATGACGAGCATTTTCTCCCGGCAATAGAAGAGGGGATCCGTCAGCATCAGGAAGAGATAGATGCCATCACAGATAATCCCGAACCACCCACTTTTGAGAACACCATTGTTGCCTATGACCAGGCAGGAGGGTTGCTGCGGCGTGTGACACCCGTTTTTGGCGGACTCCGGAGTGCAGAGACCAATCCCCGGTTGCAGGAGATCGCCAGGGAGACAACCCCTATATTGTCGGCCCATTACAATGGCATCCGGATGAACCAGGATCTTTTTGCGCGCATACAATCCGTTTACGACCAGCGCGAAGCAAAGGATCTGGACAGGGAGCAGATGCGTGTGGTGGAAATGATCTATCGTGACTTTGAACGAAGTGGGGTGGCACTGCCGGAAGAGCAACGCGAAAGGCTGTCAGAACTTAATGAGCGGATGTCGATGATATCATTGCAGCTGGGAGAGAACCAACTGGCAGAGACCAATGCCTTCCGGTTGAAGCTGCTGGAAGAAGCGGATTTCGCCGGACTCCCGCAGAGTGTCCGGTCAGCTGCTGCCGACGCAGCAGAGAGCGCCGGAATCGATGCGCCAGGCATTGTTACACTTCATAATCCGAGCTGGATCCCATTTTTAAGGTATTCTGAGCGAAGGGATCTGCGCGAGAAGGTTTTTACAGCCTACTTTATGCGGGGCGATAATGACAACAAACACGACAACAAGGACTTGTTTGCGGAGCTCATGCAACTCAGACAAGAGATGTCCAGGCTGATGGGCTACGACAACTATGCAGCGTTTTTCCAGGCGATCCAGATGGCTGAAAATCCTGAAAACGTATATGACTTCCTGTACCAGATATGGGAGCCTTCGCTCGACCTTGCCAGGCAGGAACGCGATCAGATGCAGGCCATCATTGACAGGGAAGGAGGCGATTACCGTCTTGAGCCGTGGGACTGGTGGTATTATGCGGAGAAGCTCCGCAAAGAACAATATGATCTGGATGATGCAGAATTGCAACCCTATTTTGCCATCGACAATGTGCGCGACGGTAATTTCCTGCTGGCCAATAAGCTATTCGGACTAACCTTTGAGGCACGTCCGGAAGTCCCGGTTTACCACGAAGAAGTGGAAGCTTTTGAAGTCTTTGACCGGGATGGCAGTCACCTGGGCATCCTGTTTATCGACCCGCATCCCCGTGAGGGAAAAAGAGGCGGGGCCTGGTGCGGTACTTACCGTACAGGGGCTTATGAGGATGGGGAGAAAATATACCCGATCGTTACCATCGTGATGAACTTCAGCCGCCCCTCAGGGGGAAAACCCGCCCTGCTCACATGGGATGAAACCACAACCTATTTCCACGAGTTCGGACATGCATTGCATAACTTTTTTGCAGATGGCCGTTACAGACGTACCAGTCGCAGTGTTCCGAGGGATTTTGTGGAACTCCCCTCGCAGATCCTTGAAAATTTTGCTGCTGAGCCGGAACTGCTCAACAAATATGCACTCCACTACGAAACCGGTGAACCCATGCCTGAAGAATTGCAAAAGAAGATGCGTAATGCCGAATTCTTCAACCAGGGGTTTATCAATACCGAGTATATTGCTGCCGCCATACTGGATATGGACTGGCATACAGCAGAACATGGTGATGAAATTGATGTGCGGGCCTTTGAGGAAGAATCATTGCGCAACATGGGCCTGATTGAGGAGATCAAACCCAGGTACCGGACCACTTATTTCGGACATATTTTCGGGACGGGGTATGCAGCTGGTTATTACGTGTACCGTTGGGCTGGTGTGCTTGATGCGGATGCCTTCATGGCATTTAAAGAGTCGGACGACCTGTTTGACCAGGAGCTGGCCGAACGCTTCAGGAAGTATATCCTTGCCGAAAATGCATTGAGAGACGGTATGGAAGCCTATGTTAAATTCCGTGGTCAGGAGCCTGACATTGAGCCATTCCTGGTTAGAAGCGGATTGCGGTAAACGATCATATGGGCTTTGATACGATCATAGAGCTACAGGACGCATCAGTGTTTCAGAAAAACATCCTGGTGTTGTCAAACGTGTCCATATCTGTTGACAGGGGCCAGTTCTGTTACCTGATCGGACGCACCGGATCAGGCAAGAGCAGCCTGCTGAAGGTGATGTATGCCGACCTCCCCATGGTTGATGGCTTTGGAAGAATTGCCGGTACAAACCTCAATGGGATCAGAGACAGGGACATTCCGTTTTTACGGCGTAAGATCGGCATTGTATTCCAGGATTTCCAGTTGCTGGCTGACCGCACGGTACGGGAAAATCTGCTCTTTGTGATGAAAGCCACCGGCTGGCGCGACAAGATCGCCATGGAGGAAAGAATGGATGATGTATTGGAAAAGGTGGGACTGGCTACCAAGGGGTTTAAAAAACCCCATCAGTTATCGGGTGGTGAACAGCAACGGGTGGTCATTGCACGGGCTTTGATCAATGACCCCGATGTGATCCTTGCCGATGAGCCGACCGGGAACCTCGATCCTGAAACAAGTGAAGGCATTATTGAGCTTATGTTCGATATCAGCAAAAGTGGCCGTGCAGTACTGATGGCCACACACGATTATACGTTGTTCAAAAAATTCCCTTCCCGCATATTTAAATGCGAAGGGGGCAAGGTGGTGGAGATGGAGACCGGTGAAGGGTTGTGATCAGGTTATAAACGGCTGGTATATTTCCCTTACGGTCTGCTCCTCGTTTTCCCAGCATAATTCCTTTGCCGCTTCCAGGGAATTGTGGTGCCACACCTTCCATTGTTCCTGGTCATTCAGCATTTGAACAATGCAATGGGCAATGTGCCGGGGGTCGTGACTGTTTATCAGCATGCCGGTCTGGTATTTCTTTATTATGGCCGCCAGTTCGGGCAGGTTGGAAGACAACTGGGGAACACCTGACATTAAATAGTCAAACAGTTTGTTTGGCAGACTGTAGCGGTGGTTTATGCTGGTGTCCTTATCGAGTGTGGCACCAATCTTTGCATGGCTTGTATACTCGTAAAGCTCTTGTGGCGGCATCCTGTCAAAAAACCACACCCTGTCCTGCAAGTGCTCTGCCTTCACCATATTTTTTAAGCCAGGGATGACATCGCCCGACCCGATAACCAGCAGCAATGCATTTTTTATGCCGTATGCGGGACGCATGGACATGATCAGCTCTTCTGCACCCCGGTCGGCATTGATGCCGGTGCCCTGCATGATGATGATGTCCTTATGCGGCGGCAGACTCAGTTCGTCGGCGGGGATCAGACCCCGCGGGACCTTGTAGCGCGGCAGGTTTCTTACAACATGCAGTTGTTTGCCATATTCTTTTTCATACAACGATGCAATTGACCTGTTGACGGTGATGATGGTCTTCTGCCTCGGAAACAGAGATCGCTCCAGCCATTTCCAGAACCGGTAAACCCTGGGCCGTGATACCACTTCAGGAGTTCCGGTGAAATACTCATGGGTATCGTATACAAGCGGTTTTCCTTTAAGCAATGCCGCCAGGTGGTTTGGCAGTAAAGTGTCGAGGTCGTTGGCAACCAGCAGGTCAAAGCGGTTAAAAAGCAGGAAAAAAAATAGTTTCAGGTTATATTCCGCATAAAAGAAAAACTTTTTGTGGAACAGCAACCGGATGCGTTTCACTGTCGCATATGCAGGGGTGAAAGGCTTGCTGTCCTTACGCATCACACCGGTTATGCGGACATCAAAACCCATATCATTCAGGGAACGTGCCATCTTGTTCACACGCTGGTCGGTGAGCACATCATTGGTTACTGACAGGATCACTTTATTCATGAGGGTTCTCCTCCCCGTTGTTTTTCCGCTCTTTGTCATTCTTCCTGAACCTTGATATCCTGATGTTCAGACTGGCAAAAAGGATGGTCATCAGCGGACTGATAAGATTGAAGAAGGCATAAGGTATGAAGGCTACGGTGGGGACGCCGAGGACGGCAGATTGTGTGGCGCCGCAGGTGTTCCAGGGAACAAGTACAGAGGTTACCGTGCCGCTGTCTTCGAGTGTCCGGCTGAGGTTCTGTGGATTCAATCCGCGTTCTTTGTAAACATCAGCAAACATTCGTCCGGGGACCACAATGGCAAGGTACTGGTCACTGGCGGTAAGGTTGAAGAACATACAGGTGCCCGCCGTCGAAGCGATCAGGGAACTGGTATTGTGTGCCAGCCTGATCACACTTTCTGTTATACGCCGTAACAGTCCGCCGGACTCCATGATTCCCCCGAAAATCATTGCACAGATGATCAGCCACACGGTGTTGAGCATCCCACTCATTCCGCCTGTTTCCAGAAGGCTGTTTACCATTTCGTGGTCGGTGATCACTGCAATGTTGGTGTACATTGCCTTCATTACCGCAATGTATGAAGCAACGGCAAATTGGTCCTCCATTCCGCTTACCTGGTAAATGATATGTGGCTGAAAGATCATGGCAAACACACCTCCGGCAAGTGTTCCTGACAGCAGTGCGGGCAGGGCGGGTACTTTTTTGATGATCAGGGTGATCACCAGTGCAGGTACCAGGAACAGCAGGGGGGTTATACGAAATGTGTCGTCTATGGCTGTCAGCACAGGCTTGATGTCGTTGATGGTGCCATCATGCGCCCGTGTCAGTCCGATTACCATAAACAGGATCAGTGCGATACTGATCGAAGGTACGGTGGTCCAGGCCATATAACGGATATGGGTGAACAGGTCGGTACCAGCCATTGCCGGGGCAAGGTTGGTGGTGTCGGAAAGCGGTGACATCTTATCGCCAAAGTAGGCACCCGATATGATGGCACCTCCGATGATGCCCTCCGGAATGCCAAGGGTACGTCCGATACCAAGCAGGGCAACTCCAAGGGTGGCAACCGTACTCCAGCTGCTTCCCGTGGCCAGTGAAACAATGGCGCTGACCACACAGGCTGCTACAAGAAAAATGGTTGGGTTGAGGATCTGAAGGCCATAATATATCATTGAAGGGACAATGCCGCTCAACAACCAGGTGCCCGCCAGTGAGCCAATAAGGAACAGGATCAAAATGGCCGACATGGCTGATCCAATGGCCTTTACAATCCCTTTGTGCAGGGTGACCCATTTGTGTCCTGTACGAATGGCAACGATTGCCGCCAACGCCGCCGAGAGGATCAGGACCATCTGGTTGGACCCCGCCAGTGCATCATCACCAAAAATAAACACATTGACAGAAATGAGCAGTGTAAGGAATACCACCGGGATCAGTGCTTCATACAATTTTGGTCGCCGGGGAGCTTCAGACATGGTATCGTTGTCCATGGAATCGTATTTTGGCCGTAAATTAAACGGATTTTTTTCACATGAGCAAATTGTGCTGGTTGTTTTTCAGACGGCGATCATTTTTCCGTAAGACAGCGGAAATGCTTTTCAATTTGCTGATCATTGGCTAACCTTTGTTCCAGTGCGGTTTTTACTGCTACCAGGTACTCTTTTTCTGTACGTGCCCTTTTGATAAGGGAAAACACTTCTTTGCTGTTGTGCATCACACCCGACAAATAATGCCAGATGGCCTTCATGGCACCCAGGCGCTGTTGTTCACGCGGTATGGTTGTCCTGACATGTGTCCATAGCTCCTCATGGAAAGAGCGGAGCTTGCCGGTTTTTTCCTCTGCGGCGATCTCCCTGCCCCTGATCCGGGCAGGCAGGAAAGGGTTGATCAATGCACCACGTCCAAGCATCCACTCCTTCTGACCAGGAAGCATGGTTTGTAATGCCTGGTAACCCGCTAAATGAACAATGTCGCCATTGTAGACCAACGGATGCCTTGATAGTCCGACGCAACCGGCATACTTTTCAGGGTCTGCTTTGCCGCTGTAGATCTGTTCGCCTGTGCGGGGGTGAATTACAATGCGGCAGACAGCAAATTGGTTCAGTACCTCCAGCACCTTACCGATCTCCGATGGACAACGGTAGCCCAACCTGGTTTTTACGGAGAACCGCATTGCCCGGTCACGAAATATATCCGCCGTGAACACATCCGACAAGATCTTTTCGATCTCTTCGGGGAAAGGCAACATGCCGCACCCTCTTCTTTTATTTGCAATGCGGTCAAACGGACACCCAAGGTTCCAGTTCAGCTCCCGGTAACCAGCCCGGTATATGGCACGCCCAAAGCTGATGATCTCGGTGGCGTTGTTGCTGATGATCTGCGGTATTACGGGAGGGGAGCCGTCAGACAAAGGCATGATGTCTGAACATTTTGATGGATGTATCCGTCCGGTACCTGTACCACTGATAAACGGGGCATAAAAAACATCAATGCCGCAAAAATGCCTTGCAAAGGCATTGCGGTATGCTTTATGTGTAATTCCCCTGAATGGGGCGAGAGACAGGTGCGTATTCGTGGTTTGATCATTAAGCATTGTACGGCCGGATTTGGTTCAATACCGTGTTCTTTTTGGAACTTATGCCATCACGTTCGCCGGTTGTGTCACAATTGTCCGCAATAGTTGCCTGACCGCACTATATGGGCCGGGGTATGTGGTTCCGTTTCACAAAGATAACACGGCGGGTGAACATAAACCAATAATGGTTATCTTTGACAAAAGCCTGACGGTATGAGAGAAGAAAAAGACTTCCTGGGAAAGATGATCGTCCCCGATGATGCCTTGTATGGGATCCATGCCCTGCGTGCGGCACAAAACTTTCCTGTCTCCCTTCCCTTCCATGAAGAGTGGTATCGTGCCATGGGACAGGTAAAGAAAGCTTGCTATCAGTGTATTGTGGCGTTTCACACGGCTGCCGTTGCCCGGTATCCCGGGAAGCGGCTGCCCGCGGGGATGGAAGACATCTCCGTTTTTACTTTTCTTGATGAGGCAGCATCGGAGGTTGCAGATGGGAAACACCATGACCATTTTATTGTTCCGGCAATACAGGGAGGGGCGGGTACGTCGGCCAACATGAATATGAACGAAATACTGTGCAACCTGGCCCTGAAAAAGAAAGGGCATCCCCCGGGAAGTTATCAGTTCATTGATCCATCCATTCATGCCAACTTGTTTCAGAGCACCAACGATGTTGTCCCGACCGCCCTGAAAGTAGCCGTCATGCGGCTGCTTGAAAAACTCGAACAATCGGTCAACTTGTTGCGGTCGCAAATGGAAAGGCTCGAAACCAGCCATCGCAGTGACCTGCGCATTGCCTATACCCAGATGCAGCAGGCATTGCCGTCCTCTTACGGTACACTTTTCGGTGCGTACAGCGATGCATTGTCGCGCGACTGGTGGCGGATTTCGAAATGTTTTGAACGCATCAAGGTGGTGAACCTGGGGGGCGGAGCTACCGGCAGTGGCATGGCCATTCCGCGTTTCTTTATCATGGAGGTTGTTTCTTACCTGCAGCGGCTGACAAACCTGCCCGTTACCCGAAGTGAAAACCATGCAGATACCACGCAAAACCTGGATGCCCTGGTGGAGGTGCATGCCATACTCAAAGCCAACGCTGTGAACCTGGAAAAAATAGCCTCCGATATGCGGTTGCTGTCGGCGGGACTGATCGGGTCGCCCGATATCTCGCTGCCCGGAAAACAGGCAGGCAGCAGCATCATGCCCGGAAAAGTCAACCCTGTCGTGCCGGAATTTGTGATCAGTGCGTCACACAAGGTATACAGCAATGATGTGCTCATTTCGGGTTTGTGCGGGCAAGCAGCTCTTGACCTGAATGCTTACCTTCCGGTAATCGGACATGCATTGATCGACAGCCTTAAACTGCTCACAGGGGCAGCAGAGAGTCTGGGAAGCAACCTGCTGGACAACCTGGTGGTACACACAAAAGACGCCGCCGGGAAATTGCTGAAGAGCACTTCCATTACCACTGCATTGATCCCGTATATTGACTATCAGAATGCCACCAGGCTGGCATTGTATATGAAGGAACACGGTTGTGACGTGGTGACCGCAAACAACGCCATGAAGCTGGTCGATCACAACAAGCTGACAGAATTGCTGCAGCCCCGGAATCTTCTGAAGCTGGGCTATTCACTCAAGGACCTCTCCTGATCCCCGGCAGGCTGTCCCATTTTTTGCTGGCGCAAAAATTATGATTACTTTTGCCTCCCTGAATTGGGCAATGACCGCTTGCAGACACACAGGTAAACAATTGCCGCGAAGCACTGTTTCATCGTTGAGCGCTAAAGGGTCCGGTTCACCCGATCATGTTGTAAAACAATATTAACAGAGTCTGTGCATAAAGTCAGGATGAGAAAACCAATAATCGTTTTAGTATATGCCGTGCTGCTGATCTTTCCGGGTTGCTCTTTGCTGCGGCCGGTCGATGCACTGGAGGAAGAAGCAACAGCAGCTTACAGGGCTGGCAATAAAGAGGAGGCACTGGCAGCTTATGAACGTTTGATTGATGTCCGCGAAAAGGGTGGAGAACAAGCTGAAGGGATTGCTTATCAGCGGGCCGGCTTGCTGGCTTTTGACCTGGATGACATGGGGAAGGCCATTGACTACCTTGAAGTTGCCCGGCATACAACGGCTGGCAATGCACAAACGGTGGCCGCACTGGCGAAAGCATACCGGGTGATCGACAATTTGTCGCGGGAGATCAGGATGCTCGAGCTTTACGTAACCCAATATCCCGGCGAAGAAGAGTATGTCAGTCTGCAGCGGCGGTTGTTCATAACCCTGGTGGAAAGCCTCAACTTTCAGCAAGCCTGTGAGCTGTGGCCCAGGCTGGAGGCAGATACAGAAAAGGATGAAGAGCTGCTGACCGGATATTTGTTCACCTTACAGGCACTTAACAAAGAAACAGAAGCTGTATCTTTTGCCGAACAGATCCTGATCCTGAATGAGGATAATGTTCATGCGCTGGAACTGCTGGCAAAGAAACATTTTCACCGTGCCGACGCCCGTTACCGTGAAGAAATGAGCGCCTATGAACAAAACCGTACACACAGGCAATATGCCCGCTTGCTGGATGCGTTGGAGATCATAAACACCGATTTGCGCGCTGCCCTGAGGTATTTCAAAAGGCTTTATGAACAGGAGCCTGTTCCGGAATATGCCCGCTACCTGGCCAATATATATGAACGTTTTCAGGACAAAGAAAGGGCAGGCTATTATCGTCGGCGTGCGCAATAAAAGAGGAGCAAACATATGTCACAAATCAAAAAAATTGGGGTGCTGACCTCCGGTGGAGATACCCCGGGAATGAATGCGGCGATCCGTGCTATTGTAAAGGCAGGCATTCATTACAACATTGAGGTTGCTGGAATTTTCAAAGGCTATTATGGCCTGATCAACAAAACAATGAAACCCTTGGATGGGGCAGCGGTATACAACATCATTCACCGTGGGGGCACCATTTTGAAAAGTGCGCGTTGCCAGGAGTTCATAAAGCCTGAAGGGAGGAAGAAGGCATATGAGCACATGAAAGCAGAAGGGATTGATGCGCTTGTTGTGATCGGGGGAGACGGAACACTGACAGGTGCCAGGTTGCTTGGAAAGGAACACGGGGTCCCCATCATGGGTTTACCGGGTACGATCGACAACGACCTGTATGGGACCGATTACACCATCGGGTATGATACGGCGGTTAATACAGTGGTGGCTGCGGTTGACAAGATCCGCGACACTGCCCATTCGCACGACAGGTTGTTCGTGGTGGAGGTGATGGGCAGGGATGCGGGATTTATCGCTTTACGAAGTGGTATCGCCACCGGTGCTGAGAAGATACTGATACCCGAGGCAAAGACATATATTGAAGACCTGTACGAAACGCTCGAGAAAGGCAGTTCGCATGATGAGGGTGCAGGGATCATAATCGTTGCCGAAGGCGATAAGTTTGGTGGCGCCCTGGAAGTAGAGAAAAAGATCAAGTCGCGCTTTCCCGATTTTGACGTCCGCGTGACCATTCTTGGGCATATTCAGCGGGGTGGTGCCCCCTCTGCATTTGACAGGGTGCTGGCCAGCGGACTGGGTTTTCAGGCTGTGAAGGCGTTGGTTGACGGACGTAAGGGAATGATGGTGGGTTCAATAAACCGCCAGATCGTATTCACCCCTTTCGAGCAGACAATTAAATACAACCGGCCCATCAATGTAGAGCTGCACAGTATTGCGGAGATCCTCGCCCTGTAATGTGGGTCGTGTAATGATGGGGCGCGCAATGCAGCCGATATAAGACTGGTATGCATAATGCTGTATGAACCACCAGATGTTATCGTGGTTTGTTTGTTTTCCGGGGACGGTTTCTTCCGAATTTTTCGTGTGCCGTTACAAAATCACCCGCCACTATGGCTGATGCCAGCGATATTTCACCGGCCATAACCGTAGCCGCTGCTATTTCAGCGAATTTCAATGCCCTGTCTTTTCCATAACAATCAATGATCTCCAGGCATTCTTTCTGTGTAGGCAGCGAAACACCACCTCCTACGGTCCCAATCACAAGCGAAGGCAATTGAAGAGAAACATACAGATCGTTGCCGATCGTTTCGGTATAAATATACCCCACACACGATTCACTCACATTTGCCATATCCTGTCCGCATGCAAGGAACAGGGCGGCAATACCATTGGCTGCATGTCCGTTTGAACCCAGCACTCCTGCAAGCTGCGCACCGGTAACCTGCCTGCGGTAGGCTTTATCGATTTCCTGCGCAGTTGTTCGCAGGAGCCTCCCTATGACCCGTTCTTTGAACAACACTTCCGCCGTGACCGATTTGCCTCTGCCCAGTATGGTGTTGATCATGGATGGTTTTTTGTCAACTGCCATGTTGCTTTCAATGGCGTAACTGACCACAGGGAAGTGCTGTTTGATATATCTGCACACTTCGTGTGATGCCTTTGTGATCATGTTCATACCCATTGCATCGGCGGTGGTATAGTGCAACCGCAAATAGACCACACGTCCCTGCATATAACTGTTGTAACGGATCAGTTTGCCATGGCTGGTAGTGCTTTCGGCAACCTTTTTTATCTTTTGAAAGTTCTTTTCTACCCATTGTGTAAATTCCCTGGCCTTAAAGACATCCTCCAGGACAAAATATGGGGCCCGTTGAATCCCATCTGCAGCAACTACCACGTTCACTCCACCCGACATACTGATGGCCGTTGCTCCCCTGTTGTAACTTGAGATCAGGGCTCCTTCCGTTGTACTTAACGGCACATAAAAGTCGCCCGAAGCATGTTCGCCATTGATTGATAACGGACCAATGACCCCAACAGGTACCTGCGCAAATCCGATGATGCTTTCAATATTCCCCTTGGCAAGTGATGGATCTATTTGGCTGTCAGGTAAATACTTCAAAGTTTTCTGGCTACGTTTCTCCAGAAAGCGGATCCTTTTAAGAACAGCTTCCTTCGAATAATCGTTCGTCCTGTTTTTAGGCAGTTTCATTATCTGTATATGGTTTCAAACAACAATCGGATAAGAATATCACTTCTACCAAATGCAAAAATAAGGATTTTACGCGGTATTTGGCTATTTATTGGATGGTTTTTTATTTTGACCTTATGGTCTCCGGGAATAATCCGCACTGGTTTTTGTTGTTGGTCAATGATGACTATATTTGTATATTGTTTTTTTCCGTGGGGTATGTGCGACGGCAAATGTTGTATGTATCCATAGAATTGTATAAATCTTTATATCATCAGATATCTTTATGGCTGAATCTTCAAACGGATTATGGTACAAGGATGCCATTGTGTACCAGCTGCATGTGCGGTCCTTTTATGACAGTGATGGCGACGGTATAGGCGACTTCAGGGGACTGATCAGGAAGCTTGATTATATAAAAAGTCTTGGGGTGAACACGATCTGGCTACTGCCTTTTTATCCTTCTCCCCTGAAAGACGGGGGGTATGATATTGCTGATTTTACCGGGATCCATCCCGATTATGGTACTTTGGCCGATTTCAGGAAATTTGTCCGCGAAGCACACGGCCGGGGTTTACGGATCATTACCGAGTTGGTACTCAACCATACCTCTTTTGAGCACAAATGGTTTCAGCGAGCCAGGAATGCAAAGCCAGGCAGCGTGCACAGGGATTATTATGTATGGAGTGATACGCCCGGCAAGTATGCCGATGCACGGATCATATTCCAGGATTTTGAGGTTTCGAACTGGACATATGATCACGTGGCAGGTGCTTATTACTGGCATCGCTTCTATTCGCATCAGCCCGATCTGAATTTTGAAAATCTGCGTGTTCAGGAAGAAATATTCAAGGTGCTTGATTTTTGGTTTAAAATTGGTGTGGATGGCTTTCGCCTGGATGCCGTTCCCTATTTATATGAAGCCGAAGGAACCAACTGTGAAAACCTTCCACAGACCCATGCGTATTTAAAAAGACTCCGGAAATATGTAGATGAGCGTTACGACGACCGTCTTTTGCTGGCCGAGGCCAACCAGTGGCCCCATGATGCAAGTGAATATTTTGGTGACGGTGACGAATGTCACATGGCATTCCACTTTCCGGTGATGCCCCGCCTGTTTATGGCACTGCGCATGGAAGACCGGTTTCCGGTGGTGGATATCCTTGAACAGACACCGAAGATACCAGACAATTGTCAGTGGGCCATTTTTCTCAGGAACCATGATGAACTTACCCTTGAGATGGTGTCGGATGAAGAGCGGGACTATATGTACCGGGCTTTTGCAAGCGACCCGCGTAAACGCGTGAACGTAGGGATACGTCGTCGACTGTTCCCCTTGCTGGGCGGCGATAACAGGAGTATTGAATTGTTGAATATGCTGTTGCTCTCACTGCCTGGTACCCCGGTGATATATTATGGTGATGAGATTGGGATGGGCGACAACTATTACCTTGGTGACAGGGATGGTGTACGCACACCCATGCAGTGGTCGCCCGATAAAAATGGAGGATTTTCCAATACCGATCCCCAGCGCTTGTTTTTGCCTCTTGTGATCGATCCTTACTATCATTATACCTCTGTCAATGTTGAAAACCAGGAAAAAAATCCGTCCTCTTCACTGTGGTGGCACAGGCGGGTTATTGCAAAAAGGAGTCAGTATCAGGCATTCGGACGTGGTTCCCTGAAGTTTGTCAGTACAAGCAATCCAAAAATACTGGCATTTGTCCGCTCTTATGAAGAGGAATCCATCCTTGTGGCAGTTAATTTGTCCCGCTACGCACAGTATGTCGAACTGGAGTTGTCGGCCTTTGCCGGACATACACCGGTAGAGGCATTCAGTCACAATGAGTTTCCTGCCATTACCGATGAACCCTGGGCCATCACCATGCAGTTCAAAAACTATTTTTGGTTTGAATTAAGAAAAAAGGGCAAAGATGTGCAACCCGTTACCATGGACTGGGATAATCCCCTGCACATAACTGCTCATGAGTGGGAACGGATGGATCTGGATCTGCAGCACGTGATCAAAGAGCGGCTGTATACATACCTGATACATATAAAATGGTTCAGGGGCGACACCCGAAAGCTCAGAAGCATAAACATCATCGATGTCATACGGGGTTCAGAAAAAACGCTGTCACCCTATTTGTTTATTATTCAGTTAGACCTGATCGAAGGGAAGAAAGACATTTACCTGATGCCCATATCGCTGGCATTAAACAATAAGGCCGGCGACATACAGTTAAAGAGTCCGGCTACGGTAGTCGCACCGGTTGTCCTCGACCAGGAAGAGGGTGTGTTGTATGATGGGGCTGCCGATAAAAATGTGCAGGAGGGACTGTTTGACCTGATCAGGCGACGCTCCATCATGAAAGGCATCAATGGCGACTTAAGGGCCAAATCGGGCAGCCTGTTAAAAAAACAGTACGACCCTGATGTCCCGTTACTGCCCCACCTGATCGGTTCCAGGCATACCAACTCATCAATCATTTTTGGCGACAAGTTCTTCCTGAAAATCTACAGGAGTCCGCAAGAAGGTGAAAATCCCGATATAGAGATCATGAAACACCTCACCAGGAAATCTGGCTTTGGTCATATTCCGGCCTACCTGGGCAGGGTAGATTACAGGAATCCGAAACTCGAAAACACCTCGATCGCCATTCTCATGGAGCTGATCCCCAGTGTCGGCACTGCATGGGAGATGACACAAACATCAATAGAGCGCTTTTTCGACAAACTCCTGGCAGAGAAAGAAAGCTATGACAGAGCCGGTCACCTGCAGCAGGAGGCGCTGGAAGAGCTGATCGGTTCGTTCTATCTGGAAATGGTAGCCACGCTTGCCAGGCGTACGGCAGAACTTCATACAGCATTATATTCGCTCAGGGAGTTCAGCGGCTTTGAAGTGGAAGACTTTTCCCTGCTCTATCAAAAATCATTGTTCCAGGCACTCCGTACCTTTGTAAAAAGGTCTTTCCAATCCATACGGGAGATGGCGCCTGGGGTACCCGCTCAACACAGAGAATTGCTGGGTGAAATGCTCGAAAGCAGAGAGCTGTTCCTGTCAAAGGTACGTCAGTGGCTGGAAACAGAAAAGCTTCCTGCAAAAAAGATACGCATCCACGGCAACTATAAACTCGACAAAGTGCTGTTTACCGGCAAAGATTTTAAGATCATCAATTTTGAGGGTGAGCTGGAGCATTCGTTCGGTGTAAGGAAGATAAAACACAGTCCGCTGAAGGATGTTGCTTCCATGCTCGGTTCTTTTCATTATGCGATCTACAGGGGTTATTTTCTGCGTAAGGAGTTTGTCCCGGTTGATACCTACTACCTGCGCACGTTGCTGGAGCAATGGTACCAAAAGGTGGCATCAACATTCATTAATGAATATACGCACGTAATCGGACCGGAAAAGATCATCCCCTCTAATTATGCGCAAAGGAACAACCTGCTTAATCTCTATATGTTTGAGAAAGCGGTACAGGAACTCAAATACTTTGTGGAACACGAACCAGGTTCCATTGTCATACCACTGAAGATCATGCAAAAGCTCAGATAGCCTGCATCATTCATGCATTTGCTTCAGGTCGTCTGTTTTTTGCGAAAGCCTTGAAACAGAATACTATGCCGGCGGCTTTTGATGGTTTATCAGATCACGCCCTGATCGATCATTGCATCGGCTACCTTTATAAATCCGGCAATATTTGCCCCTTTCACGTAATTGATGTAGCCATCTTCTTCCTTGCCATATTTCTTGCACGCTTCGTGAATGTTCTTCATGATCTGGTGCAGCTTTTCTTCCACCTCTTCTGCGGTCCAGTTGAGCTTCATGGCATTTTGGGTCTGTTCCAGTCCGGATGTGGCCACTCCTCCGGCATTGGCGGCTTTACCCTGACCGTAGAGTATTTTGGCTTCCTGGATAATTTCAACCGCTTCGGGTGTGCATGGCATGTTGGCCCCTTCTGAAACAACTGTAACGCCATTTTTGACCAGGTTCCTGGCGTCCTCCTCATTCAGCTCATTCTGTATGGCGCATGGCATGGCAATGTCTGCTTTTTGTTCCCACGGACGTTTTCCTTCGAAAAATTGTGCATTCGGGAATTCGTATGTGTAAGGCTTAACGATATCCTGGTTGGAGGCACGTAATTCGAGCATATAGTCAATTTTATCGCCTGAGATGCCATCTGGATCGTATACGTAGCCATCGGGACCGCTTAGGGTTATGACCTTGGCACCCAGTTGTGTGGCTTTCTTGGCGGCACCCCAGGATACATTGCCAAAGCCCGATAATGCGACGGTTTTGCCTTGGATTTTTTCCCCGCGGGTTTTCAGCATTTCTTCCGCAAAAAACACAGCACCATAACCGGTAGCTTCTGGTCTGATCAGACTGCCACCCCAGTTGCGGCCTTTGCCCGTGAAGGTACCGGTATGTTCGCCGACCAGCTTTTTGTACATTCCGTACATATAACCCACTTCACGGCCCCCGACACCAATGTCACCTGCAGGAATATCGGTATCCGGACCGATATATTTATATAATTCAGCCATGAAGGCCTGGCAGAAACGCATGATCTCTGCCTGTGACTTACCCTTCGGATCAAAGTCGCTGCCCCCTTTCGCGCCGCCCATCGGAAGCGTGGTCAGGCTGTTTTTGAAGATCTGTTCGAACCCCAGAAACTTCAGTCCGCTGAGGGTCACACTGGGGTGAAAACGGCAACCCCCTTTATAGGGTCCGATCGCGTTATTGAACTGTACACGGTATCCCCTGTTTACATGCACCTTGCCCTTGTCGTCAACCCATTCAACCTTGAAAGAGATCACCCTGTCGGGCTCGGTGATGCGGTCAATAATGTTTGCTGCCTGGTACTTCGGACTGTCTGCCACCACATCGATGATGGTTTCCAAAACTTCCCTTACCGCTTGTAAAAACTCCTTTTCGCCTGGATTCTTACGCTCCAGGTCTGCCATTATTTTTTCCAGATTCATGATACGTGAATTTAAAAAGTGAACGATTAAGTTATGGTTATATATTCAATGCACGAGAGAAATCACCGGAAATGTCGGCCGGAATTGGGATGAGTGTATAGGGCACCACTGCAACCGGACCCCTCATACATGACATTTTTGGTGTGTTTTTCTATCAGGCACTGGTTTAAAAACAGCGATATATTGCTGAAGCGATCAGCAACTCGTGGGCGAAATTAGCCTTAATTTGTGATTAAAGCAAACAAACGCTGAAAAATTCGCCGGTCGGTGTTGTATGCCTTGTGAGCGCAGGAAGGACGCAGGTTACATCCCTGGTTTCAGCACAACACCTTTTTTCCGGCTACCGTCAATTTTGATCACCATGGGTTGTTCGAAACGGATGTGCTTTACAAATTCGTTTTCAAACAGGGCATCTTGCTTTTCGAGATAGCCAACATCATAAAATCCCTCCTTCAAATAAGGGTTGATGGTAAAGTAGCCCACGTTGAAAGAAGTAAGGTTTTGAAAAAAATGTGTACCCTGGCTTGGGTCTATGTGAAACTCTTTTAGTCCGGATTCAACAATGAGCCTGGCGCCAGCGATCTGTGCCCATTTAACGGGTACCCCCAGCCACGGGTCGTTCGATCCCCACCTGCCCGGTCCGACGAGAATATAATGGCCCCCATTGCCTTTGATGCTGTTGTTGATCTGACTGATCATCTGCGCAATTTCCTTTGTTTTTGCCGGATCAAAAGCATCTGGCTTCACGTAAACAAAGTGGTGCACATTGTCGATGATGCCATTTCCCAATGCATTGTCACTAATGATTATGGCGTCTTCTGTTTTGCATGCGCCGACCTGTACACGGTTTTTTTCCTGTGTTTCCACCACCGGCCTGATCTGCAGGAAATGAAAATGCCGTTTCTCTCCTTTGGGAACATCCAGTTTAACGGCAAATTCAATCTCAACCTGGTTGTTCATCTCTTTCTGTCCGATATGCAGCAATTCCTTCACTATGTTTGCCAGTGGGAAGGAGTTGTGTTTAAGCACGTTGGCAAAAGTAATCATGCGCATGCCTTTTTCATACAATCCATCACGGATGATCTGGTCTTCATAGTCGTAGGTTGATGCCACATATTTAAGTGATGATACATCCGTCAGCTGACGGATACGCGTTTTGTGCATGTTAATGGTTTCATCAACCGCCGGCCTGAATTTTTCGGGGTCCATATCGAGGCTGTAGAACTCTTTCTGACTGTCGCGCAACGCAATGTCTGTATTGGCAACCTGCAATGATTTTTGGGGATATTTCGGTGAGAAGCGGAGGGATATTTCACCATCCATAATGGTTTTTCCCAATCCAAAAGCGACATTGGCCACCCCATCTTCGTATTTTTCCGGTTCGATGGGATAAAAATTGACCGACCGTGCCACGCCCGAAATGGTAGGGTAAAACATATTTCCGTATGAACGGCCAGACACTTCCTGTATAACGACAGCCATTTTTTCTTCGTCAATGACATTGGATGTTGCTTCAATATAAGCTTTGCTTTCATTAAAGAACACGGAAGCATACACACTTTTTACCGCCTGGTCGAGTTGGGTTACACGTACTTGTTTTTCGTGGTGGTTATTGGGGATCATATAGGTTGAATAAACACCAGCAAACGGCTGGTAATGACTGTCCTCCAGCAAACTCGAAGACCTGATCGCCAGCGGCGACTTAAAAAAGCCGACGATCTCATCAATACAGGCGCGCATGCGCGAAGGCGTCTTGCTATGTACAAAGCGTTCGAGCACCTGATCGTCACTGAGATCTGACAGGGCAAAATCATACAGATCATTGTCCTCCATAAACTCATCAAAGATGTCGGTGGTCAGTACAACTGTACGGGGTATCGAAATGGTTATCCCATCCCAGTGGTTCATGATCTTATAGCGGTTGATCACCGAATCGACAAACGCCAGACCGCGAGCCTTCCCCCCCAGCTGTCCGTCGCCGAGCCTGGTAAATACGGCATACTCGTCGAGGTGACTGGCAATGATCCCACGGCCCTTGGTGCGGCGGTAATTGGCGATGGTATCGATCAGGTAGCTGCGCACCTCCTCAATGTGATCAAAATCGTCGCGGCCTTTTTGGGCAAAAACATCGGCGATTGAAAAGAGAGCCCTTGCCTTCAGCCATCTGGAAAAATGATTGTTTGTTACGTGGTATTCCAGCACTTTCGGATTGGCTTTGGCAATTTTTACCTGCAGCGAGTGCAGGTTGTTGGCTCGTCCGGACTCCATTCCTGTTGCGGGATCCTTGAACACAAAGTCTCCGAAGCCATAATTCTCCCTGATGTAATGCTTCAGTTCGATGAGCAGTGTTTTGGAGTATTTATTGATAAAACTTACATCGATGTCTTTGTTGATGATGGCATCCCATTTTTCTGAAGATTGAAGCAGGACGGGGATCTGGGTGTTTCTTTTGCGGATATGCTTTGCCAGTTTTACACCCGCAAGGTTGTCTCTTGCTCCCCCTTTTGCATAGCTGATATCTGATATGACACCCAACAGGTTTTCCTTGTATTTATTGTACAGCGACAAGGCCTCTTCATAGCTTTTTGCCAGCAGGATCTTTGGCCGCGCACGCATACGAAGGGTTTTACGGTGTTCGTTGAGCCCTTCCGTCATCAGTTCATTGGTTTGATCAAAAATAACCTGGTAGATCGTGGGAAGGTAGGAAGAATAATACCTGACCGAATCTTCCACAAGCAGAATTGCCTGAACCCCGATCTCTTCAATATCGTGTTCGGCGTTCATCCGGTCTTCAAGCAGCTTGATGATCGCAAGCAGGAGTCCGGCGTTGCCCAGCCAGCAAAACACATAGTCGATAGAGCTCAGGTCTTCATCACGTAGTTTCATGGACACTTCTCTGCTGAAATGGGTAAGGACCACGATGGGTATGTTTGGATAACTTTGTTTTACCTGTTTAGCCATTTCAAAACAATCGATCTTACCCACATTCAACATGGTGATCACCAGGTCAAACCTTTTTTCGCCAAGAAGCTGAAATGCCTCTTCCGATGAGCTGGCCTGGGTGAATTGTGGCGGATACCTGAGGTTTTTTGATGTGTATTCCAGGAAGATCTTTTCGTTGATCCGTCCGTCTTCTTCAAGCATAAAAGCGTCGTAGTTGCTGCAAATCAGCAAAACGTTGATGATCCGCCGCTGCATCAGGTCCTGATAGGTGATCTCCTTAAATTCGTAGCTGTCGGTAGCGTAGCGCTCGTCGTACCCGTATTTCTTAATCGTATCCATTGGTGTTGGTTCAGTCATTTTTGGGTTATTCGTCATAATAGATGAGCGAATGCCGTTTCTTTCCATCCATGATCACTTCAAGGGGCTTGTCGAAACGGACGTGTTTTATATATTTTTTCCTGGTCACCAGTGTCGTATGATTGAGTTTTTCCCAGTTGATATACTCTATAAGGTCGTTGTGTTTGACAGAGAAGTATCCCACATTCATGGAGATGACATTATGAAAAAAGTGTGACCCAAGGGAAGCGTCCAGTGGAAAATCAGACATGCTCATTTCTACGATAATGCGTGCATTGGAGATCTGTGACCAGCTGACCGGTATGCCTATAAAACGGTCGCGGGTGCCCCACCTGCCCGGACCGATCAATATATACTTCCTGTTTTCATTTGCCATCATTGAGTTGAGCTCATCTATCTCATCCCTGATGGCTTCAGTCTTCAGTTTATCAAACGTATCAAGATCAACATAGATCACATCGTAAATGCCGGTTATGCGGCCATTACCCATTCCGTTTTCACTGTATAACAGCAACCTGTTGTTGTCGACGGCGTCGATGTTTATTTCCGTTTCGATGATGTTCTTGATCAGGGGTTTTATTTGCAGCAGGTAGAAGGAAGCGCGGCCATCCTTGTCTTTGTCGAGGTCAACGGCAAACTCTATTTCGATGGGCGTGCCCATCGACTCGGAGATGATGTCGAGGATCACCTCGACCGTTTTGGCCAGCGGAACATAATTATATTTCAGGATATTGGCAAAGTTCACCACCCTTGGTCCCGGTGTGTTGATGCCCGGGATGGTCCTTTCGTTGTTCATATCATAAACGGAGGCGCAGTGCTTCAGGGTTCCATGGTCCTCCGCTTTGTCTATTTCAAGTTTTGCCAGTCCCGCATCTTCTCCCTCCAGCAGGTTGAGGTCCCTTTTACTCAGGTCAACGGCATAAAAATGCACCTGCGAGTTTTTAAACAGCTCTTTGGGATTATACATTTCCAGTTTTGGGTGGATTGGTGAGAAGCGGTAAGGTTTTTCTCCCTCCACCACATATTTTCCCAGTCCGACAGCTACCGAAGCATAGCCTTCTTCAGGCTTCATGTATGAATAGGGGTAAAAATTATACGACTGTGCCACCCCGCTGATATGCGGATAGAAAAATCCATCATATTCATGACCGGCAACCTCCTGGATGATCACTGCCATTTTTTCTTCTTCGATCTTGTAATTAACCGCTTTGAAATAGGAACGGGCGGTCGGTGAAAAGATAGAGGCATACACCAGTTTGATTGCATCCATGATCTGTTCAAGGCGCACATTCAGGTCGGGATGGTTATTGGGAAGCAGGAATGTCGAGAAGATGCCTGCGAACGGTTGCATGAGAGAGTCTTCAAAAAGGCTGGACGATCTGATGGCCAGAGGTTTCTTAATCACCGTAAGGTAGAATTTCAACCGCTTGCGCAGCGTGGTCGTCAGTTCGCCTGACAAAAACCGTTTCTTTACCTTTTCATAATCTGTTTCGTTGAATGTATCATTATAAATATCATTGTTTTTTATAAAGCGCTCAAATTCTTCCGTCCCGACAATTGATGTTTTCGGTGTACACACCTTGATTTCAGGAACCAGCTCATTAAAATTGAAGTTGTTGATAAACATATTGATAAAAGAGAGTCCGCGCCCTTTTCCACCCAATGATCCGGGCGACATGCTCACTACATTGGAGTTGTCGAGAAGGGCCGACTCGTCATAATTGATCACTTTCCCTTTCTGTTTATCGTGGATGCATTGTTCAACCATGTCGATCAGGTAACGCCGAAGGTTATCCGCTGTATCAAAGTCTTCCACCTTCAGCGGGTTGATCCGTTTGGCCATCTGTATTTCACCACGTGCCATGAGCCAGTGTGAAAAATGGTCTTTTTTTGCATGGTATATCAATGATTTCTCGGGAATGGTCCTCAGGTGTGTCTCGAACTCCTTCATTGACCGGGCAACGGCCAGGTCCCGTCGGCCATCTTCATCTTTGTACACAAAATGGCCAAAACCAAGGTAATAATTGATAAAACTTTGCAGGTCCTGCTTAAGCGTTTCAGAATCCTTATTGATAAACGTGATTTTCAGCTTATAAGCTTCACCGGCGTTCTCCGGGTCAGAGCTTTGCAGCACCACAGGCAGTTTTGGCACCATCTCCCGGGCGTATTCTGCCAGTCTGATTCCTGCGCGTGGATCGGTATCCCCATCCCGGTCGAACTCAACGTCAGAGATCAGGCATAACAGGTTGTCCTTATATTTTTTGAACAAGGTGACCGCTTCATTGTAACTGGACGCAAGCAAAATTTTTGGTCTGACCCTCATCTGCAGCAGTTTGTATAGTTCATCGGTGTTTACCTCTTCGATCAGGTGCTGTGTCTGTTCAATAACAATAGAGTAGAGGATGGGCAGGTAGCGTGAATAATATTTGGCTGAATCTTCCACAAGCAGGATGACACGCACCATACCGATGCGTATATCGTTTTCCACATTCATTTTGTCTTCCATATATTTCACCATCGCCAGCAGCACCTTTGAATCTCCATTCCATACAAACACTTTATCGACAGAGGTTATGGGTCTGCTCCCTTCAAAAAGGGCAATGTCGGAATTGTTGTTGAGCAGCATAAAGATGGTGATGTTGTGGTATATCTGCTTGATGATGCGGCTCAACTTAACGGGCATGGTCTTCTCGGCACCCATCATGATGATCACCAGGTCAAAGTGTTTTTCCTGCAGTTTCTCCAGTGCTTCTTCAGGGGTGGACACACCCGTGATACGGGGTGCTGATGATAGGTTCAGCTGGTAGTATTCACCGGTAACCTGGTCAAAGAACCGGCCTTCCTGTTCGATGATATATGCATCATAAAGGTTTGCCACCAGCAGGATCTCCCTCACTTTATACTGCATCAGGTCATGGTATATGTCGCGGTCTGAGTTGTGTTTGTTCAAAAACCTTTGCAGCAGCTTTCTGTTGGTTGCTGCATGTATGCTGACCTGTTCAGGAGTGTCCGGTTTTTGGTGTTTGTCTGCCGAGTAGTTCAGCAGGTTCTTCCCGATGCGCGTGTTCAGGTGCCCGGTAATCAGACTGCTGAGGTTGTTGATCAGGTGACGTTCTTCAATGAGGAAGGGCCCTTCATCCTCAGCGGGAAATTCTTTCTTGTAAAATATTTCAATGGATCCTTCTTTCCCGTCAATGGTTTCAAATGTTTTGCGCTGCATCCATTGTGTCTCTTTTGTCGCCGGACTGCTCAGATAGTGTTGGTCGCCATATATGATGCGGGCTGTGGTATATTCCGGATACTGCCATGCGGGAGGGAGTATCCGGACAATCTCCTGCAGCATGTCCCCAACATCCAGCTCTTCTTTAAGGATCGATGTTGTTTTGTGGATTGCCGTCAGCTCTTTCAGCCGTTCCCTTTTTTCAGCCAGGAGTTTTTTGATCTTTTCCTGGTTCATTTCATAAGGATGTTCGGTCCCGGCCTGTATTCTGGCTAATTCATCCACGTGTACCTTGTTGTTTGCATCATCTCTCATTGCAGCAGATATGTTTTTTATCATGATGAAGATACGAAATATTATCCAAAAATATAAAGAATGACCGATCCGGATACAGCGGTGGTTTTTTTTATGGTTACCGGCCGGGTATGCCTGTATAAAAATATTTCAAAAATCCAAGAAAAATCCATAAAATATTTTTTAAAAGAAAACCGGTGCGCAACATAAAAAAAGCCATAACATTGTTTTGCACGAAAGGTGCCTTACCTGCGGGTAAAAAACAAGATAAACATTAAAAAATCACGACAATGAACGTTCAAGTCAGGAAATTTATGGATTACGTAATTGCAAAAAATCCCGCTGAAAGGGCTTTTCATCAGGCGGTTGAAGAAGTTGCAGAGACCATTATCCCATTTTTGGAAGAGCATCCCGGGTATAAAGCAGCAAAGGTTTTTGAGCGCATGATAGAACCCGAACGCATGATCATCTTTCGTGTCCCGTGGATCGATGACCAGGGTGAGGTGCAGGTTAACCGAGGGTACCGTATAGAGATGAACAGTGCCATCGGACCATACAAGGGGGGGATGCGTTTCCATCCGACAGTAGATCTGGGTGTGTTGAAGTTCCTGGCCTTTGAACAGGTTTTCAAGAACAGTCTTACTTCGCTGCCTTTGGGAGGCGGCAAGGGGGGGTCGGATTTTGATCCAAAGGGCAAGTCAGATGTGGAGGTAATGCGCTTTTGCCAGAGTCTGATGACCGAGCTGTTTCGCCACATCGGGGCTGACACCGACGTACCCGCGGGTGACATCGGTGTTGGTGGTCGTGAGATCGGGTTTATGTATGGTCAGTACAAGCGGATAAAAAATGAGTTTACGGGTGTGTTTACCGGCAAAGGGTTGGAATATGGGGGCAGCCTTATTCGTCCGGAAGCCACCGGCTATGGAACAGTCTACTTTGCACAGGAAATGCTTGCTACCATCAATGAAGGATTTAAAGGGAAAACCGTTGCCGTGAGTGGTTCAGGCAATGTGGCCCAGTATGCGACAGAAAAGGTGATAGAGCTTGGCGGAAAGGTAGTTACGTTATCCGATTCAAACGGGTACATCTATGACAAAGATGGGTTTGATGAGGAAAAGCTGCAGTTCCTGATGCATTTAAAAAACATAAAACGCGGACGAATACATGAGTATGCTGACCACTATGGTTGTAAATATGTGGATGGTGTTTCCCGTCCCTGGATGGAAAAATGCGATATTGCGCTGCCCTGTGCAACTGAGAATGAGGTCAATGAAAAGGAGGCGAAGGAGCTGATCAGCAATGGATGTATCTGTGTGTCGGAAGGTGCCAATATGCCATGCACACCCGAGGCGGTGGAAGTATTTTTAAACAGCAAGATCCTGTATGGTCCCGGAAAGGCTGCCAATGCCGGTGGTGTGGCTACATCCGGACTCGAGATGAGTCAGAATGCAATGCGTATTGCGTGGACAAGAGAAGAAGTTGATGAAAAGCTGCATACCATTATGGTCAACATTCACAACACCTGCAGGGAATATGGTAAAGAAGGTGACTTTATCAATTATGTGAAGGGGGCGAACATCGGCGGATTCGTAAAGGTGGCTGATGCAATGCTCGCTCAGGGTTATGTATAAGGATTGGCAGTAAGGCATAACACAGAAACCGGATGGTATCGTTCAGAAACCTGACTTTATGGACCGGCACTGAGTAATTCTTTTGCAATAACCCCTGCAGCGTCTCCGTCTCCATAAAGTCCCCCGGAGAATACCGGCGGTCGCCTGATGAATTCACGGAAGGCATTTACCATATTATCGGGGTTGTCGTTACACAGTTTGTTGTAACCGGCATCTGTAAGTTCGGTCCATTCGGTTTCTTCACGCAGGGTTATGCAGGGTTTGCCGAAAAAATAGGCCTCTTTCTGCAATCCACCGCTGTCGGTCATCACCATCTGGCATTTTTGCAGCAAGTAAAGCATTTCCAGATATCCGCATGGTGTTGTGGTGATGATGTTTTTTGACAATGGTGGCAGTTTGCCGTCTTCGAGCTGTTTTTTTGTTCCCGGGTGCATTGGAAATACAAGGCACATCTCCTCAGCCACGTTGTTGAGTCCGCCGATTATATTTGCCAGGCGCCGGTGGTTGCGGGTGTTTTCCTCGCGGTGGACCGTAGTGAGGATAAATGACGCAGGTATCTCTGTATCGCCGGGCTTTACTGCTTTTTCCCTGAAGCACAGTGATGCATCGTACATAACGTCGCCTGTCAGGAGCGGTTTGCAGCTGAACCTTTCGAATCCTTCCTGTGCCAGGTTTTTCATTGCCGCAGGGGTAGGGCAGAAGAGCAAACGGCTCATCCTGTCGGTAATGATGCGGTTGATCTCTTCAGGCATGTTCATGTTGAATGAGCGCAGGCCCGCTTCAACGTGGGCAATGGGTATATGCAGTTTGGAAGCAGCCAGTGCCCCGGCCAGCGTTGAGTTGGTATCGCCGTAGACCATCAGGTAGTGCGGTTTTTCTTCCTGCAAAATCCGTTCAATGCCCTCCAGCATGCGTCCGGTCATGGCACCATGCGGAAGGCTGTGTATGTCCAGGTGGTAATCCGGACGGGCGATCTGCATCTGGTCAAAGAACACCCTGCTCATATTGTCATCGAAATGTTGTCCGGTGTGGATGACAACCTCCTGTAAACCCCCTGTACTGGCAATCGCCCTGCTTACAGGCGCAGCTTTAATGAACTGCGGACGGGCACCGATCACTGTGGCAATTTTCCTCATAGTCCCCAAAGATAACAGAAATCAAGATGAATTTCGCATGAAAAAATTCATGTATATTTGTCCCGGATGATAAAAAAACGCTCTGATGCGCATTTACCTGCTTGGTTTTATGGGGTGTGGGAAAACTTCCCTGGGAAAGCGTCTGGCAAGGAAGCTGGACTATTCATTTATGGATATCGACAACCTGATTGAAGAAAAGGAAGGGAAAAGTATCCATGATATTTTTGAAGAGCGTGGCGAAGAATATTTTCGCCAGCTGGAAAGAGAACGTTTGCAAGGCACGAAAGATCTTTCCCGTGCCATCATTGCTACAGGTGGTGGCACGCCCTGTTATTTTGACAACATGGAATTCATGAACGCACACGGTGTCACGGTATACCTGAAAATGAGTCCGGTGAGCCTCAGTTACCGCTTAAAAAATGCAAAACGCAAACGTCCGCTTATTGATGGCCTGGAGGGGGATGAATTGTTGGCGTTTATAAAGGATAAACTTGGGGAGAGAGAGCCCTTCTACCTGCGATCGCATTGCATCATTAAGGGAGAATCTTCAAAGCCCTCACAAATCATATCTCTTGTATTCGGTCACTGACCGGTATTAGTTCAATATCGGGTCTGATGGGAAGTTTGCCCATATGGCATAGTCGTTCCCCATTTCTTTCAGCATATTGCTCCAGAGTTTTTCCGGGTGGCGTTCCATTACTGTGTCCAGGTTGCACTGGGTGACAACCCACGACTTTTCTACCATTTCCCGTTCCAGCTGGTTGGGCTCCCATCCGGAATAACCGATGAAAAAACGTACTTCTTCGGGCGTGACCAGTTGCAGGCTGATCAGCTCCATCAGTTTTTTTATCTCACCGCCCCAGTAAAGGCCAGGAATGATCTCAATGCTGCCGGGTACTTTTTTGCCGAGCGTATGCACGTAAAACAATCTTTCAGGATGCACCGGTCCGCCTAAGAACAGTGGGAACTCATTGTCAGGAAACTCCTTCACCACCTGGTTCAGCTTCATATGGATCGGTTTGTTCAAAATCAACCCGATGCTGCCTTCCTGGTTGTTGTGTTCGACAAGCAGCACTACGCTGCGACCAAAATAAAAATCGCGCAATGCCGGTTCACTGATCAGCAGCTTACCACTCGAAGGCTTATTGTCTGTATGTTCCATAGTCCCTTTGTATCAGAAATCGGTCGTCTGTCAGACTATTTTCTTAATTTTGATGTGTTGTTACTCCATCTAACAACAAAAACTTTGCCATTGTTCAAATGAATATACGCGCCAATCAACAAAGATATTTTAATTTACGGGAAAAATACCCTGTTTTTTCTTATAAAGATTTTTACGTGCTCCATAGCGGGACAAAGACAGAGGTGGGTTTTCATTTTGAGTCCGGCAACCGCTATACATTCAAGCCCCGCTGGTTTTTTGACTTCGGGGACCAGGCTGACTTGTTCAGGTCTTCGGTGGTTGATGACCTGTTTGTTTTTCACCTCGGCATGATTGAAATGCTCAGCTACTGGAAGGCGTTTTGCTCGCCCCGTATTGTTATTGAACCCTTTCAGCTATCGTTGTCACAGCAAAACTGGTGGCTGAAGCTTTACCGGTACGGACTGGGAGAGTTTTTTTACACCAATGGCATACCAATGCCCGGCAATGAGTTGCTGAAGTTTGAATTTCCAGGTACCAGTGCAGCGATGCCTTCCAAATCATCTTGTTTATCCGGTTACTCCAGCCGGAAGGTTTTGCTGCCGGTTGGCGGTGGAAAAGATTCGGTACTGAGCCTTGAAATGTTGCAGGATTCGGGATATGATGCCGTCCCATTTGTTGTCAATCCGCGCGGTGCAACCGATGGTGTGCTTAAGGCCGCAGGATGTTCACCAGGATTGCCTGTCACACTGAAGCGTCAGATGGAACCTTTATTGTTGCAGTTGAATGCACAAGGCTTTCTCAACGGACATACCCCTTTTTCTGCGATGCTGGCATTTGCTGCCCTTTACGTGGCAAAACAGATGCACATTCAGCATATTGCCTTATCCAACGAATCGAGTGCCAGTGAACCATCCGTGCCGGGTACCGGCATCAACCACCAATACAGCAAATCGCTCCAGTTTGAGCGGGACTTTCGTGAATATGTCTGGCACTCCCTCGATGAACAGCTGAATTATTTCAGCTTGCTCAGGCCATTGAACGAGTTACAGATAGGCGCTGTTTTTTCACAACTTACCAGGTATCATCCCGTATTCAGAAGCTGCAATGCAGGGAGCAAAGAAGACCGCTGGTGCGGGGTGTGTTCCAAATGCCTGTTCACCTGTATTATCCTTGCTCCGTTCCTGCCCCTGGGCTCGCTTAAGGAAATCTTCGGGAAAGAACTGTTTTCGGATAATGCGTTGAAAGATACTTTGGATGATCTATGCGGAATCAGTGACGCAAAGCCGTTTGAATGTGTTGGAACCATTGATGAAGTGAACATTGCCCTGGTTGCAGCCATTGACAGGCAGACAAAGGATGAGCATGCATTGCCTCCCTTGCTGCTTTATTATAAGAACAGCCAACTATACAAAAAATACAGTGAATTGTCCCCTGATGACTACCTCTGCTCGTTTGATGACAGTCATTGTCTCGGACCTGTTTGGGAGAAACTGGTTAAGAATGCGGTGTGTTCATCCGGACTTTGTGCGAGGGGATAAAGGGGTATTTCATTATAAATGATCCATATGGCAGAAAAGCGGCTAACTGATCTGTTCAGTAACAAAAGAGTGGCAATACTTGGATTTGGCAAAGAGGGCCGGTCGACGTTCCGCTGGTTAAAGAAAAATTATCCCGGACAGTCAATAGCCATATGTGACCGCAGCGAATCATTGAGTGGGGAGGTAATTTGCGGCATTGACATGATGGCCGGTAAATGGTACCTGGGCCGGGATTATTTGCGTGGACTGGAACAGGCGGAGCTGATCATCAGGTCACCCGGCATTTCATTTTCCGAACTGTCGGGATATTCCTTCCCGGGCAGGATCACCTCCCAGACTGAATTGTTCCTGCAGGAATACAGGGATCAGGTAACCGGCATAACCGGGACAAAAGGGAAGAGTACCACCGCAAGCATCCTGGAGCATATAATCCGGATGTCGGGACAACCTGTGGTTCTTGCAGGAAATATTGGTGTTCCCTGTTTTGACCTGCTTGACCATATCGGACCGGAAACCCAGGTCGTATTTGAAATGAGCAGTCACCAGCTCCAGAACATACGGGTTTCGCCCAGGATAGCCGTGTTGTTGAACATTTTCGAGGAACATCTCGACCATTACGCCTCTTTTGATGCGTATCAGCAGGCAAAGATGAACATCGTAAAGTGGCAGGGGGCAGATGACATATGCATTGCACACAGCGGAAACCCCTATTTGTCTGCGCAGCTTTCCTCAATCAATGTTTCATCCCGTAAGGTATCTGTCGGCAGTGGGCTTTGGGGATCAGGAAACATTGTTTGCCAGGGAGATGACCTGGTTTTTTCGTACCTCGACAAACAGGAAACCATCAGCGGGTTATGCAAAAACCGACTCCTGGCAGGGGACCATAATTTGGATAACATTGCTGCTGCAGTGGGAGCAGCAATATTTCTGGGTATTTCCGCACAATGCATATACGATGCCGTATCATCATTCAGGGGGCTGCCTCACCGGATGGAATATGCTGGCGTTTTTGATGGTGTTGCTTATTATAATGACTCCATTGCAACCATACCGGAGGCAACCATTGCGGCATTAAAGGCATTGCCTCAGACAGCGACCCTTATACTGGGAGGGAAAGACCGTGGCGTGAATTACGAACGATTGATTGATTTTGTCGGACAGTCGGGTGTGGAGCATGTTCTTTTTACAGGAGATGCGGGAGCGCGGATGCACGGGATCGCAAAAGAGACCAAAAAATTAGAAGGGAAATGGATGTCACTGGTTAATTCTTTCGATGATGCAGTGTTGCTGGCAAAAAAACGAACTCCGGCAGGAAAGATATGCCTGTTGTCGCCCGCCGCAGCCAGCTACGATGCATTCAGGGACTTTGAGGAACGGGGTGACCGTTTTAAGGCCCTTGCAGCCGAAAAAGGCTAAAGCCAGAACGGGATGACCGGATGGCGCACAATGATCCTGGTGTACCTTTTCAGTGGATGCCCGTTTCTTCTTTGAAGTGTTTGACCAGCGAATTTGGATTTCTGACCGACTGCTTTATCCATTCAAGCAGGAGGCTGGTTTTTTCTGTCTCGCTCAACTCCCAGCCGGTAACTGTTTCCCTTATTTTGGGTGTCAGATGGTACAGGCAAATGGCGGCAGAAACAGATATGTTAAAACTTTCTGTAAAACCATCCATGGCGATTTTAACAAAGCCATCGGCCTGTTGCATGGCATCACCAGTGAGCCCCTTCAACTCCGTACCGAATACCAGGGCAGTTTTTTGATTTATGTCCAGCTCTTCGAGCAAACAATCATCTTTATGGGGCGAGGTTCCAATGATCCGGTATCCTTTTTTCTTCAGACTGCTCAGACATGCTGTGGTGTTCTGTTCCAGGGTATTGTATTTATGCAGGCTTAACCATTTTGATGCACCCAGTGCCACATCCGGATTGATCTCATACACATTATGGTTTTCAATGATGTGTACGTCCTGTACTCCAAAACAATCGCATGACCGCAGAACGGCACTGGCGTTTTGCGACTGGTAAATGTCTTCCATGACTACACACAGGTGGCGGGTTCGGCGGGCCAGTACATTGTTCATTTTTGCCAGGCGTTGCGGGGTAACATACCTGGCAAGATATTCAATCAACAATTTTTTTTGGTGGATTTGCATGATGTTATTTGCTCAGTGGTTGGATATGTGCCTCCTTGTTGATGTGTTGTTGATGTGTTTTTGATGTGTGCTTTCCGGTTCTTTCATGATCAGGGCATTACTGGTTGCTTTTTATTACCATGCCCGCCATGCGGAACAGCAGTCTGGATGAGATGATGCCATCGGTTATCCCAGGCCCGGTCTCCACCAGGTCGGCACCGATAAAGCGTTTGCCTGACTTCAAAGCGGTTTCCAGCAGGTACAGGGCCTGGTTGAAGGATAAGCCACCAGGCACCGGTGTGCCCGTTCCGGGACAATTGGCCGGATCCAATCCGTCTACATCAAAGGTGACATACAGTTTATCCGGAAGATGACCCACTATTTCCCTGCAAATACCGTCCCATGACTCTCCCCCGAACAGCCGTTTATGGAGGGTGTGGTCGGTATATGCATGCAAACGTGCAGGGTGTTTCGACATAAAACGGCGCTCTTCATCGCAAAATTCGCGCACTCCTGCCTGTATGACCATCGATACGCGATCGTTGAGCATGGCATGGTGCATAACAGAGGCATGTGAATGCAGAAACCCCTGGTAGGCATTGCGCATGTCGGCATGGGCATCTATCTGCAGTATCCCAAAATGATCATGATGCCTGGCCAGTGCACGTATCAGTCCGGTCGAAACACTATGGTCGCCTCCTACCAGAAAGGGAAGCTGTCCGTTGGCAATATATTGCAGGCACTTGTGTTCCAATCCGGCGATCATATTGCTGCAGCCTGTATTGACCGTTTCAACCAGCTCCTCTATATGTTTGTTGTCTTCCACCTTTTTCCCCGACTCCAAAAAGGAGATCACCTGTTCGGCTTTGCTGCGCAATTGGTGGTTTTTCTGAACGAGGGAAGTGTCGATGGGCTCCATGGCCATCCCTTCTTTCCAGGCATTGACGGCGGACGGATCATAAAGGTCAATCTGGTAAGATTGTTGCAGGATCATCCCCGGACCCTTATGTGCTCCCTGATGGTTTGAAGTCGTTACATCCCATGGCACCGGTATGAATACCAGGCGGGAATCATCAACACTGAACGGGAGTCCGAATATATTGTTCCCGGTATTGGCGGTTCCGTTTGGATCGAAATCCCGAAGCTTGCTGTGGTTGTTCATAGGAGCCTCTTATTGTTGTTTTTCCGGAATGAAAAGGTTGTACCTGTTGTTATGCTGACCTCAGGGGAAGCGATGTATCGTTTTGATCGTCGCTCAACCGGCAATATTTCCTGTTATGAACGGCAAACACGTTTTTTTGGCGCTGCGTAAAAATAATAATAAATCCCGTCACGGCATAAAACAAAAAACCCCGGAATGACCGGGGTTTTATTAAAGATCCTTGTGCCGGGAGTTACTTCACCTTATCGGCAAGTTCAGCTCCTGCTTTGAACTTAACCACCTTCTTGGCGGGGATGGTAATTTCCATACCGCTTTGTGGGTTTCTTCCTTTACGAGCTTCTCTTTTTGAAACAGAGAAAGATCCAAATCCTACCAGTGCCACTCTGTCACCTTTTTTCAGTGCGTTTGTGGTTGCGCCAATGAATGCATCCAATGCTCTTTTGGCGTCTGCTTTTGTTAAGTTTGCTTCTGATGCGATGGCATCGATGAGTTCTGCTTTGTTCATTTTTTTCTTTTTTGGTTAAAATTTAGGTGATAACTTCCGTTAACCATTGCAAATATAGGGCATTTCAATGAAAATACAAGTTTTCGGGGTAAAATTAACGTAAATGTTAATAAAAATGTGGATTTTGTTAATAACTTTGACCAAAATCGGACAATTATTTGACCATTTAAGGGATTAAATGGCCATTCTATGTCGTCAAAATCTGGTTTCAAACCGGAACCCGCGCAACAATTCTTCGGTATGCATCCTTTTTTTGCCTTCCAGTTGTAACTCGGTCACCTCTACATATCCATCAGGGGTGGCGAAGTGAAGAAATGATTTATTGTCGGTAAGTATGGTGCCGGGTTGATGGTTGTGTTCTGATAATAGCGGACGGGCTTTGAATATTTTCAGATTACTGAAATGTCCTTTTTTTGTTTCCACCTCACAGAAAGCACCTGGGTAGGGAGACAATCCATGGATCTTGTTGACGATATCCGCACAGGGGGCATTCCACCAAATGCGGCGATCTTCCTTGTGTATTTTGGGTGCATTATGTAATTTTTTGCCGCTGTTGGCGAGGGTTTCCTGTTTTATTGGCTTAGCCTGACCAGACTTCAGCAGATCGATGGTTTTCAGTGTCAGTTTGGCACCGCACTTTTTCACTTTTTCGTGCAGGCTGCCGGCGGTTTCGAATGGCCGGAGGGGGATTTTTTGTTGCAGCAGAATGTTGCCCGTATCGATCTGGCGGTCGATCAGGAATGTTGTTACACCGGTTTCCTTTTCACCATTGATGATGGTCCAGTTAATGGGGGCTGCCCCCCGGTAGTCGGGCAGCAGCGATGCATGCAGGTTAAAACAACCTTTTGGGGGTAATTTCCAGATCGTTTCAGGGAGCATCCTGAAGGCAACCACCACCTGTATGTCGTGACGGATCTCTTTCAACGTATTTTCGAAAGAGGGTGCTTTCAGGTTTTCGGGTTGCAATACCGGGATGTTGTATTTCAGTGCGGATAGTTTTACTGCTGATTGTCTGACTTTCCTGCCCCGGCCTGCAGGGCGGTCGGGGGCAGTAACCACGGCAGCTACCTGGTATCCGGCTGTTATTATGGATTCAAGGATGTGTGCCGCCAGTTCGGGTGTCCCCATAAAGATGATCCGCAAGCTATCAGGAGGCATGATCGGTCATTTGATGTTTTCATCACTCTTCAGACGTTTTTTTGCAGCGATCATACGGATGGCGGTAATGGCAGCCTCATCGCCCTTATTGCCGTGTTTGCCACCTGCACGGTCCTGTGCCTGTTTGTGGGTGTCTGTGGTAAGGACACCAAAAATTACAGGTGTCAGGGTATTGATGCTTAAGTCCATACACCCTTTTGCCACAGCCTGGGCGATAAACTCAAAATGCCTTGTTTCGCCCTGGATCAGGCACCCGAGGCAAATGACCGCATCGACAGGACAAGATTGGATCATCAGGGCAGCGGCCTGGGGCAGTTCAAAGCTTCCCGGTACCCTTTCAATGATGATATCATTTTCAGCATTGATCCCCTGTGATTGCAGGGTATGCACTGCACCTTCGAGCAGTGCACCGGTGGTATCACTGTTCCAGTCTGACACCACGATACCAATCCGCATCCCGGAGGCTTCGGGTACTTTTTCTTTATCGTATGCTGACAGGTTTTTCTTTTTGGCCATCGTTTCGCGTGTGGTTATGGATGCCGTCAACGACTGAAGTGTCTGTGCTGCAGCAGTTGTTATCTGCTTGCCCTGGCCCTTGCGATGTATTTTTCGATGTCGCGCCCCTCGGAAGTTTCAGGGTACTCATCCCGAATTCGCTCGTATAGTCTGACGGCCTCATCATAGGCACCTTTATGCTCGTATAAAAGACCAGCTTTCAATAAGAAGGCAGGGGTTGTCAGTTTGTTGGGCTGATAACGGTAGGCACGCCGGTAATACCTTGCTGCACGCTCCAATTCGTCCATATCCCAATAAGCATCGGCAATAGCACCATAGGCCATTGCACCGAGTATCTGATCACGTTTCCGGAAATCTTTCAAATGATCAATGCCTTCTTCCAGCTCTCCCAGTCTGATAAGGCTGATCCCCGCATAAAAACGGGCCAGGTTTGCTGCTTTCGTCATACGGTAATCACCAATGATATCAAGAAATCCCGGATACTCACCATCGCCTTCAAGCGCCAGTTCAAAGTCCTCGCGCTCAAAATATTTTTCAGCCATGAACATTTCGGCAAGACCTTCCTGCTCCCTGGGTTCCAGGATAAAACGGGTATAACCAATATACCCGGCAATAGCCAATACTATTATGGTTATCGTATAGACGATCAAATTCTGATTGCGCTCAATAAATTGTTCTGTTTTGCTGAGCGCCGATTCAACTGCTACAATATTCTTATCGCCGGCCTTTTTATTCTTAGTGCTTTTTGCCATATTGATCTGTTTTAGGCTGCAAAATTACATTAATTTTGTTTGCTGCAATGCAATTTGCTGTTTTTTTTGGATCCATATGAATACCATACCGTGTTGGTTGTCGTTTTCTATCTGGATCTCTATCTTTGTTTTTATGAAACATTACCGAAATACTGTTGTTGCCCTTGGTCTGATCATATTCTTCATAGCCTTTATTTCATGCCGTGACGATGCGATCGATACCAGTCCGTCTGTTCGCCTTACATTCAGCCAGGATTCGTTGCTGTTCGACACTGTGTTCACCACTGTTGGTTCTGCCACCCGCGCTTTCAAAGTATACAACGAGCACAACAGGAGGATACAGATCTCCTCAGTTTCTCTTGCCGGTGGTGCACAGTCGTTTTATCGCATGAATGTTGATGGTCGTTCCGGTACGGTGCTACGCGATATAGACATTGAAGCCAGGGACAGTCTTCATGTGTTTGTTGAAGTGACGGTCGACCCCGTGAACCAGGATCTGCCGCTTACCATAACCGACAGTATTGTGTTCAGCACCAATAACAACATACAGGATGTTAAGTTGGTGGCATGGGGTCAGGATGCACATTTTATCCATCCAAATTATACCGATCCCGACAGTGGTGTTTCCTATCATATCATCAGTGAAGACAGTGAGTGGAATGACGACCTTCCTTACGTGGTATATGGTTTGGTTGTCGTGGCACCTGATGTGACACTCCGGGTCAGTGAAGGGGCCAGCATCCATATGCACAACAATGCCAGTCTTGTTTTTTTGCAGCGGTCGAGCCTGAAGGTGGAAGGGACTGAAGAGCTGCCGGTGACATTCCAGGGAGACCGTCTCGAAGCATTTTACCGCAACCAACCCGGTCAGTGGGGCAGGATATGGCTTACGGCCACCAGCAAAGACCATATAATAGATCATGCCATTATAAAGAACGGAAGCGTGGGTTTGCATGTTGATACCCTTGGCAGTGTTACAAACCCCACCCTGCAGATCCGCAACAGTGTGATCAAAAACATGAGTCTGGCCGGTTTGTTTGCCCAGGGCAGCCATGTTGTTGCAGAAAACCTTGCCGTTGCCAATTGCGGCGATTATGCATTGCTGCTTGCCCTGGGTGGACGTTACGACTTCAGGCACACCACCATTGCGAATTATTACCGGATCGACATGCGGAATACTCCGTCCGTACTACTGAATAATTATTATGAGGACGTAGACGGGAAGATCCAGGTGCGGCCGTTTGAGCAAGTGTATTTTGGCAACACCATTATTTACGGCGCCAACCAGGAAGAGATCGGGTTTGACCTGCACGAAGGCACGGAGGCATACCACACTTTTGATCATTGTTTGGTGCGGACACAGACCGACACAAGCGGGAGTGCTTTCATAAACACCATTGTCAACCAGGACCCGCTGTTCCATGACATCCAGACCCATGATTATCGTCTGCAGGAAGAATCGCCGGCCATTGGTGCGGGGAGTCATGCCATTGCCGCAGACATTCCGTACGACCTGGAAGGGAGGGAGCGCACAGAACGTGCAGACATTGGCGCCCTTCAGTATTACCCCATTGAGGAAGATGAGGATCCCGGTGAAGAATGACCGGGCACTTTTGTACCGGAAGGCCAGGCATTGACCCTTTAAAATAAGGTGCTGCCTGGGTTTTACCTGTTTTCCAGGACCTCTTTCATCCGTTGTCCGATGTCGGCCGGCGAATCCACCACATGTATCCCGCATTCATTGAGGATCGTTTTTTTTGCTTCGGCCGTATCATCTTTGCCCCCGATGATCGCCCCGGCATGACCCATGGTCCGGCCTTTCGGGGCTGTGGCTCCTGCGATGAAGCTCACCACCGGCTTGGATCCGTGGTCGCGCACATACCGGGCAGCTTCGGCTTCCATGCCGCCACCTATTTCTCCGATCATGATGATGCCTTCCGTACCGTTATCTTCCATTAGCAGCGCTACTGCTTCCTTCATATTGGTGCCGGGTATGGGGTCGCCTCCAATGCCGATGCAGGTAGACTGACCCATGCCGGCTTTGGTTACCTGGTCTACAGCTTCGTAGGTAAGCGTACCGGAACGCGACACAATGCCGATTGTCCCCTTTTTATGTATAAAGCCAGGCATGATCCCCACTTTGGCTTCTCCCGGAGTGATCACACCCGGACAATTCGGACCGATTAGTCTTCCGGGGCGGCTTTTCAGGTACTCCTTCACCATTACCATATCCTGCACCGGGATCCCTTCGGTAATACATACGATCACATCAATGCCGGCATCGGCAGCTTCCATGATGGCATCGGCTGCAAAGGGCGGAGGCACAAAAATGACACTCACGCTGGCACCGGCATCTTTGACCGCTTCGTCAACGCTGTTGTAGACCGGTCTTTCAAGATGACGCCCCCCGCCTTTCCCCGGGGTAACGCCACCCACCACATTGGTGCCGTATTCGATCATTTGAGTGGCATGAAAAGTGCCTTCTGTGCCGGTAAAGCCCTGGACGATAACCCTGGAACTTTTGTTTACAAGTACGCTCATAATTACCAGTTCTTTAAGTGCGATCAAAGATACATTTTTTTGACTGTTCACTTCCGGGATTCTTTAAGTTTTGGGCAATCTGGTGTATCTTTGTTATCCGGTGGTGGTTTATGCCGGATGTGTGTAAAAAAATCCCTGTTATGAAGACCTACGACACCAACGATACCATTTGTGCTCCCGCTACAGCGATGGTTAACGCCCCCATTGCTGTCATCCGGTTATCGGGTCCGGACTCTTTTGCCGTTGCCGGCAAGATCTTTCAACCACGGAAAAAGGACCTGCGGTTCGCCGACATTCCTGTCCGCCAAATGACCCTGGGCCAGGTTGAAGGAGGCGGAAATGCCATTGATGAGGTTATGCTTACCAGGTTTGTTGCTCCCCAAAGCTATACCGGCGAGGACATGGTGGAGATATCATGCCATGGCAGTCCCTATATCCAGCAGCTGATCCTTCAGCTGATGACAGACTGCGGGGCACGTATGGCCAGGCCGGGCGAGTTTACCATGCGTGCATTCATCAATGGCAGGATGGATCTGTCGCAAGCAGAGGCGGTGGCTGATCTGATCGCATCCAATTCGGAAGCCTCCCGCCGTGTTGCCTTTCAGCAGATGCGCGGTCATTTTTCGGAACGCATCAGCGGGTTACGCGCCAAGTTGCTTGAATTTGCCTCACTGATCGAGCTGGAGCTGGATTTCAGTGAAGAGGATGTTGAGTTTGCTGACAGGGAACAGCTGCAGCAGTTGCTGGATGAGATTGACAACGAAGTGGTACAACTCAGGGAATCGTTCGCTACCGGCAACGTACTGAAACAAGGTATCCCGGTGGCAATCATCGGCGAACCCAATGTCGGTAAATCCACCCTTCTCAATGCACTCCTGAATGAAGAACGGGCTATTGTCAGTGAAATACCGGGAACAACACGGGATGTTATTGAAGACACCATCACCATAAGCGGGGTTGCCTTCCGTTTTATAGACACTGCCGGATTGCGCGAAAGTAAGGATGCAATTGAAGCGGTAGGTGTGGAGCGAACCTATGAGAAGATACGCCAGGCGGCAATCATTTTATACCTTTTTGATGTAAGCAGGACAGGAATGGAGCAGATTGCACAAACCATCCGCGAATTTCAGGAAATGGTTGGAGACGAGGGGAAGCGTCTTGTTCTTATTGCCAACAAGATTGACCTGCTCCAGGAGATCCCCCATCATTTTCGCAACCTGGTTGATCTTGAAACAATCTTTGTGTCGGCCAAGCGCAAGGAGAATATTTCGATGATCACAGACAGCCTGGTAAAGTCGGTCGATTCCTTTACACACAGCCAGGAGGGCATTCTGGTTACCAACAGCAGGCATTATGAGGCGCTGTCAAAAACGGCCGAAGCCATTGCTGCGGTTCGCAAGGGTATTGATGATGAGGTTACAGGAGACTTACTGGCCATTGATCTTCGCAGTGCGCTGTACCACCTGGGGAGCATCACCGGTGAGGTGACATCAGATGAGATCCTTGGCAGTATATTTGAGCGGTTTTGTATTGGAAAGTAACCACCTTTCCCTTGTTTTCCTTCATGCTTCATTTTCTGCATATTAACTGCATTTATTTTCCTTTTTCTGTTGTCAGTTTTCCTATTTTTCTGTATGTTTGGTTGCTAAATCGTTGCTGACATTTTTATTATTGTTGCTAGCAACAAATTTTGTAACTAAACAATAAAGGCCTTTCATCCATGAAAGTAACAGGGAGGAGCCGCTACGCATCGTATTCCGCGACCGGTCTTTCAAAGATGATACAGCCAAAGAAAATGTAAAACAGCTGCTCAAACAACTTAGTCCGGAAACCGAGATGCGGGTTATTTAAAAAAATGCCAAAGACTTTTGACAATATGAAACACCCATGACAGGATTTTTGACACACAGGGGGATGATTATTTGGGGGAATTTGCGAGCTTTGGGGCAAAAAACGCAAGATGGAAAAGAAAGAAAAATTCAT